>JAIXRO010000011.1 GCA_027485145.1 Hyphomonadaceae bacterium | reverse complement strand
GTATCCTGCGTGACGACACCGATCTGTGCCCGGAGCGATTCCTGCGTGATGTGAGCAATGTTGTGCCCATCGACGAGGATACGTCCGCCTTCGGTATCGTAGAAGCGAAGCAGCAGGTTTGTCAGCGTGGTCTTGCCGGCGCCGGAGCGGCCGACGAGGCCGATCTTCTCGCCGGGGCGGATGGAGAGCGAGAGGTTTTCGATGACGCCTGCGCCCTTGCCGTAGTGGAACGCGACGCTTTCGAAGCGCACCTCCCCTTTCACGCGCGGCAGGGCGACGGCATCCGGCGCATCGACGACGGCGACGGGTTTGTCGAGCATCGCCATGCCGTCATAGACAACGCCGATATTCTCGAAGAGGCCGGCGACTTCCCACATGATCCACTGGGACATGGCCTTCATGCGCAGCGACAGGCCGACCGCCACCGCCACCGCGCCGGCGCCGACGAAATTGCCGGTCCACAAGAGGATCCCGGCGCCCGCGATCAGGAACACAAGCAGCGAGTTGTTGAGGTAGACGATGACGTTGAACCCGGTGACGAGGCGCATCTGTCCGTGGACGGTATCGAGGAAGCCGGACATCGAGTCCCTGGCGTAGGTTTCCTCGCGGCCGGAGTGCGCAAACAGCTTCACGGTCTGGATGTTCGTGTACGAATCGACGATGCGGCCGGTCATGACCGAGCGGGCGTCCGCCTGCGCTTCGGCGATCTTGCCGAGGCGGGGCACGAAGTACCAGAGCAGGCAGGCATAGATCACAAGCCAGAGGATCAGGGGCAGCGCGAGGCGCCAATCCGCCGTCGCGATGAGCGCCAGGGAAGAGAGGAAGTAGACAATCACGAAGACGAAGACGTCGAGGATTTTCATCACGACTTCGCGCACCGACAGCGCCGTCTGCATGACTTTGGTTGCGACACGGCCCGCGAATTCGTTGCCGAAGAAGCCCATCGATTGGCCGAGCATCTGGCGGTGCATGCGCCAGCGTGCGCTCATCGGCACATTGCCCATGAGGCCCTGATAGACGATCAGCGCCTGCGCGAGGGTGGCGAGCGGCAGGCCGATGACGAGGATGCCGGCCATCAGGGCGAGCCGGCCCCCTTCCCGCTCGAAGAAGCCTTCGCGCTCGGCGGTCGAGAGCCAGTCGACGATGCCGCCGAGGAATCCGAACAGGGCCACTTCGCCCATGGCGATCAGGGCGGTGAACACCGACATGGCGATCAGCCAGGGCGCTGCGTCCTGGATGTAGTGCCAGACAAACGCGCGAAAGCCCTTCGGCGGAACGCCGGGACGGGTCTCCGGAAACGGATCGATACGGCGTTCAAAAAAGCGGAACATGGGCGGCACATGTGGAGCCGGGAGCCGCAAAGAGCAAGGTGCGCCGGCGCGTCAGCGGGCCATGTCCTCTTCCATGGCGAGCCGGGTTTCGAAGGCCTGTTCCATCTCGGTGTTGAAGGCCTTGAGTTCTGCCGGATCGACGAAGGCATTGGCGTCGCCGGCGAGGAGGCGTTCGCGTTTTTCCTTGAGAGAGAAGAACGTGTCATGGTTTGCGAGGAAGACGTCGGCTTGCATCAGGCGGACTTTTTCGAAGGTCGCGCGGAAATCAGCGACCATGCCGGGATAGGATTCCGGCACCAGTTTCTGGCCAGCGACGGTGGCGCTGCAATGGAGGAAAACGGTGTGGCTGGCGCCGTCTGCACCGGTGACCGGCAAGGTCCAGGAGGTGCAACCGGGGCTGTGGCCGGGCGTCAGGTGCGCCGTCAGCGTCACCCCGCCGAGCGAAAGCGTCTCCCCATCGGCGATCAGGCGGTCAACCCGGACCGGCGGGAACTTTACGCCGCCGGTCGGCCCAAAGCCGATGTCGCCGGCTTCGAGGAAGGGCTTGTCGGCCGCGCTGGCGACCATCACGGCGCCGGTCGCGCGCTGCAGCGCCGCGAGCCCGCCCGCGTGATCGATGTGGGCATGCGAGTTGAGGAGGAACTTCACGTCCTCCGGTTTGAACCCGAGCGTCCGGATGTTTTCGAGGATCAAGGGAGGGGATTGCGGCACGATGCCGTCAATCAGGAGATGCCCCTCGGGCGTGGTGATCAGCCAGGCGCTGACGGTTTCCGTGCCGACATAGTGGATATTGCCGATCACGGTGAACGGAGCGGAGGGCTCGTTCCAGCGCATGTTGGCCGCAAAACCGGTGACCGGCGCGGCGATGGCGGCGTCGATCTCGGCGTCACTGGCCAAAGGCGCTGGCGCAGCCGCTTCCGGAGCCCGTTCGGGCGCGGCGCAGGCGTTCACGAGAATGAGTGTCAGGACTGCAACAGGCGACCGCATGAAAACCTCTGGGAATGTTGGACGTTATGGAAATGACTCGATCCACGCCTTCACTTGCGCGTCGAGCACATCGAGCGGGACGGCGCCCTGGCCGAGCACGACGTCGTGGAATTCGCGGATGTCGAAGCGATCACCCAAAGCGGCTTCGGCTTCGGCGCGCAGGGCGCGGATCTTGAGCTCGCCAATCTTGTAAGCAGTGGCTTGGCCGGGCCAGCCGATATAGCGGGTCACTTCGGTCTTGATGTTGAGGGGCGAGAGCGCGGAGTTCTCGATGAAACAGGCTTCGGCCTCTTCGCGGGTCCAGCCATACCAGTGCAAACCTGTGTCGGCGACGAGGCGGCAGGCGCGCCACATTTCATAGGACAGCGCACCGAAGCGCTCGTAAGGCGTCTGATAGATGCCCGCTTCACCCGCGATGCGCTCGGCATAGAGGCCCCAGCCTTCCCCGAAGGCGGTCGCGTAATACTCCTGCCGGAAGCGAGGCTGGTCCGACATTTCCTGCGCCAGCGCGATCTGCAGGTGGTGGCCGGGGACGGATTCATGCGCCGAGAGGGCGGGGAGTTCGTAAAGTGGACGCTGCTCAAGCGCGTAGGTGTTAACGAGATAGCTGCCCAGCCGGCCTTCGGCGGGATCGCCCTGCGAGTAGCGGCCGGTGGTGTAGCCGGGCGCAATCGACAGCGGGACGGGATCGACGGTGTAGCCGAGCTTGGGGAGGGTATTGAACCAGAGCGGCAGGATCTCGTCGATCCGGCCGGTGATTTCCTTCGCCTTTGCCATCAGCTCGGCATCGGTCTGAGCATAGAATTTTGGATCGGTGCGGAGATAGGCCTGGAACTCGGCGAAGGTGCCGGTGAAACCGGCCTCAACCATCACCTTGCCCATTTCGGCGCGGATACGGGCGACTTCGGACAAGCCAATAGCGTGGATCTCTTCGGCGTCGTAACCGGCACCGGCAGTGTGCGCATCTACGGCGGCGGCATAGGCGTCGCGCCCGCCGGGAAGGACCGCGATGCCCGCCTGTTTGCGGGCGGCCGGGGCATAGGCGAGGTCGATGAACCGCGCCGTGTCGCGATAGGCGTCGATGGCGCGGGCGGTGGCGGCGAGGCCTTCGGCTTTCAGGCGCTTTGCCGCTTTGGGCGGGATGGTGTCGGGCAGGGAAAGGAACGGCGCGTACAGCTCACTTTTTGCCGGGTCTTCAACGATCTGGGCGGCGATCTGTTCACGGGTCGTGGCCAGGGGATCGGTATTGGCGGTCCAGCGGGTCGTGATGCCGCGGGCCATGTTGGTGCGGTTTTCGGCGAAGAATCTCGGTACATCATTCAGCCTTTGGACCCAGGCATCAGCGTCGGCCTCAGAGCGGATGCGGAGGCGAAGGGCTGCGAAAACCGGCGCGGCCTGGAACCCCCAGTCGCCCGTGAACGGGATCCGGGCGGTGTCGAGTGCGTGGCTACGGATTTCCTCCGTCAGGAGACGCTTCAGAATCGCAGCATCGACGGTGCGCGCGGTGCCCGAGGCCTCGATCTGCGCCAGCAATGCCTGTGCTTCAGCGGCCCGGGATGCGATGTCCGATGGCCGGACGGCGCCCCAGCTCACCGGGGCAGCCCCTTCAGCCCGCGCAGCCTCGCCCGGATCGCCTGCGCGGACGAAGGCTTCATAGGCCTCGATCAGCGGATCAAGCGGGTCGGCGGCAGCTTCTGCGGTGAGCATCAGAAAGCAGGCTACAAGCACAGTCAGTTTCATAATGTCGCTCCCCGCTAACCCCGCGTTGACACGAACATAGAGGCGCCTAGAAGGCGATGCCAACCCATTTCAAGGCAGGCAAGGAACCAGTGCATGTCCGGAAACCCGAAGGCTGATTCGCGCCCGCTTTCTCCCCACCTTCAGGTCTGGCGTTTCCACGCCACAATGCTGGCCTCGATCACCCACCGCATCACGGGCGTGGGCCTTTATTTCGGGACGCTGCTGATCACCGCCTGGCTGGTTGCGCTGGCAAGCGGACCTGAAGCCTACGCGCTCATTGAGATGGTCGCCTTCTCGATCCCGGGTCAGCTGATCCTGTTCCTATGGGCGGTGGCGATTCTCTATCACTTTGCCAATGGCATCCGCCATCTCGTGTGGGACGGCCCGGGCCTCGGATTCTCGCCGAAAGTCGCCAGCCAGATCTCCATTTTCAACTACGCGTTTGCGATCGTCGGCGCCGTTGCGCTGATGGCTGCGGCCGTTCTGTCCTAGGCCCGCGAGACATGTCCAACAGCCCCTTCGTAACCCCTGCCAAGACGACCCGCGGCCTCGGCGCCTCGAAGACCGGGACCAGCCACCACATCCGCCAGCGCGTCTCGGCGCTCGCCCTGATCGTCCTGGTGCCATGGTTCCTGTTTTCGATCATGAGCGCGGCCCTTGGTGGATACGCTGACGCGCTCGGCTGGGTCGCATCGCCCCTGAACGCGACGCTTCTGGTGCTGACGGCCGGCGCGGCCTTCTACCACATGCGCCTCGGTATGCAGGCCGTGATCGAAGACTATATCGGCAAGACAGGCACACGTGCCGCGCTGTTGATCCTGAACACCTTTTTCGCTGCTGGCCTGTTCGTGGCCGTGGTAATGTCGGTGCTCCGGGTCTGGGCCGGCTGAAACAGGTTTCGAGAGTTAGGGCGACAGATGACGAGCTATACCTGGACCGACCACACCTTTGATGTCGTCGTTGTTGGCGCAGGCGGCTCCGGCCTTCGCGCTGCGCTCGGCGCTGCACAGGCAGGGCTCCGCACCGCGTGCATCACGAAGGTGTTCCCGACGCGCTCGCATACCGTCGCCGCGCAGGGCGGCATCGCTGCGTCGCTGGGCAATATGAGCCAGGATGACTGGCGCTGGCACATGTATGACACCGTCAAGGGCTCCGACTGGCTCGGCGACCAGGACGCCATAGAATACCTCTGCCGCGAAGCGCCGGCGGCTGTGTATGAGCTCGAGCACTGGGGCATGCCCTTCTCGCGGACCGAGGAAGGCAAGATCTACCAGCGCGCCTTTGGCGGGATGACCCGCGAATACGGCAAGGGCCCCGTGCAACGCACCTGCGCCGCCGCGGACCGCACCGGCCACGCGATGCTGCATACGCTGTACGGCCAGGCGCTGCGCAACGAGACCGAATTCTTCATCGAGTATTTCGCGCTCGACCTGATCATGGACGAGGACGGCGCCTGCCGCGGCGTGACCGCCTGGAAACTCGACGATGGCACGCTGCACCGTTTCCGCGCGCAGAAGACGATCCTCGCGACCGGCGGTTATGGTCGCGCCTATTTCTCCTGCACCTCGGCGCATACCTGCACCGGCGACGGCAATGCGATGGTGCTGCGCGCCGGCCTGCCGCTGCAGGATATGGAGTTCGTGCAGTTCCACCCGACCGGCATCTATGGCTCGGGCTGTCTCGTGACCGAAGGCGCGCGCGGCGAAGGCGGCTACCTGACAAACTCCGAAGGCGAGCGCTTCATGGAGCGCTATGCGCCTTCCGCGAAGGACCTCGCCTCGCGCGACGTCGTCTCGCGTTCGATGGCGCTGGAAATGCGCGAAGGCCG
>JAIXRO010000122.1 GCA_027485145.1 Hyphomonadaceae bacterium | reverse complement strand
CTTCCCTCAGACGTTTCGCAGATGTTGCCGAGAAGATGGGCGTGGAAGTCGAGCTGATCGACCCGACCGACCTGCCGAGCCTTGCCGAATTCGACGCCCTGTTCATCCGCGCGACCACCGCGATCGACAGTTTCAGCGACCGCGTCGCCCGCCGGGCCGAGCAGGAAGGCATGCCCGTCATCGACGACACGCAATCGATGATCCGCTGCACCAACAAGGTCTACCTCAAGGAAATCCTGGAGAAGGCCGGCCTGCCCATTCCGCGTACGGAGATTGTCGATGAGAAGGCCGATCTTGCCGCCCTGTTCGAACGCCTCGGCTCACCCGTCATCTTGAAAACGCCGGATGGCAGCTTCGGCATCAACATGGTCAAGGCTCACTCCCTTGAGGAGCTGCAGGCCGGCGCCAGGAAGATGTTCGAGGACACTGCACTCATCATCGCGCAGGAATTCCGCCCCACCAAGTTCGACTGGCGCATCGGCGTGCTGAACGGCGAGCCGCTCTATGCCTGCCAGTACCGCATGGCGCGCGGTCACTGGCAAACCGTGAAGTATGGCGAGAACGGAAAGTCCAGCGAAGGCGGCTTCACCACGATGCCGGTCGAGGATGCGCCGCCGGACGTCGTCAACGCCGCCGTCCGCGCCGCCAGCCTGATCGGCGAAGGCCTCTACGGCGTGGACCTGAAAGAGACCGAACAGGGCGTCATCATCATCGAGATCAACGACAACCCGTCGATTGACCATGACGTCGAAGGCCTGATCCTCAAGGACGAGATCTGGCGCCGCATCATTTCCTGGTTCTCGACGCGCCTCGAACGCCGGATGAACCGCTCCGGTTAATCCGGCTTTCCACAGCGAAAAGGCCTTGCGCCGCCCCTCCATCTCATTACACCGGGACTCCGGAGCGTAGCGCAGTCTGGTAGCGCATCTGGTTTGGGACCAGAGGGTCGTAGGTTCGAATCCTATCGCTCCGACCATTATCCCAGGACGGCCCGGAGCAACGGCAGGAACATGGAAGCGCGGATCTACAAACCGGCAAAAAGTGCAATGCAATCAGGGCGTGGCAACACGAAAGACTGGGTGCTTGAGTTTGTGAACCCCGCCGCCAAGCGCCGCCTCGACCCCCTCATGGGCTGGACCGGCATCGACGACATGTCCGGCCAGGTCCGCCTCCACTTCGAAACCCGTGACCAGGCGATCGCCTATGCCGAGCGCGAAGGCCTGAAATTCACGGTTGAGGAAGCCCGCGAGCGCAAGCGCCTGATCAAATCCTACTCCGAAAATTTCTCGGCCTCCCGCAAACAGCCGTGGACACACTGAAGGCCCCCGCGCTACTTGGCCGGCAGGACTCCGTAGCTCAGCTGGATAGAGCGCTCGCCTTCTAAGCGAGTGGTCGCAGGTTCAAATCCTGCCGGGGTCACCATTGCACCCACAGAAAACCTCTCCGCAGGTCCCAGCGAAGGCTGGGACCCAGACAAAGAAGAGAGTTTTAGCTTTGTCTGGACCCCTGCCTTCGCAGGGGTCTGCGGCAAATGTTGCTTTAGGTGAAAGCAACCCGCCTTCCTAGAATTTGAATCCCCCTGACACGAGCCGGTCATACCGCCCCTGCGTCATCGGCACATAGCGCGCCTCTTCGGGGTCGAGCATCCAGAGCGGGTCGGTCACCTTGTCAGGGTCAAAGCCCTCCGCCACCAGCTCCACCTTGCGATACTTGAACGTGCCCGTCGTCTCCGCTTCCGGCTGCACACGGATGAAAATCGGCACGGCGTAGCTCGGCAACCTGGCGGCCAGCAATGCATAGAGCCCACCCAGATCGGCGCCTTCCTCCACCGTGATCGCCGCCATCCCGGCCTTGCCATCCGTACCCGGAATATGCACGCCGTAGACGTTCGCCGTCTTCACCCAATCGACTCGCGACAAGGCCTCGCCCACCTCGTTCGTCGAGACGTTCTCTCCCTTCCAGCGATAGGTGTCGCCGATCCGGTCCACGAAGTAGATATAGCCCTGCTTGTCCTTGCGCATCAGGTCGCCGGTCCGGAACCACAGGTCGCCCTTGGTGAACACGTCCCGCAGAAGCTTCTTCTCGGTCGCCTTCTCGTCGTTATAGCCTTCGAACCGCTGGCGCACGTCGGCGCCGATCAGCCCCAGCGCCTCGCCCGCCTCGTCCACATCCGTGGGAATGCAGAACCCGTCCGCGCCCCGCACCGGCTGCTCGGTCTCGATATCGAACTTCACGAAGGCGATGTTGGCAAACTGCGATTTCAGCCAACCCGGAATGCGCCCGACCGCGCCCACCTTGCCATCAAAGTTCAGGAAGCTGACGTTTCCTTCCGTCGAGCCATAGAACTCGCACAGGTGCGGAATGTTGAACCGGTCGAGGAAGGCCTGCCACACTTCCGGCCTGAGGCCATTGCCGAAACCCGTCCGTATACGGTGCGCCCGCTCCTTGGGATGCGGCGGCGAATTCAGCAGATACCGGCAGAGCTCCCCGATATAGACAATCGCTGTCGCCTTCTCGTTGACCGCGTCATCCCAGAACGCACTCGCCGAAAACTTGCGCCGCACGATCGCCGTCGCGCCGGTCATCAGCGCCTGCCCGATGCCGCACAATCCGCCCGTGCCATGGTAAAGCGGCAGCGTGATGTACACCTTGTCCTTCGGCGTGATCTGGCACGGCGCAATGAAGCTGCGCATCATGCCGCGCGTGCGCGCCTGCGTCAGCTTTGCCGCCTTCGGCAGGCCCGTGGTGCCCGACGTGTAGACATAAAGGCAAAGGCTCGCGCCCGTCATTCCCGCCCGCACGCTGCGAGGCGGCCGCTTCTCCGAGAACGCCTCCAGCGCCCCCTCGAGATCGGCGCCCAGCTTGCCGCCGAGTGTCCAGACCGCCGGCGCGCCAACGATCAGGCTCATCGCGCTGCGGATGGATTCGTCCTGGTCCGCCCCCGTCACGATCAGCTTGGCGCCGGCAATGTTTACGCAGTGCGCCAGCGCGTCGCCTTCAAGGTTGTGATTGATCAGTGCCGTGACGAGTCCGGCCTTCGCGAACCCGGCCCAGGCCGCGACGTAATCGGGGCGGTTCTCCATGAACAGCGCGATGCAGTCGCCCGGCTTCAGCCCCTGCGCCATCGCCCAGTTGGCGAACCGGCTCGCCCGCGCATCAAACTGCGCATAGGTCGTGGATTTGCCCTCGAACCGGAACGCCACGTTCTTCTTGTGGGCATCCACCGATCGCTCGAAATCATCCGCCACGATGAAGTCGGACTCCGTGGTGATGTCGCCCGTCCATTTCTTCAGGCGCTGCGCGGCCTGGAAAAACGCGAACTCACGCGGAATAATGACAAACGGGTTCATGTGCGGCGCCTCCGGCCATAGAGCGTCGTAGGGAAAATCGGGAACTGAAGGCTGCAAGACAAAGACGTTTTGCCCGGCTTGTCAAAGAAAACCGGCATGATCGGCCGATTGCGTTCCCCGGCGTGACGGCATATTGCTGCGCTGCACAAAGATAAAAAGAGGACACGTGCGATGCCCCTCGATCCGGTCGGAGACCTGCTCACCCTGCTCGATATCGAGCGCCTCGAACTCGACCTCTTCCGCGGCCAGAGCCCGGACGAGGAGGAAAGCCAGCGCGTCTTCGGCGGCCAGGTCATCGCCCAGGCCCTCGTGGCCGCCTACCGCACCGTGACGGACGACCGCACCTGCCACTCCCTGCACGCCTATTTCATCCGCCCCGGCGACCCCAAGGTGCCGATCGTCTACCAGGTGGACCGCGCCCGCGATGGCGGCAGCTTCACCACCCGCCGCGTCGTCGCCATCCAGCACGGCCAGCAGATCTTCAACCTTGCCGCCAGCTTCCACGTGCCCGAAGAGGCCTGGAACCACCAGCACGCCATGCCAGAGGTACCCGGCCCCGACACGCTGGACGACCGTATCGAATGGCGCCGCCAGTTTGCCGAGAAACTGCCGCCCCGCCACCGCGGCCATTTCCTCCGCCCCCGTCCGGTCGAGATGCGCGAAGTCGAGCCGCTCGATCCGCTGAAGCCCGCCAAGGCGAGCGACGTGCAGCACCTCTGGTTCCGCGTCGCGCGCCCCATCGACGAGGCGCCCTGGCTGCACCATTGCCTCCTCGCCTACGCCTCGGACATGGCGCTCCTCGGCACCGGCAACCGCCCGCACGGCATCTCCTGGATGACTGGCGAGCTGATGTCGGCCAGCCTCGACCACGCCATGTGGTTCCACGCCCCGCTGAAGTTCGACGACTGGCAC
This sequence comes from Hyphomonadaceae bacterium, assembly GCA_027485145.1. Taxonomy (GTDB): domain Bacteria; phylum Pseudomonadota; class Alphaproteobacteria; order Caulobacterales; family Hyphomonadaceae; genus Hyphomonas. The sequence goes on along the minus strand of JAIXRO010000122.1, from coordinate 344 downwards.
CTCTACACGATGGACAGCCCCTATGCCGGCGGCGCCCGCAGCTTCAACCGCGGCTCGGTCTATGACTCGCAAGGCCACCTCGTCGCCTCCGTCGCCCAGGAAGGGCTGATGCGCAAAGCGGTCCGCAAACCGAAACCGGCCTCCTGACCCCTCTCCCATGAAATGGGAGATGCGGGCACTTGTGCCTACGAAATCCGCGCCCCCGAAGAACAAAATCTTGAAGCCCATCAAGCGCTTGTAAAATACTTCCCCGCCGCGAACGCACCCCCTCCGGGCCCGGCGTTATACTTCGCGCATGCAGACGCTCAGCGCCCTTCGCCAGGACCCGTACTTCACGCGCATGT
>JAIXRO010000097.1 GCA_027485145.1 Hyphomonadaceae bacterium | reverse complement strand
GGCCGCGGCGTCATGGCGCCGTCCTCGGATACAGACCTGCTCTTCCTGCGCGCCTACAAGGCCAGTCCGCATACGGAAAGCGTGATCGAATACATGCTCTATGCCCTCTGGGACATGGGGCTCAAGGTCGGCAACGCCTTCCGTACACCGATCGAGTGCGTGAAGCTCGCCCAGGATGACGTCACCATCAAGACCAGCATGCTGGACGCCCGCTTCATCTGCGGTGACGAAGCCCTCGCCCGCGACATGATCGCCCTGTTCGACCGCGAGGCGGTGAAGGGCAAGGATGCCAAATTCATCGCCGACAAGCTGGCGGAGCGCGATGCCCGCCATGCGCGCACCGGCGATGCACGCTACGTGGTCGAGCCGAACCTGAAGGAAGGCAAGGGCGGATTGCGCGACCTGCAGACGCTCTACTGGATCGTCAAGCACATGTATGGCGGCGAGCGGCTGGAAGACGTGATGCGCGCCGGTCCGTTCACGGAGCATGAATATGCGGTCTTTGTTCGCGCGGGCCGGTTCCTGTGGACCGTACGCTGCCACATCCACTTCGTCACCGGGCGCGCCGAAGACCGGCTGAGTTTTGACCTTCAGCCCGAGATTGCCGCCCGCATGGGATACCGCGACCGCGAGGGCCAGCAGGGTGTCGAGCGTTTCATGAAGCGCTATTTCCTCGTCGCCAAGGATGTCGGCGGACTGACCCGCATCCTCGCCGCCAAGCTCGAGGCCGAGCACAAGAAGAAGCCCGAGGGCCTGCGCCGGTTCCTGCCCGCGCGCGCCCCGCACCCCTTGCCGGAAGCGGGCTTCATGGTCGAGACGGGCCGCATCAGCATCACCGATGACAGCGTGATGGCCAGCGATCCCCTGAACACGCTCCGCCTGTTCACCATCGCCCGGCGCGAGGGCAAGGACATCCATCCGACCGCGCTGACGGCGCTGACGCGCAATCTCCGTACCCTGACGGACGCCGTGCGCGAGACACCCGAAGCGCAGGGCCTGATCCTGGACTCGATACTCGGCGGTGACGATCCGGGCCTCACGCTCCGGCGCATGAACGAGGCCGGCGTGCTGGGCCGCGCCATCCCGGAATTCGGCACCATCGTCGCCCAGACGCAGTTCAACATGTATCATCACTATACGGTCGATGAGCATACGCTGCGCGCGGTCGAGACGATTGCCGATCTGGAACACGGCCGCGGCAGCATCGCGCCATTGGCGCATGAACTGTTCAGCCAGATCGAGAACCGCCGCGCGCTCTATCTCGCCATGCTCCTGCACGACACGGGCAAGGGCAAGGGCGACCAGCAACAGGCCGGCATGATCACCTCGCGGCGCGCCTGCGAGCGTCTCGGCCTGCCGGATGAGGAAACCGATCTCGTTGTCTGGCTGGTCGGCCATCACCTCGAAATGAGCGAAACGGCGCAGAAGCGCGATATCTCCGATCCGCGGACCGTCGTGAAGTTTGCGCGTCTCGTCGGCTCGCTGGAACGCCTGCGCCTGCTCTACATTCTCACGGTCGCCGACATCAAGGCGGTGGGCCCGGCGGTCTGGAATGCCTGGAAGGGCCAGCTGCTCGCCGACCTCTATCACAATACCGCCGCCGCCTTGCGCGGCGGGCGGACCGACGAAGCGGGCGTGCTGGGCGAACTCGAACGCCGGGCCGAGGATCGCCGCGCCGCGATCGTCGACCGGCTCGGCTCCCTGCCGCCGCTGCTGCTCGAACTCGAGACCGCCTACTGGACGGGCTTCGATGAAAGCGACATCGCCTGGCATGCCGGCGCGCTCGCGAAGGGCGGCGATGTCGTTACCGCGCGCATTGCGCCGGAAGCGGGCGCGGTGGCGCTGCTCGTCTCGGGCAAGGACCGTCCGGGCCTGTTCGCAGACCTCGCCGGCACGCTTGCCCGTCTCGGCGCGAACATCGTCGCGGCCCAGGTGTTCACCTCGCGCGGCGGGCGCATCGTGGACGTGTTCATGCTGCAGGACATCCGGGGCCTGCCGTTCGGCGAGGGCGACGCCCAGCGCCTCGCTGCGCTCGAGAAGGCGATCCGCGCGGCACTGGACGGCAATCCCGCCAAGGGCGGCTTCAAATCCCGGACGACACGGCGCGAAGCCGCTTTCCTCGTCCAGCCTTCGGTGCAGATCCATGACGACATCTCCGCCGATTGCACCGTGATCGACCTTGCCGCCCGCGACCGGCCCGGCCTCTTGCACGAAGTCGCCGAGGTGCTCGCGGACCTGAAACTGTCGATCCATTCGGCACATGTCGGCTCGTATGGCGAACGCGTCTTTGACGCGTTCTACGTCCAGTCCGGCACTTCCGCCGCCGGACACCTGACAAAGGCCCGCAAGGAAGTCGTCAAGGAGCGGCTGATGGCGGTCCTGTCCGCCGAGGAGCCCGACGGCCCGCAAACCCCGGCAAGGAAGCTTAAACGCTCCCGCGCCGTGGACAGCTTCTGAGAATTCGGCAAAGGCGGGCAGCATGAGCCTTGTTCGCAACACCGCCGTTCAGGCATCGCTGACCTTCGCCAGCCGCATGCTCGGATTTGCCCGCGATATCATCCTTGCGGCCAAGATCGGCGCCGGGCCGGTGGGGGATGCCTGGGCGACGGCGCAGCAATTCCCGAACCTGTTCCGCCGCGTCTTCGCCGAGGGCGCCTTCGCCTCCGCCTTCGTGCCGACCTATGCCCGCACGCTGGAGGCCGATGGGCCCGAGGCGGCGCGGGCGGTTGCCGATGACGCGCTGAAGGTCCTGTTCGCCGCCACCGCCGCGCTGACGATCCTCGCGCAGATCTTCATGCCCTGGGTCCTGCTCGTCATCCATGGCGGCCAGGCGAACGACACCGAAAACTACAATCTCGCCGTGCTCTGCACCCGCATCACCATGCCCTACCTCACCTTCATGGCGATCGGGGCGCTGTTTTCCGGCGTACTGAACTCGCTGGAGCGGTTCGTGTTGTCCGCCGGCGTGCCGACCCTCCTGAACCTCTGCCTCATTCCGGCGGGCCTGCTCGGCACCACGCCGCAACTGACGGCCATCTACGCGTCCATCGCCTTCTTCGTGGCGGGCCTGCTACAAGCTGGCGCTTTGTGGTGGGGCATCTCGCACCAGAAGGTAAATCTCAGCCTGATCGGCTGGCCGCGCCTGACGCCCGCCGTGAAGAAGATGCTGATGCTGGCCGTGCCCGGCACCATCGCGGCCTCGGGTACGCAGATCAACATCATCGTCAGCCAGTCGCTCGCGAGTTTCGAGGTTGGCGCCAAGAGCTGGCTCTACGCGGCAGACCGTCTCTATCAGCTGCCGCTTGGCCTGGTCGGCGTGGCGGTGGGCGTGGCCATCCTCCCGCGCCTCAGCCGTGCCGCGCGGGCGGGCGACACTGCTGCCGGGGCCCGCACCATCGACGAAGGCCTCGGCCTCGCCATGGCGCTGACCCTGCCGGCCGCCGCCGCCTTGATGGCCGCCCCCACCTTCCTGATCGACGCCTTCTTCGTGCGCGGCGCCTTCCTGCCTTCGGACGCCGCCGCCTCCGGTGCCGCGCTGTTCCACTTTGCCTGGGGTGTGCCAGCCTTCGTGCTGATCAAGGTGCTCGCCCCGCCTTACTTCGCCCGCGAAGATACAAAGACACCCATGCGCTATGCGCTCGTCTCGGTCGTCATCAACACGCTGCTCGGGGCAGGCCTGTTCTTCTGGCTGAAGCAGTCCGGCGTGCCGGGGTTTCCGGGCCTCGCCATCGCCACCAGCGCCGCCGCCTGGGTTAATGCCGGCCTGCTCGGCTTCACCCTGGCCCGGCGTGGCTGGTACCGGCCCGGTCCGAAGCTGATCTCCGGCCTCGTCCGCGCGGGCCTCGCCACACTGATCCTCGCCGGCTCCATCCTACTGATGCTCTGGCAACTTCCGGCCATTCAGGGCGCGCTGGGCGGCTCGAAGGAACTTTCCGCGGTCGTGATCATCCTGGTGGGCATGTCGGTCTACGCCATTGCCGCGCTTTTGACGGGCGCGGTGCGCATCCGCGACCTGCGGCAGGCTTTGCGGCGCTGATCAAAACGGCTAAACGCCCCGGATCATGACTGACACGCCCCCCGCCTATACCGGCCCCAAACGGGTCTTCTCCGGCATCCAGCCGACGGGAAACCTGCACCTCGGCAACTATCTCGGCGCCCTGAAGAAGTTCGCCGACCTGCAGGCCGAGGGCCATGACTGCATCTTCTGCGTCGTGGACCTGCACGCCATCACCATGCCCGTCGAGCCCGGCGCCCTGATCGACCAGACCCGCCAGATCGCCGCCGCCTTCATGGCGGCCGGTGTGGATCCGGCCAGATCGGTTATCTTCGCGCAGTCCTCGGTGCTCGCGCATGTCGAGCTGGCCTGGATCTTCAACTGTGTCGCCCGCATGGGCTGGGTCGAGCGGATGACCCAGTTCAAGGACAAGGCGGGCAAGGATGCCGAGCGCGCCTCGGTCGGCCTCTTTACCTATCCGGTGCTGCAGGCTGCCGACATCCTCGCCTACAAGGCAACGCACGTGCCCGTCGGCGAGGACCAGAAGCAGCACCTCGAACTCAGCCGCGACATCGCCGAACGCTTCAACCGCGAATACGGGGTACCCGGATTTTTCCCGCTGCCCGAGCCGATGATCAAGGGCCCCGGCGCCCGGATCATGTCACTAAAGGACGGCACGAAGAAGATGTCGAAGTCCGATCCGTCTGACCTCTCGCGCATCAGCCTGGTCGATGATGCCGACGCGATCTCGAAGAAGATCAAGAAGGCGACCACCGATGCCGGCGTCATCCCGGCCACCGCCGAAGAGATGAAAGGCCGCCCCGAAGTCGAAAACCTCGTCGGCATCTACGCGGCGCTCTCCGGCCGGACCGTCGAAAGCGTGCTCGCCGAGTTTGAAGGCAAAGGCTTCGGCGTCTTCAAGCCCGCGCTCGCCGACGTTACCGTCGCCCACCTTGCCCCGATCACCGCGCGCTACCGCGAGATCCTCGCCGACCCGGCAGGGATCGACCGCGTGCTGGCCGATGGCGCCCGGCGTGCGAACGCGGTCGCCGCGCCGATCATGGACGAGGTCCGCCGCGTCGTCGGCTTCTGGCGGCCCTGACCCCCTGCGACCGCGCGGGCGCTTGCCGAAGGGCGCCCCGCTGGCCCATCCTCACCTTCATGTCACCGGAGATCATCCCATGCGCTTCCTCACCCCCCTGATCCTGCCCACCATCCTGTTCATGGCGGCCTGCGGCGCCGCGGCGCCGACCGCCGAAGGCGAGACCGTCATCGAGGTCAGCGGTGCGTTCATCGTCGAGCCGCCCGCCGGGCGCGATCTCACCGGCGGCGGCCTCACGGTCAGCGTGCAGGGTGAGCCCGTCACCCTGATCGGCGCCACCACGGCGGCGGCCCGGAAGGTCGAGCTGCACACGATGTCCATGGACGGCGGCATGATGCAGATGCGCCAGGTCGAGAGCTTCCCGGTCACCGAAGCGGCGCCGCTGGTGCTCGAACGCGGCGGGAATCACCTGATGCTGTTCGGCGTCGGTCCCATCGAATCAGGCTCCTCGGTGGACGTGATTCTGACGTTCACGGACGAATCCGGCAGCGAGATCGAGGTCACGACTGCGGCCGAAATCGTGCCACCTGCCGGTTAACTGAGGTTAACGGCCGGGCGGCTGCCGATTTATCCGAAATTTCATGCTGTCCGCCCTGTTCTTGCCACGCTGATGCCCGCATATTCGCGGCAACATGAAATCGACGACATCATCGGCTCAGGACAGGCGCAAACCCATGCCCGCACGCTCGGCTGCTGCCAAAGTGCCCAAGGCCTACGAGGAAGACGTCCGCAAGAAGGTGCGCCCGGCGCCCGCCAGCGCGGCTGAGCACTTCGTCTCGCTCGACCACGCCGAACCCAGCCCGATCATGCTCAGCGCCCAGAAGGCATGGCGGCGCATCGTCACCCTGGCGAAGGTCTCGCTGGTTGTGGGTATCGTCGGCGCCTATCCCGCCGCCGTGGTCCTTTCGAGCGCGGTCGATGACACCCCGATCGTCTTCCCGGACAGCCAGCCCTGGACCGTGCCCGGCGTGGGCGTCGCCAATTACAAGATCGCCCGTGAGATCGCGAGCGCCGGCATCGTCGCCGACCGTCCGGTCTGGCATCCGCAGGCCCGCCTCACCGCACTGCCCGCCTGGCAGGACGCGACATTCTCGGGCCTCTCCGAATACGTGAAGACGCTGTCGGAGATGACCGGCACGGCCAATGGCCCGGACAATGACCTCGCCGCCGCGGCAAACCTGCTGACGCCGGTACCGGGCGAGGCGGTGCGCACCCGCGTGGCGACGGCCGCAGAAGCGCTCAACACCTTCGACACGCGCGCCTCGCGCGGTCTCGCGCTGCGCCCGCTGCCGGAACAGACGCTGCCGATGGAATTCGCCCTCTTCGCAACCTGGGCCGCCGAGGACCGCGCCGCGTTGTCGGACCGGATCCACGCGGAGCAGGAGGCCTGGCCCGCCAGCCGGGAAGACATCGCCGCCTTCTACGCCGCCAAGGCCCGGGCCCATCTCGCCCATGAACTGATCGTGGCCGGCAAGGCGCGCGCCTTCGGCATCACGGCGGACACCGAACTCGCCTTGCAGCTTGCCCGGGCTGAAGCCGCCTGGAAGCGGGCGGCCGAACTGAAGCCGGTCTTCGTCTCCAATCAGAGCGGCTCGGAAGCCTTGCTGCCCAACCATCTGGCGACCATGGCCTATTACCTCGTCGAAGCCGAGGAAGCGTCAGCGGAACTCGCCGTGCGTCTCGCCCCGCTGCCGCCCCGCGTCGAAGATGTGGCGGCGGCGCCCGCCAGCCCGGAAGTCGCCGAAACCGCCATCCCTTGATCTGGCCGCCTCGCCGGGCCATGTCTGGCCTGAGACAGCGAGGCGCCATGTTCATCCAGACCGAACCGACCCCGAACCCCGATACGGTGAAGTTCCTGCCCGGCCTTCCGGTGGCAGGTTTCTACGGCCCGTTCGATTATCCGGACGCCGACAGCGCCGGCTCCAGCCTGCTCGCCCGCGCGCTGTTCAAGGTCGACGGCGTTGACCGCGTCTTCCTCGGCGCCGATTTCGTCTCGATCAGCAAGGCGCCCGCACGCGACTGGAAACATGTGAAGCCGATGGTGCTCGCCGCCATCATGGACCATTACATGGCCGGCCTGCCGGTCGTGGACGCCGAAGGCGCGCAGGCCGAGGACGAGCCCGTCTATGAGGGCGAGACCGCCGAGGTCGTCAACGAGATCAAGGAATTGCTCGAAACCCGCATCCGCCCCGCCGTGGCGCAGGATGGCGGCGACATCACCTTCCGCAGTTTCGACGCCGCCACCGGCGTGGTGCATCTCACGATGCGCGGCGCCTGCGCGGGCTGCCCGTCCTCAACCCAGACCCTCAAGATGGGCATCGAGAACATGCTGCGCACCTATGTGCCCGAAGTCACCGCCGTCGAGGCCGTGATCTGAGTTTCCGGCGCCCTGCGCCGTCCGTTCCCGCCTTCCCAGTCAGACCTCCCAAAAGGACCCTCCGATGGCCCATCCCGTCAACGACCATGCCCTTGATGTCATCTTCCGCGACGCGCGCAGCCAGAACGGCTTCCTCGAGAAGGACGTCCCCGAAATCCTGATCCGCGCCGTCTACGACCTGACCAAGATGGGCCCGACGAGCGCCAACTGTTCGCCCGCCCGCTTCGTCTTCGTGCACACGCCCGCCGGCAAGGAACGCCTCCTGCCGCTGATGAGCGAAGGCAACCGCGAGAAGACCGCGCAGGCGCCCTGGACAGTGATCATGGCGCACGATCTCGGCTTCCAGGAAAAGATGCCGAAGCTGTTCCCGCACAATCCGGGCGCCAAAGACTGGTTCAATCACAACCGGGATGAAACCGCCGTGCGCAACGGCACGCTGCAGACCGCCTACTTCCTCATCGCCGCCCGCGCCATCGGCCTCGATTGCGGCCCGATGAGCGGCTTCGACATGGCAGGCGTGAACCGCGAATTCTTCGAGAGCGACGACGGCGAGATGAAACACTGGCGCGCCAACTGGATCTGCAATCTCGGCTATGGCGACAAGACCAAGATCTTCCCGCGAAGCCCCCGCCTCGAATTTGACGAGGCCTGCCGCATCCTCTGATCCGCAGGTCCCAGCGAAGGCTGGGACCCAGATGATCGAAGAGACGTTATCCTTGTCTGGACCCCTGCCTGACGCAGGGGTTTCCGGCGCGCGGATCGACAGAGTTCCGTTGACGCCCCCATTGCGCTAACACACCCCATGCTCGTCCTCGGCCTCAACACCGCTTTCAGCACGATGGAAGCCGCCCTGGTGCAGGACGGCGAAATCCTGTGTGACCGGCGCGAAGCCCTGCCGCGCGGCCAGGAGCGCCGCCTGCCGGGCCTCGTCGCCGAACTCTGCGCCGAGGCAGGGGTCACCCTTGGCCAGCTCACTCGCATCGGCGTCGTCGCTGGCCCGGGCAGTTTCACCGGCCTGCGCATCGGCGTCGCCTATGCGCGCGGCCTCGCCCTCGTGACCGGCGCGAAAGCGGTTGGCATCACCAGCCTCGAAGCCGCCATCCCCGCCGGCCTCGATGGCCCCGCGCTCGGCTGCCTCGCCGCCCAGCGCCGCCCGCCGGAACAGACCTGGTGGGTGCAGGGCATATCTGACGGGCAGGGTATCGCCGAGGTGATGGAAGTTCCGCTCACGGAGCTTCTTCCCATGCTCACCGGCTTCCATGCCCCCGTCTTCATGGACGGCCACGAGGCCCTCGGCGACCTCGCGGCAAAATTGGACCTGCGCCCGATGCAACCCAGCGCCATCACCGCCGCCCTCAAGGCCGGCCTCTTCGACCCCGCCAAACACCCCCCCGCACCCGTCTACGCCCGCGCCCCGGACGCGGCGCTCCCGGCGCCGAAGGGCTAGGTTCAGGCGAAAGCCGGACGGCGTCTTTTGGACCAAAACGGTCGAACGGGCTCTCTTCGGAATGTCCGAATTGCGCCGGAGGTTAGACGTTCGTCATGAAGTCGAGGCGTAGCACGAACGCAATTCTCTCGGTTGACGATGAATTCTAGGCGAACCCGCTTTACCCGCCTGTCGCTTCGACGAACCGGTACCCGACGCCAGGCTCTGTCGTGACGAGGCGCGGGGCGTCGGGGTTGGCCTCGATCTTCTGGCGCAAGTGGCGCACGTGGACGCGCAGGGCCTGAACATCGGCTGCATCTGCATCGCCCCATACCGTGCGCAACAGGTGGCGATGGGTAAGAACCTTGCCGCGATGGCTGACCAGTTCGCGCAGGAGATCAAACTCGAGCGGCGTCAGCTTGGGGTCTGCCCCTGCAACCCGCACCTGGCGCTTGATCAGATCGACAATCAGGCGGCCGTCATCATAGGTGCTCTCGGCGCCCTGCATGGCGAGGCGGTGGCGCAGCGCGGCGCGCACGCGGGCCATGAACTCAGCGACTCCAAACGGCTTGGTGATGAAATCATCTGCCCCCGCATCAAGGGCTGCGACCTTGCGGGCCTCCTCGTCCAGCGCCGAAAGGACGAGGATGGCCGGCCTGTCGATCGCAAGAAGCGGAGCGATCAGGCTGGCGCCGTCACCGTCCGGGAGGCCGAGATCGAGAACCACAAGATCCGGCCGCATCGCCTGGGCCTGCGCCAAGCCGTCCGCCAATGTGCCAGCTTCCACGACGGCAAAATCTTCTGCCACCAAGGTTGATCGCAGAAACCGCCGGATCGCCTTTTCATCATCAATGATCAGGGCTTTGTTGCGTTCGCTTGGCATGACGCCCCTCATGCTGTGGCGCTCTCCGGAAAAGCAAGGGTGAAAACAGCGCCGGTGCGGTCGCTCCGGTTGCGGGCGCTGACCTTCGCGCCGATCAGGCTTGCGAAACCCTTGACGATGGGCAGGCCGAGACCCGTGCCGCCGCTGGCAGCCGTCTCCCCGCGATAGAACTTCTCGAACAGCTTGTTCTGCGAACCGGCAGGAAGGCCGGGGCCGTCGTCGATCACCTCGAAAATGATCCCTCCGTCATCCAGCTGCGCGCGCAAGGTCACTTCACCTCCCCCAGCGCTCGCCCCGTGGACAATCGCATTCTCGACCAGATTGAAGAGGACCTGATGGAGCAGGCTTGCATCCGCATTCAGCATCGGAAGCGCCGGCGCCACATCCCCGGAAAGCCAGATACCTTCTGCCAGAGGCTCGGCGCGTTTGAGAACGCCGGCGACCACATCGGAGACGTCCAGCGGCTCCGACTTCGCCTTGACGCCGCCGGCATCCAGCCGGGTCATGTCCAGCAACTTGACGACATAACGCTGCATGCGATCGGCTTCCGCTTCGATGCCCGAAAGAAGCTCCGTACGCGTTCTTTCATCGTGCTTGTCTCCATAGGTGCGCAAGGACGAGGCCGCGCCCAGTATGCCGGCGATCGGTGTTTTCAGATCGTGCGACAACGACGCAAGCATCGTGCCGCGCAGGCGCTCGGCCTCCATTTCCACGCGGCCTTCTTCAAAAGCGCGTGCAATATGCGCGCGCTCCAGCGCTGTTGCGCCCTGGTCGGCCATGGCGTCCAGCCGGCGGCGCTCGGCTGGTGACAAGAGCCCATCGCGCGCGACGGCGAGTACGCCCGAGAAAAGCCGCGCTGTGCGCAAGGGCACAAACAGCCAGCGGGCGCCTGGAAGGGTGTCGGCGCCGCGTCCGGCGGCCTGGCCCTTGTCCATGGTCCAATGCGCCGCTGCCATATCGGCCTCATTCAGTTCGGCAGACCCCGGCGCCGTGCCGGCCAGCCGCAATTCCCGTGTGCCGACACGGGCAAACACCGCACAGTCCGCGTCAAAGGCGCGAGCGGTGTAGGCCGCAAGCGTCTGGGCGACTTCGTCTTCGCTGGCAACGCTTGCAAGACCCTTGGCGAGCCCGAGGAGTTCGCGGGACGTGCGTGCCTCGGTCCGGGCAAGGAGAGTCTGCTGGCGCGCGCGGGAGGCCAATGTCGAAACCACCATCGCGGCGCCCGAGAATGCGATGATCGCCAGTACGTTCTCCGGGTCGGAGACGGTGAATGTGTAGCGCGGATCCGTGAAAAACCAGTTATAGGCGAGCGCACTGGCGAGGCCCGTGAACACGCCCGCCCACACGCCGCGAGTCAGCGCGCTGATCAGAACCCCGGCCAGATAGACGAGCGTGAGGTTCGACACGCCGACAAGCGCATCAAGCGGATACGCAATAGCGGTCGCCAGCGCCGTCATCCCGATAGACTCCGCAAAACCCCGCGGCGTCAGAGCCGGGAGCGCGAAGGCGCGGCTCAAGGGCCGCTTGGCCGAGTGCTCGGCCTCCTCTGGAACCACGTAGACCGCAATCGTTGCGGCCTTGTCGATCAAGTCGCGAACGACCGATCCGAACACGACTTCAAACAGGGGGGGCCGCTTCGCTTTGCCGACGACGATATGCGTGACGTTCTGCTCGCTTGCGAAGCTGAGCAATGTCTCCGCGATTGCGTCGCCCGGAAGCGTCGCCGTGTCGGCCCCCAGCCGCGAGGCGAGGCGAAGTGTTTCAGCAATGCGCGCGCGTTCGGCGTCAGACAGGCGGCTTTCGCGCGTCGTCTGGACATGAGCGGCGATCCATTGCGCCCTGGCGCGGTCGGCGAGGCGCTTGGCATGGCGTACCACTTCCGGCGCCTCTTCCCGTTCGTCCACGCAGACGAGAATGCGCTCACCCGCTGCCCAGGGGATTGTATCGCCCTGAGCGGTGCGGTGGCCCCGCACCTGGTCGTCGATCCGGTCAGCAGCACGCCGCATGGCCAGCTCGCGCAGTGCCGAGAGGTTTCCGGGCGCAAAATAGTGTCGCAGTGCGCGCTTGGCCTGATCGGGCGCGTAAACCTTGCCTTCGTGGAGGCGTTCGATCAGCTCGTCCGGGGTCAGATCAATCAGCTCGATCTCGTCGGCGCGGTCCAGGATTGCGTCCGGTACGGTTTCGCGCACGCGCACCCGGGTGATTCGGGCGACGACATCATTGAGGCTCTCGACGTGCTGGATGTTGAGCGTGGTCCACACGTCGATGCCGGCTGCGAGCACTTCTTCGACATCCATCCAGCGTTTCGGATGGCGCGAGCCCTCGACATTCGTGTGGGCGAGTTCATCGATCAGCGCGACCTGCGGTCGGCGGGCGATCAACCCGTCAAGGTCCATCTCGTCCAGTTCCTGACCGCGATAGCCGAGCTTGCGCTTCGGCAGGATCTCGAGCCCTTCGCACAGCGCCTTCGTCTCGGCGCGCCCATGCGTCTCGATCACGCCCGCGACGATGTCGAGGCCGTCCGCGCGCTTCTTCTTCGCGTCGGACAACATCTCGAATGTCTTGCCGACCCCCGGCGCGGCGCCGAGGTAGATCTTCAGCTTACCCTGGCCTTCCGCTTTTGCCTTGGCGAGCAATGCGTCCGGCGACGGGCGGGAGTCTTCATCGTTCATCGCGCGGTCGCACTCCGCTCGTCGAGGGCGAGGTTCAGCGCGAGAATGTTCACACGGGGCTCGCCAAACACACCCAGCGCAGGTTGCTCGGTATACTGAGCAATCAAGGTCTCAACGTCGGACACCGGGATCGACCGGGCCGCAGCGACGCGCCCCGCTTGAAACAGCGCGGCGCGGGGTGAGATATGTGGATCGAGGCCGGAGGCCGATGCGGTGAGCAGTTCAGAGGGGATTTCTGATGATGGAACGCCGTAACGCCCGGCGTCCGCCACAATCCGGTCTGCCAACACCTGCGACGTCGGACCAAGGTTCGACCCTGACGACGCCCGGCCGTCATAACCGGCTCCGGCGGCGGATGGCCGGCCCCAGACATAGCGATCCGACGTGAAGCTCTGCCCGATCAGGCTGGAGCCGACAACGGCGCCGTTCCGGACGATGGCCGAGCCATTGGCTTGCGCGGGAAACAGCATCTGCCCGAGACCGGTCATGGCGAGAGGATAGGCAAGTCCCGTGAGCAGTGTAAAGAGCAGGGTCATCACGAGAGCGGGGCGGAGGTGGGAGAGCATCGAAAGCGCCTTCAAGCGAGATTGAGGGAAGATATCACAACGTCGATCAGCTTGATGCCGATGAACGGGGTAACCAGGCCGCCCACGCCATAGATGGCGAGGTTGCGGGCTAGGAGTTGGCCTGCAGGTGCCGCGCGCCAGGCCACGCCCTTCAATGCGAGAGGGATCAACATCGGAATGATGATCGCGTTGAATATGATGGCCGAGAGAACCGCGCTTTGCGGGCTCGAGAGGTCCATGACGTTCAAGGCCCCGAGGCCCGGATAAATCGCCATGAACAAGGCCGGGATGATCGCGAAGTATTTCGCCACATCGTTGGCGATCGAGAACGTGGTCAGCGAGCCGCGCGTCATCAGCAATTGCTTGCCGATCGAGACGACTTCGATGAGCTTGGTCGGATCGCTGTCGAGGTCGATCATGTTGCCGGCTTCGCGCGCCGCCGGTGTACCGGTCTGCATGGCGACGCCCACATCTGCCTGGGCCAGCGCTGGCGCGTCATTGGTGCCGTCCCCGCACATGGCGACCAGCTTGCCCTGCGCCTGCTCATTGCGGATCAGGGCGAGCTTGTCCTCGGGTTTGGCTTCGGCGAGAAAATCGTCGACGCCGGCTTCCGCGGCGATGGCGGCCGCCGTCAGCGCATTGTCGCCGGTAATCATGACGGTGCGGATGCCCATGCGGCGCAGTTCGGCAAAGCGCTCCTTTACGCCGCCTTTGACGACATCCTTGAGATGCACAACGCCCAGAACCTGGCCGTCCTTCGCCACGGCGAGCGGCGTGCCGCCTTCGCGGCCAATTGCATCCGCGGCGGTTTTGATGTCCGGCGGTACCGGCCTTGTATTCGGCTGACTACGGACGAACGCAATGACACTATCCACTGCGCCCTTGCGGATCGACATGCCGTCCACGTCCACGCCGCTCATCCGGGTCTGCGCGGTAAACGGCAGGAAGGTCGCGTGCGAGGGGGCCATCTCCCGGCCGCGCATCTGGAAGCGTTCTTTCGCGAGGATGACGATCGAGCGGCCTTCCGGGGTTTCGTCCGACAAAGATGCAAGCTGGGCGGCGTCGGCCAGTTCGCGTTCCGTGACGCCGGGCGCCGGAACGAAAGCCACCGCCTGACGATCGCCCAGCGTGATTGTGCCGGTCTTGTCGAGCAGAAGCACATCCACGTCGCCGGCTGCCTCAACGGCGCGTCCGGATGTCGAGAGCACGTTGAAGCGCACCAGCCGGTCCATTCCGGCGATGCCGATGGCCGAGAGCAGCCCGCCGATCGTCGTCGGAATCAGGGCCACGAACAGCGCCGCGAGCGCCACGACGCTGACACTGCCGCCCGCATAGGCCGCGAACGCGGGGATGGTTCCAACCGCCAGCACGAACACGAGCGACAGACCCGACAGCAGAACCGTCAACGCAATTTCGTTCGGCGTCTTCCGGCGCGCTGCGCCCTCGACGAGCGCGATCATTCGGTCCAGGAAGGTTGAACCCTCCGCCGCCGTCACGCGCACCACGATGCGATCGGACAGCACGCGCGTGCCGGCGGTCACGGCGCTGCGGTCTCCGCCCGCTTCGCGGATAACGGGCGCGCTTTCGCCAGTGATCGCGCTCTCGTCCACGGTCGCAACGCCTTCGATCACTTCCCCGTCCGCCGGGATCAGTTCGCCGGTGACGACTTCGACAATGTCATCGGGCTTCAGATCGCTGGCCGCGATCGCCGCCTGCGGCTTGCCGTCGACCATGCGGCGCGCCATCAGTTCCGAGCGTGCCCGCCGCAGGCTCGCGGCCTGCGCCTTGCCGCGGCCTTCGGCCACCGCTTCGGCAAACGCCGCGAACCAGACGGTGAGCCACAGCCAGAGCGCGACCTGGCCCGCGAAGAGCGGCTCTCCGGTTCCGCTGGCGAGGTCGCGCACGAACAGGACCGTGACATAGATCGCCACCAGTTCGGTCGCGAACATCACGGGGTTGCGCCACATCTTCAGCGGGCTGAGCTTGAGGAACGCCTCAAGCGCGGCCGGCCGAAGGATCTTGGCGTCAAAGAGGGACGCCGGGTTGGCTTTCTTGTCAGACATCGGATGCCCCTCTTAAAACAGTTTGCCAGCGGTCGCTTCGGCCAAAGGCCCAAGCGCGAGCGCGGGGAAGAACGTCAGTGCCCCGACGATCAGGATGATGAAGGCAAGCAGGCCCACGAACAGCGGACCGGTCGTCGGGAATGATCCCGCAGACGGAGGTGCGATGGGCTTTGCCGCAAGGCTTCCCGCGATCGCGAGCGCCGGGATGATGATCAGGAAGCGCCCGATCAGCATCGCCGCTGCCTGGCCGTAGGTGTAGAAGTCGCTGGTCGCCGTCAGGCCGGCAAAGGCTGAGCCATTGTTCCCGGCGGCCGACGCAAACGCGTAGAACATTTCCGTGAACCCGTGCGGTCCGGCGTCCTGCACGCCGCTTGTTCCCAGTCCGGACGCGGCCAATGCCGTCCCGACGAGAATTGCGAGCGGCGAGGCGAGGATCGCCAGCACGGCAAGCTTCACCTCGCGGGCCTCGATCTTCTTGCCGAGATAGGCGGGCGTGCGTCCGACCATCAGGCCGGCGATGAAGATCGTCAGGATCGCAAAGACGAGCATGCCGTAGAAGCCCGCGCCAACCCCGCCCACGACCACTTCACCCACCAGCATGTTGACCAGCGGGATGATTCCGCCGGGCGCTGTGAAGCTGTCATGCATGGCGTTCACCGCCCCGCAGCTCGCCGCCGTCGTGACGACGGCAAACAGGGCGGAGGCCGCAGTGCCGAACCGGGTTTCCTTGCCTTCCATGTTGCCGGAGGCAGGGTCCAGCCCGGCCGCAAGCATGGCCGGTGTCGCGTGCGTTTCGGCCCAGTAGGCCAGCCCCACGCCGATAATGAACAGCACGCCCATGGCCGCCAGGATGGCCCAGCCCTGACGTTCGTCGCCGACCATCCGGCCGAAGGTGATGCACAACCCCGCGCCAATGGCGAAGATCGTCAGCATCTGGAGGAGATTGATCAGCGCGCCGGGATTCTCGAACGGATGCGCGGCGTTGGCGTTGAAGAAACCGCCGCCATTGGTGCCGAACATCTTGATGGCAATCTGGCTTGCCACCGGCCCGACCGCGACATCCTGGGTACCGCCTTCAAGCGTGGTCACGGGCAGCGATCTCGCCAGCGTCTGCGGCATGCCCGACGCGATATAGATCAGGGTAAGGACGATACAGACGGGCAGCAGCACGTAGAGCACGCCGCGCGTGAGATCGACCCAGAAGTTGCCGAGCGTGCCGGCGCCCTTACGTGCAAAGCCACGGGCGAAGGCGATGGCGACCGCGATGCCGACCGCGGCCGAGACGAAGTTCTGTACGGTGAGGCCCACCATCTGGCTGAAATGACTCATCGTGCTCTCGCCCGCATAGGCCTGCCAGTTGGTATTGGTCACGAAGCTGATGGCCGTGTTCATCGCCACGCCGCTCGCCACCCCGTCAAAACCCTGCGGGTTCCAGGGCAGCAGATGCTGCAGCCGCAGAATCGCGAAGAGCAGCAGGGTGCAGGCGAGGCTGAAGGTCACGAGCGCCGCCGCGTAGCCGCGCCAGCCCTGTTCATCCTGCGGCTTCACGCCGGCCGCCGCATAGAACGCCGTCTCGACCGGGCGCAGCACCGGCGTCAGCCAGGTGCGCTCACCGCCGTAGACGGCCGCAAGGTAGAGGCCTACCGGGCGCGCGATGAGCGCGATGAGTCCGGTAAAGACCAGGATAATAATCCAGCCTTCGAGGGTCATGGTCAGTTGTCTCCGGGATCAGAAGCGTTCCGGGCGCAGCAGCGCCACGAGGAACAGGACGAACAGTGCGGCGGCGATCAGCGCGCCGAGTGCAAGATCAAGGCTCATGGCGGATCACACCTTGCCGAGCGCTTGGGTGACGGCGCCGATCAGCGCAAACGCGCAAAGGATGAACAGGACGGCAATGAGATCAGGCATGAAGCTCTCCGGATGGTGAAGCTCTGAAGTCCCGGATCTGGCATTAAGGGTCGAGAGGCTAAGCTGGCCGCTGGTATTAAGCGGGCATTAAGCGATGATTTCCCCTCCGCCGAAGCACGCTCATCGTGCCTAGTGGATGAGGCGGATGCCGACTTCAGAAAACCGAGATGCGGTGACGTGCCGGCACTGACGGCGACATCTCTCGTGACGTCAGGACGTTTTTTGGCTTCCGACGCTCAGCTTTTTCGCAATCGATCCGGCGCGCTTGGCAGGCACGCCAAGCCCGGTGAGGCCCAGCACCAGCATGTCGGACAGACGTTCGTCTGCTTCGCGGAGAGGGATTCGGCCGATCAAGGCATCCTGCATGAGAACCTGACACAGCCCCAGCCAGTAGAGCACGCCGAGTCGCTCGGCCTCCGATCGGATCAGATTGCGCGACGCGGCCGCTTCGATGTCGGCGCGCAGGCCATCGTTCAACGGATGTTCCTGCAACGTCGGCGCGCCCATGCTGCGCAGAAGCGCCGTGCTTCGCTTCGGTTGCGTGATCGCAAATTCGAGGCACACACGCATCCCGCCAGCGATGCGTTCAACCGGATCGCTGACCGTTTCGTTCGCCTTCGCGACCAAAGCCTCGAGCTCAAGCCTGACCTCTGTCGCGATCGCCGCAGCGAAGTCGCTTTTGTCTTTGAAGTGATTGAAGAAGCTGCCCTTTGCCACCCCGGCTTTGGCGACCAGGTCATCAATCGGAATGGCGTCGATGGGTCGTTCGGCAAGCAGTTCGAAACCCGCTGCAACAAGCGAAGCGCGGGTCCGGGCTGTGCGCGGGGAAACATCTGTCATGCGCGTTACCTAGTTGACTGTCTGGTCAAATTCAAGGTACCTGACCAAATAGTCAATGTTTCGGTTCTCGCAGGAGCGCAGAATGCCGGTGATCAAGATCGAGGATATCGCGCATGTCCGGTTTGCGGCGCCGGATCTTGCGGCCATGCGCGCCTTCCTCGATGATTTCGGACTGATCAGTTTCGAGGAGAACGGAAAGCTCTACGGCAAGGGAAGCGACGGGCGCCCCTTCCTGCATGTTACCGAACCGGGTGAGGCGCGGTTTCTGGCGGTCGGGCTTCGCGCCGCGTCGGTTGAAGATCTGGAAATACTTGCCGCGTCTCAAGGCACCCGCGTCGAAGAGCTGCGCGAACCGGGCGGCGGCAAGGTTGTTCGGCTGACCGATCCTGACGGCTATCGTATTGAGGTGGTTGCCGGCCAGACAAGGCAAGACGACACGCGCCCGATCGCCGATTTGCCGCGCAACACCGCCGCTGAAAAGCCTCGCCTGCGCCAGACCGTCCGGTTGGCCGCGTCTCCGGCGCATGTCATCCGGATCGGCCATGCCGTGCTTAAGGTCAGTGACTTCAGGGCATCGGAGACATGGTACAAGGACCGCTTCGGCTTCCTGACCTCGGACGAGGTCGAGGCAGCGAGGGATGTCCCCCTGGGCGCCTTCATGCGCTGCGACCGCGGCGACAAACCCTCCGACCACCACACACTCTTTCTGGCGCAGCTCCCGGGGGAACTCGGCCTGCTCCACGCGGCCTTCGAAGTCGCCAATCTCGATGACCTTATGCTCGGCCATCAGTTTCTGAAGTCGAAGAAACGCGTTTCTGCGTGGGGCGTCGGCCGCCACATCATGGGCAGCCAGATTTTCGACTACTGGAAAGACCCGTTCGGAAACGAGCTCGAACACTGGACCGACGGCGATCTGTTCACGGCTGCCGACCCGCCCCAGAAGATGCCGATGAGCGCCCTGCTCGCCGTTCAGTGGGGCGCCCCGCACCCGATGTTCGCCGGCAAGATGCCCCCACCGCCGGCCCTCGTCGCGTTCGTCACCGCTTTGATGATCCGGATAAAGCGGCTGTTCCGCCGCCAGCCAAAGGGGAAGCTCACGTGAAACTTGCCACCTACACCGCCAATGGACAGACCCGCACCGGCATCGTCAGCGGCGACCGCATCATCGACTGCGGCCTGGACGCCACCATGATGGATCTCATTCGCGATTGGGACGCGCTGAAGCCCGGTTTGGAGGCCAAGGCCGCAGCGGGCGGCGGCGTGCCTCTGTCGTCGGTGAAGTTGGAGGCGCCGGTTCAGCGTCCGGGAAAGATCTTCGCCATCGGCCTCAACTATGCCGACCATATCGAAGAGTCGAAGATGGAAACCCCGCAGCGGCAGGTCTGGTTCACCAAGGCGCAGACAAGCGTCAATGCGCCGTATGATGCGATCGAGATCGCGAAAGGCACGATGACCAACGACTATGAGGTCGAACTCGTTGCGATCATCGGCAACGGCGGCAAGCACATCGCTGCCGCTGACGCTCCGGCGGCGGTGTTTGGATACTGCGTCGGCAATGATGTGACCGAAAGAATGTGGCAGCACGCGACGCCTCAATGGTCGCTGGGCAAGAGTTTCGATACCCATGCGCCATTCGGGCCATGGATCGTCACCGCCGACGAAGTGGGCGACCCGCACACGCTTGGCCTGCGTTGCTTCGTCAACGGTCAGAAGCGCCAGGATTCCAACACCCGGCACCTCGTGTTCAATATCTGGCAGCAGATCGAACACCTGTCGCTCGGCATGACGCTCGAACCGGGTGATGTCATCTTCACGGGCACACCGGGCGGGATCGGTGCAGCCATGGACCCCCGCCAGTTCCTGAAACCCGGCGATATCGTGCGCTGCGAAGTCGACGGACTCGGGCATATCGAAGGCGCCATGGTCGCAGAAGGCTGAACCATGGCATTCGATTGCGATGTTCTCGTCATTGGAGGCGGCCCAACCGGTGTGACGCTGGCGATACTTCTCGCGCAGCGCGGCGTGAAGGTCATGGTCGCGGAGAAGGAGCCTGATATCTATCCGCTCCCGCGTGCCGCGCACATCGACCATGAATGCATGCGCATCCTGCAGGAGGCCGGCGCTGCCGACGAGGTGATGAAAACCAGTCGCTGCGCTTCGCGCTATGACTTCCTCAACGCCCGCGGCGAAATTCTTCTGCGGTTTGAGGGGGCAGACCGTATCGGCCCCGGCGGCTGGCCAGCTGCCAACATGATCCACCAGCCGAGTGTCGAGGCGGCGCTCCGGCGGTCGCTGGCGATGCAAGGCAGCGCCTCACTCTGCAGCGAATGGGAATTGACGTCCTTCGACGCGGACGGCGAAGGCGTCACGGCGCGCCTCGCCGCGCCCGGCGGCGAACGCCTCGTGCGGGCCCGCTATCTTGTGGGCGCTGACGGCGCGCGCTCACCCGTTCGCAAGGCTGCGTCCATTACCTTTGAAGATCTGAACTTCGAGGAGCCCTGGCTGGTGGTCGACGTCTTCGTCGACGACTATGCGAGACTGCCAACCGCAAACCTCCAGATCTGCAATCCCGAGCGCCCGACGACCTGTGTGCTGATGGGCGAAGGGCGCCATCGCTGGGAGTTCATGATCCTGCCGGGAGAGACCGCGGACCAGGTCAGCGACAATGCCTTCATCGATAGGCTCCTCGAGCCATGGAAGGTCAAGGGCGCCGTCCGGATCGAAAGGACAGCGGTCTATACATTCCGGGCACGGATCGCCCGGGAATGGCGAAAGGGCCGCGTTCTGCTCGCAGGCGACGCCGCGCATCAGACGCCGCCGTTCGCTGGACAAGGCATGTGCTCGGGTTTGCGCGATGCCGCAAATTTGGCCTGGAAGCTTGCCGCAGTCGTCGATGGCAATGCAGACGACCGGCTGCTCGACACATACCAGCCCGAGCGCGAACCAAATGTTCGCGCGACGATAGCCATGGCGATCATGATGGGCAGGATGGTCTGCACGACCAGCAAATGGTCCGCCTTTCTGCGTGACATGAAGTTCAAGCTCGGCCGAATGCTCGGCAAGTTGCCCGCCGGGCCGCCCGGGTATCCGCCGATCACGGAAGGGTTGATCGACCCGGGTAGCGCTGCTGCGGGAAGCTATTTCCCCCAGGCCATCGCCGCCAGCGGAGAACGCTTCGACGCATGCCGGGGCCGCGACTATTGTCTGTTGTCACGCGCGGATCTGGCCGGGCAAAGCGTTGCGCCCTTCGCCGCCCAACTCGGAGCTTGGTTCGACAAGACCGGAGCAGACGCAGTCCTGATCCGTCCCGATCACTACGTCTTCGGAACCGGACATCCCGAAGCCTTGATGCAATCCTGGAACAGGGCGATTTCGCACGGCCCGCGCGGCGGATGGGTCGACGTCGCCCACCCGGCCCGCGGACATGCCGGATGAACCGCGGGTCAGCGGAGCCAGAAACTGCACTGGTGAGACCGGCGCGAAGGTTTGCTTTCAAACATCAGGCGGTGAATAGCTTGACGCGCAAGCCAGACACCGCTTGCTGATCAAACGCCATCCGGGCGATCCGTAGCGAAGTCCACGCCGTTCAGGGGCCCAAATGACCGATCAGACATTCGATATCATTGTCTACGGAGCGACCAGCTTCGTGGGGCAGATCATGACCCGCTACATGCATGAGCAATTCGCGGATGGATCGATCAGATGGGCCATCGCGGGGCGCTCGAAAGCGAAACTCGAGACGCTCAGCAAGAACCTTGGCTTGTCAGGAATCGAGAGTCTGGTCGCCGACGCCGGAGACGAAGCGGCTCTAAAAGCCATGTGTGCCCGCACCAAGGTCATCGTTTCCACCGTAGGGCCTTACGCGCTTTACGGCGACACGCTGGTCAAGGTCTGCGCGGCGTCGGGTACCCATTACTGCGACCTCACGGGTGAACCGCAATGGATCCGGAGGATGCAGGACCGCCATGAGCGCGTGGCTCGGGAGAGCGGCGCATGGATCGTGCACTGTTGCGGGTTTGACTCCATCCCCTCTGATCTGGGCGTCCATTTCCTTCAGCAGCACGCAAAGAAACGGTTCGGCCAGACCTGTAACCGGATCAACATGCGGGTGGCGAAGATCAAGGGCGGCGCCTCCGGCGGCACGATCGCCAGCATGATCAACATGGTCAAGGAGGCATCCGGCGACGCCGAGCTGCGCGCGCAATTGAAAGACCCCTACAGCCTTTGCCCGCCCGGTCACGGCTTTACGGCCCGGCAACCGGACGTGCAGATGGCTTATGACGAGGCGTACGGGAGCTGGACGGCGCCCTTCATCATGGCGGCCATCAATGCGCGGGTCGTGCATCGCTCCAACGCCTTGAGCAACAACAGCTACGGCGCGGGCTTCCTGTATGAAGAAGCGATGGTGACCGGCGAAGGCGCTGGCGGAAGGCGCGCGGCGAGAGCGATTAGCTGGGGCATGGCGGGCGCGATGATTGGACTGGCTCTGCCGCCCACGCGGTGGCTCCTCGAAAACCTTGTCCTTCCCAAGCCAGGCGAAGGGCCAAGCGAACAACAACAGCTGGATGGCGAATATGATCTGGTGTTTCTCGGCACGACACCGCAAGGCGACAAGATCAGATGCCGGGTAACGGGCGACCGCGACCCCGGGTATGGGTCCACGGCAAAGATGCTCGCACAGGCCGCGGCCTGCCTCGCCAGGGATGTGCCGGAAAGCACCGCTGGCGGATTCTGGACACCGGCGACCCTCATGGGCGACCAACTGATCCATCGGCTGCAAACCCACGCCGGGCTGACATTCGAACTTGAAGCCCCGTGAGGTTTGCAAAGGCGCTGAGCTGAAAATGTGCCGTTGGCCGCTGATTGCCCGTATGGCTGTCTTCGGCGAGAATCTGACGGGCACCTGAGCGTTTACGCCTTCGCCAGCCACGGCTCCAGATCCGCCTCCTGCGCGATCAGCGCGAGGCCGTTGGCGATCGACACGAACTGGTCGCCGGTCTCGACCTTGCCTGCGCCGAAACGGTCCTCGAAGCTCCGCCGCAGGGCGGGCACATAGGACGTGCCACCGGTGAGGAACACCCGGTCGATGGCCGCCTCGCCAAGGTTCGCGCGCCGCAGCGCCTCGCCGACCGTCGTCTGGATCGCGCGCACGTCGTCGGCGATCCAGCCGTCAAACTCGCCCCGCGCGATGGTGCGGTGCAGTTTCAGCCGGCCCACGTCGAGATCGAACCGCGCCTCATCGGCATGCGACAGCGCCGTCTTCAGCTGCGCCACCGCGCGGTAGAGCAGGTAGGTCGCGTCCGCATCAAGGAAGGCGATGAACGCCTCGATCAGGCGCGGATCATCCGCCATCTGAGCAAGCTTGAGCAGGTCCGCATAGTCCTTCGTGTACCGCATGATCGACAGTTGGTTCCACTGCGCGAACCGGCTGTAATAGGCGAGCGGCACCGGCAGCGTCTTGCCGCCGCTCGTGAAGCTGCTGCCCTTGCCGAACAGCGGCGAGACGACATGGTCGATGATGCGCTGG
>JAIXRO010000081.1 GCA_027485145.1 Hyphomonadaceae bacterium | reverse complement strand
GCCGGCCATTCATTGGCATGCTCATACTTCATCGCGACCGGCGCGACCTTCTTCTCGATCCATTTCTGAATGGCATCGAGCATCTGGCGCTCATCGGCTTCGGAGTGGATTGCAGTATCGGCCATGGCCGGGATCCTTTGTGTTACCAGTATTCTTTCATCAGTTCGCTTGACCATTCGGGCTGGCGAATCTCGCCGCGCGGCAGGAACTCGGTCATCACCGGTTTGATATCCAGCACCGGCGTGCCGTCGATCGCATCAAGACCTTCGACTTCGAGCCGGCGGCCATCGACCGACACGATCCTGCACACGGTGACACCGATCCGGTTTGGCCGGTTCTTCCCGCGCTGCGCAAGGATGCCGACCATCGGCCAGTCCGGATTGCCGCGCGGCCGGCGCGCACCGGTTTCGATCTTCGCGTCCGGCACCAGATGGAACTGGAAGATGATCTCGGCATGGCTGAAAGCATCAAGTCCCGCCAGCGCCTCGGGCGGCAGGAAGGCCTCGAGCTCGATGGCGGCGCGCTCGCCGCCCCAATTGTCGTCCTCCGGCGCGGCGCGGCCGCCGCGCACATATGCGATCGGTGTCACGGGTAATGCCGTCATCGAAAGGCTCCTTTCAAACTTGACGCGCGCTCGCAATCACTCGCTCGGCCGCGAGGATCACCGGCCGGTCGATCATCTTGCCCTTGTGCAGCGCCACGCCGCCGCCCGCTGCGCCCATGGCCGCAAGGATGGCGCGCGCGTCTTCAAGTTCGGCCTCGGTGGGCGAATAGGCGGCGTTCACCGCGTTCACCTGATCCGGATGGATGCAGGCCCGGCCGGAAAAGCCCATCGCCTTCGCCTTGCGCGTCATGATGACGAGGCCGTCGGCATCCCTGGTATCCAGGAAGGGCACATCGTAGGCGGGCACGCCCGCAGCGCCAGCCGCCGCCGCAATCGTTCCGCGCGCGGTGAGCATCGCGTCCCAGTCGGCGACATCCGCGCCGAGGCTCGCCGAATAATCAACGCCGCCGAACAGGACGCCGCCGGTCGACTGCCGCGCGATCTCGAACGCGTTCGAGAGGGCCCGGCCGCTTTCGACAATCGCGATCAGCGGCATCGTGCGGCCAAAGGCTTCGGCGACGATTTCAAGATCAACCGCCGTCTCGGTCTTGGGAACCATCAGGAAATCCGCGCGCGCGGCCGCGGGCGATGCGGCGAGCGCGGCGAGGTCGGCGCAGCCGAACGCCGTACGCGGCGAATTGATCCGCAACCCCAGATGCCGCCCGCGCCAGGCGCCGAGCCAGGCCAGCGTATCGGCCCGCGCCTGAGATTTGTCAGCCGGCAGGACGGCGTCTTCGAGATCGATGATCACGGCGTCCGCGCCGGCCGCAACCGCCTTGCCGAAACGGTCAGACCGGGCGCCGGGCACGAACAGGAGGGAGCGGTACACAAACACGGGCGTTTAGCCTTTCGTTTCAGGTCTCATGCGGTATCGGACGGGCTTTTCCGGGTCAAATGGAAACCCGTCTCACGGGCGATTGCGCCGCCCTGCCAATCACGCCAATGTGCCTCCGGGGAATGGGAGCCGGGCATGATTGCGATCCAGTATCTGGGGTCCGAACGCGTTGTGGAACTCGGCCTCACCGAGCTGCGCGGCGCGAGCATTGCGCAGCAGGACCTCCTGCGCGCCGATCTCAGCGGCCGCGATCTCGCCGGCGCGGTGTTCCGGGACTGCGAGCTGCGCGCAGCCTGCCTCGACTGGGCAAGCCTTGAAGGCGCGCGGTTCGACCATGCGCGCCTGATGACGGCGACCTTCCGGAACGCCCATATGCGCGGCGCCTCGCTGCGCCATGCCAGCCTGCGCCGGGCCGACCTTTCGGGCGCCTGCCTGATTGGCGCGGACTTTACCGGCGCGTCCCTGCGCCATGCCCGCCTCGACGGCGCGAACCTCTGCGGCGCCATCTGCCTTTGGATCGATGACGAAGGCCTCACCCTGCAAGGCGCGCTCTATGACGGCGCAACGCAGCTGCCGCCCGCCTTCCGCCCGTCCGAACGCGGGATGATCCGGCGGCTCACCGCCAGCCGCGCTTGACTTAAGCCCGCCCCGTCCCCACCCCTTTGCCATCCATGTCCACGCTGAAGGCCATCCTCGGCCCCACCAATACCGGCAAGACCCACTATGCGATCGAGCGGATGCTTGCGCACGGCACCGGCATGATCGGCCTGCCGCTGCGCCTTCTGGCGCGCGAAGTGTATGACCGGGTGGTGGCGGCCAAGGGCTATGCCAATGCCGCGCTGCTCACCGGCGAGGAACGCATCTGCCCGCCGACGGCGCGCTATTTCGTCTGCACCGTGGAATCGATGCCGGCCGATGTGCGGGCGGACTTTGTCGCCATCGACGAAATCCAACTCGCCGAGGATGATGATCGCGGGCACGTTTTCACCGACCGCATCCTGCACATGCGCGGCAACCACGAAACCCTTCTGCTCGGCGCCGATACGATGCGCGCGCTGCTGAAGTCGCTCAAGCTCGGCGTGGAAACCGAACCACGTCCGCGTTTTTCCGAGCTGCGCTATGCCGGCCATGCGAAGATCACCAAGCTGCCGAAACGCACCGCCATCGTCGCCTTCAGCGCGGAGGAAGTGTACGCGATCGCCGAACTCCTCCGCAGGCAGAAGGGCGGTGCGGCGGTCGTCATGGGGGCGCTCAGCCCGCGTACGCGCAATGCGCAGGTGGCGCTCTACCAGTCGGGCGAAGTCGATTACATTGTTGCCACCGACGCGATCGGCATGGGTCTCAACCTTGATGTCACCCGCGTCGTGTTTGCCTCGCGCACCAAGTATGACGGGCGGCGGCATCGCCCGCTGTCGCTGGCCGAATGCGCCCAGATTGCCGGACGCGCCGGACGGTTCCGCACGGACGGCGAATTTGGCGAAACCGGCAGCTGCCCACCTTTCCAGGACGAAGAGTGGAAAGCCATCGAGGGACACCGGTTCGATCCGGTCGATGCGGTCCAATGGCGCAATTCGGCGCTCGACTATGCGAGCCTCAAATCCCTGATCCGGTCGCTGGAGCGCCCGTCGGGCAATCCGGTGCTGATCCATAATCCACGCGCGCTGGATGAATGGGTGCTGCGCCGGATGAGCGAGGACGGCGCCATCGGACCGAATGTGGCAGGCGACCGGAAAGTCCGCCGGCTGTGGGACCTCGCCCGCCTGCCGGATTTTCGCAAGGCCGGCCCGGAAGGTCATGGCCGCCTCGTGCTGGGCCTTGCCGAGACACTCGCCGACCCTGACGCGCGCCTGTCGGATGAAGGCCTGCGCCGCCGGATGGATGACCTTTCTTCCGTGCGCGGCGATATCAACCAGCTGCAACAACGCCTCGCCGCGATCCGCACGTGGACCTATGCCGCGCACCGGGACGACTGGCTTGAAAATCCCGCCTATTGGCAACAGAAAACCCGGGAGATTGAAGACTCCCTGTCAGACGCGCTACACGAGGCGCTGACGGCCCGTTTCGTGGACCGGCGAACCACGGCCCTGCTCGCAAGTTTGAGGAAAGAAGATGCGCTCGTGACTGATCTGACGCCCGACGGCGATGTAACGGTTGAAGGCCACCTGGTCGGACGGCTGAGGGGCCTCAGCTTTGAACCCGTCGTCGATGCCCGCACCCTCGAAGGCAAGGCCGTGCGCGGGGCAGCGCTCGCGGCGATCCGCCCGATGCTGACCGCGCGGCTCGCGCAGATTGCGACGGCGCCGGCCGAGGCTTTCAAGCTGACCGAGGGCGCAGAGATCGACTTCCAGGGCGCGCCGGTCGCGCGCCTCGCCAAGGGCGCGCAGTGGATGATGCCGCGCACGGAACTGATCGGCGCGCTCGAGGCCGAGGCCGCGGAACGCCAGGCCGCGTTGACGCGGATCGAGGAATGGGTGCGCGGCGAAATCGGGCGCATCCTGCCGACGCATGCAAAGCTCGCCTTTGCCCGCAGCGGCGAAGCGATGGAAGGCATCCTGCGGGGGCTGGCCTTCCGCATCCTTGAAAGCGGCGCATGTATTGATCTGCGCACGGACGAATCTGCCCCGCGCATCGACGCGGCGCAGCGCGAAACGCTGAAGGCGGCGGGTATCCGTGTTGGCCGCGTCGCCGCCTATGTGCCGGATGCACAGAAGCCCGCCGCGCAGCGGATGATCGCCATCCTGAAAGCCGTGGAATCGTCGACCGAATATCCGCTGGCCCCGGAAGGCGCCGGATCCTTCGGTCTCGACGGCACCTGGCCGGAAGCCGCGCTGGTCGCCAATGGCTACTTGCGGTTCGGTCGCCGCGCTGTCCGCGCCGACCTTGCCGAACGCCTCGGCTGGGAACTCGCCAAGCGCCGCAAGGCCGCCGCCAAGGCGACTTTCGAGATTCCGATCGATCTCGCCTCGGTGATCTCCTGCCCGTCGGACGACTGGCACGCGGTACTGAAAGGCTTCGGCATTGCCCCGGCCGAAAAGAATCCCGAGACCGGCGCCGTCACCTTGTGGCGCTTTTCGGCGCGCGCGCGGCCCGAGAGCGACGAGCGTCCGCCGAGACGCCCTGCCCGCCCGCCCTCTGGCCGTCCGGATACGGAGCAAGCGAAACCGGAGGGCGATGCGGCCGGCGGCGAGCGCCCGGCACGGACGGAACATGCCCGGCCGGATCACCGCCCGGGACGCCGGCCCGACAACCGGCCAGACAGGCGCCCAGACAATCGCCAGGACAATCGTCAGCACAACCGCAAGCCTGGCCACGCCCCAAGGCAGGATGAGCGCCGCAGCAAGCCGATCGACCCCGACAGCCCCTTCGCCGCGCTCGCGGCGCTGCTGCCGCCGCCGAAACCGGCCAAGCCCCAGCGGCCGCCGAAGGCCCCGAAGCCCCCCGCCGCGCCGAAGCCCGCGCAGGGCGGCTTCCGCTATCGCCCCTTCCGCTAGAGGCGGTCAGACGCTGGCGGGCCGATGACATCTGACGACGGCGCCGAGACGGCGGTGCGCGCCGATGTCTGGCTGTGGCGCGCCCGGTTTTTCCGGACCCGCGCCCTGTCCGCGGCGTTCATCCGCAAATCCGGCCTGCGCGTCACGCAAGGCGGACTGACCCGCCGGACCGACAAGCCGGGCCTGAGCCTGAGCGCCGGCGACATCGTGACATTCGGCAAGGGCGCCGATATTGTCAGTGTTCAAGTAGTGGCAGCCGGAACCCGACGGGGCCCTGCCGAGGAAGCCCGGGCGCTTTACCGGCCCGCAGAGGACCAGCCATGATGAAGTCCATCAAGAACCTGTTCGCGGCCAAGACGCCGGCGGAGCAATCGATGTCGCCGCAGGTGGCGGTCGGCGCGCTGCTCGTGGAAGCGGCGCTGGTGGACGGGGTGTATGTGAACATCGAAAGCGACATGATCGCCGAGATCCTGCTGGAATCCTTCGACTTCGACGCCGCCAAGGCGGACGCACTGCTGGCAGAGGCCGAAACGCTGGCCGAAGAGGCGGTGGGCAGCCACCAGTTCACCAAGCACGCGAAGAAACTCGCCCTCGCCGACCGGATCAAGGTGGTGGAAGCGATCTACCGGGTAGTCCTGTCGGACGGCGAACGCTCCGACATCGAGGAAACCTATGTGCGCCAGGTCGCCGGCCTGCTGCACGTGGACGATGTCAGCCGCGCCCAGGCCCGCCAGCGCGCCGAAGGCCGCCTTCCCCGGGTGACTTGAGCAAAACTTCGGTCGCAGTTGAGCCTGTCACATTGACACTCCGCGCCCTCACCGCCAATTGGCGGTGTCGATCCCAGCCCCGAACGAGACACCTGCACCCATGACTTACATCGTCGTCGATGCCTGCATCCGCTGCAAATACATGGACTGTGTGGAAGTCTGCCCGGTCGACTGCTTCTACGAAGGCGAGAACATGCTGGTCATCCACCCGGATGAGTGCATCGATTGCGGCGTGTGCGAGCCGGAATGCCCGGTCGAGGCGATCAAGCCGGATACCGAGGACGACCCCGACAGCAAGTGGCTGAAGCTGAACACGGAATACGCGAAGATCTGGCCGAACATCACCCGGCTCAAGACCCCGCCGGACGACCGAGAAAAATATGCGCAGGAAACCGGGAAGCTGGAAAAATACTTCAGCCCGAATCCCGGCACGGGCGACTGAAACTGTCCGTCAGGGGCCGATTCGGCACGCAGTTGCTACAGCTTTCAGGGTGCCCCAAACATTAACGAGGCGCTTGATTCCATTCCGTTTACTTTTGGCACAGCCCTGCGCGGACCTGTTGTAAATACGCCAAATTCGTGTTATGTCTTACGCCTGATCAATAATCCTAAAGAAGCGGGAATTCCTAACTCAGTACCTCAACAAGGGCACTGGGCCGGGGAAACATCGCTTTGGCGCGTGTAGAAAAAGGTCACTTCAATATGGCGAAAAAAGCAGAGACTCGGGCATTGGCGTTCGAGGTCGGGCAAAGCGTTGTCTACCCGGCTCATGGCGTGGGCAGAATTACGGCTGTCGAGAAGCAGACGGTCGCCGGCATGGCGCTCGAGGTCTATGTGGTCGCCTTTGACCAGGACAAGATGATCCTTCGCGTGCCGACCAACCGCGCCGAAGCCTCGGGCATGCGTGCGCTTGCCGGCTCGAAACTCGTGGATGACGCCCTGAAGACGCTTGGCGGCAAGGCCCGCATCAAGCGGACCATGTGGTCGCGCCGCGCCCAGGAATACGAAGCCAAGATCAATTCGGGCGACCTGATCTCGATCGCGGAAGTCGTGCGCGACCTGCACCGCGGCGATGACCAGCCGGAACAGTCCTACTCGGAGCGTCAGCTGTACGAGAGCGCGCTGGACCGGATGGCCCGCGAGCTGGCCGCCGTCGAGAACATCGACAAGGGCAAGGCGATGGAAAAACTCGCCAAGTCGCTGGCGAAGAAGAAGATCGCCGCCTGAGGCGTCACACATTCAGGACCGGCGCGCCGGACCTGACCCAAAAACAAGACCCCGCGGCGCCCGGCGCTGCGGGGTTTTCCTTTGCCGGTTCAGCCCAGCATCCGGGGACGCCGCATCAGCAGGCGGATGAACAGCCGTCCCAGCCACTGACCCATCAGGAGCGAGGCCAGCGTCAGCAGCGCTGCGACCGGGAAAAGCCAGGGCCCCAGAAGGTCACGCGTCTCCGGCAGGCTGCCGGAATCGATGACGCCGAAGAAGAAGGATCCGGAGTCCGGGTTCGACCAGAGGCCCGCGAGTTCCGGTGTCACGAGTTCGTAGAAAGCAGTGAAGGCAAATCCGGCCGCAAACAGGAAGAACACGCCGGATATCAGGAGGCCGACGGCTGCCGTCAGCCGCTGCGACGCGAGCGCGAACAGGGCGGCGAAGGTGCGCGCCGGGCCGCGATCCGTGAAGGCCTGCTGCAGTTTCAGCTCCTCGCTGAAGCCGCGCGCGCAGTCTTGCGGGCTGCCGAGGGACTTGAGCGCCTCATCCAGGCGGCCCTCCCCGTCCCGGTGATCGAGATGGGCGCGGATCTCCTGCAGGATGTCCTGCCGGTCAGGCTCGGAGAACCCGCGCAGGGCGCGCGACAGCGCGGCGATGTAGGCATCGATACGGTTCGCTTGGGTCATGTCGGGTCTCCGAGAACAAGGGAAAGGTCTGATTGGAAGCGCATCCAGGCAGCGCGCATGTGGCGGAGGGCGGCGGCGCCCTCCGGGGTGAGCCGGTAGCGTTTCTGGCCGCGGCCGCCATCCTCCGGCGTATGCCATTCGCCCGCGATCCGCCCTTCCCGCTCCATCCGGCTCAGCAGTGGATAGATCGACCCATCCGACAAGCCGACATCCGGGCGAAGGGCGAGTTCGTCCAAAAGCCCGGTCCCCGACCGGTCGCCTTTGGCGAGCAGGGCGAGGACCGCGAGCTCGGCGGCGCCCTTGCGCAATTGCGATTTCCAAGACTCGATATCCATGACGCCTTGTATAGCAAGATACATTGCATTGCAATGCCTTACTTCAAGCGCACCGCGGCAGCCGTTAAACGCCACCCGCCGCCATGCGGCGGCCATTCGCAAGGTTAAAGGAGGCCGCGCCACCGCCGGGAGCCGGAGGCCTTTGACAGCATTCTTGAGTCATGGCATTTGAACAAAGCATGAACGAATGGGGAGACAAGGTCATGTCCATCACAGGCGGCTGCCAGTGCGGCGCAATCCGTTATGAACTGAGCGGGCCGCCCGACCGCGTCTCGATCTGTCATTGCCGGGACTGCCAGATGAGCGCCGGGGCGCCCATGGTGGCCTGGGCGGTGATGCCGGCGGGCAACCTGCGGATCACGCGGGGCGAGCCCGCGACGTTCAACTCCTCCGGCGACAGTTTCCGCCGCTTCTGCCCGGTCTGCGGCACCGGCCTGTTCTATGTGAACGAGACCTTCCTTCCGGGACTGGTCGATGTGCAGGCGATCACGCTGGATGACCCCTCCGCCTTTGCGCCCGGCGCGCAGGTGCAGACGGCCGAGCAGCCGGACTGGGCGGCGCATATCCATGCCCTGCCCGCGTTCAGGCGCTATCCGGGGATGGACTGAACCGTCCGCCTACGGCGCATCTGCGGCGGGAATTGCGCGAAATCTCGCGTCTTGTCATCCCGGAGAGACGAAGCGTGCAGGAGATGGGCCCTCAGACGGGCTGCGCCCGTCGAGGGTGACGCTTCCTTAACGGCGCAGGCTCTCGCGTTTACACAGCCGCCGCTTGGCAAATGCGAAATTAACCACGCGCAAATCCCTTCAGGTCAACTTTGATCCGTTGCCGGATGGTCCGGCAGGTGAAGGTTTCGCAGCCGGACATGGGGAAAATCCCGGCCAGTTGCGCAAGGTGTCAAAGGAAGAAATGCAATGGCCTATTCAGATACTCCCGTGGAGCCCGGCGCGCTGATTGGCGCCCACTCCCTGCCCGACGATCTCTACCGCGCAGGCCTTGCCTACGCGACCGGCACGGGCACCGAGATCAATCTCGTCGAAGCCCACAAATGGTTCAACCTCGCAGCCGCCCGCGGCCATGACGAGGCCAAGGCGCAGCGCCAGGACATGGCGGACATGCTGACCTCGGCCGAAATCAAGATGGCGCTTCAGGCCGCCCGCGACTGGATGAAACTGGCGAACTGATCCCCGCCGGCCTGCCTAGTCGGGCGCACCTGCGGTGCAGGAAGCGGGAACTTGCGCGCGCGCCACCTCGACATCCCGTTCGACAGCATACGGACGGATGCAGTTCACCAGAGTGATGAGTGTCGCGCCCGGCTCCTCCATGTAGGAGAGGTGCGCCGAATGCTCGAACCAATAGGTCGCCTTGGCCGGCGCTGAGAGCCGGTCCATCCATTCCGCTGCGATCGAAGACGGCGTGTTGAGATCATCGCGGCCGAGCAGCATGAAGACCGGCACCGGGCTTTCCGTAACGCTGTCGAAATCAACTTCCGTCAACTCCGGCAGCAGCGCCGACATCACGGCAAGGCCGCCTGTATCATAGGATTTGCGGTCGTCCTCGGTGTATTCCGGCGCCAGCTTGATCGCGCGGAACCAGGAATCCATGTTGTTCCGGTGGGCGGCCGTTCCGCCATAATGGATCAGCCAGTTCCGCTGGGCGCCGATTCGCTCAATCGTCAGCGGCCCTGGGCCCGGATAAGGCGCCAGCGCCTCGAGGCCCGCTATCGCCTCTGCATTCCCATCCGCCTTGG
This sequence comes from Hyphomonadaceae bacterium, assembly GCA_027485145.1. Taxonomy (GTDB): domain Bacteria; phylum Pseudomonadota; class Alphaproteobacteria; order Caulobacterales; family Hyphomonadaceae; genus Hyphomonas. The sequence goes on along the minus strand of JAIXRO010000081.1, from coordinate 495 downwards.
CGGCCGCAAGCGTGCCCTCATACCCGACCTGCTCATTGCGGCGCATGTTCACCATCTGGCCGCTGGCGATGTAGACCGAGACCGCATCCGGCCTCGCCAGAGAGGCTTCAAGCCCGATTACCGTGCCCCACGAGTGTCCGAGGAGGATGACCTTCTCCTGCCCCAACCGGGCCCTCACGAAATCAATGACCTCGATCAGGTCATCGCGCATCCGGTCGATCGTGAACGTTCCCTCGACATCGGCCGGATCGTTCAGGCGGTATGTCTTGCCGGTGCCGCGCTGGTCCCATTGCACCACGGTGAAATAGTCTTCCCAGCCGCGCTGATAGGTCCAGCTCATGGCCATTTCCGGTGTGCCCGGTCCGCCGTGCACGACGATGAGGACCGGGTTCGCCCTGTCCTTGCCGCGGATCGTCAGTGCCTGGTCGATCCCGCCGATACGCGCCGTGATCGCCTCGTTGACGCCGTTCGGCGTGCTGATCTCGCCGAGCGCGG
>JAIXRO010000128.1 GCA_027485145.1 Hyphomonadaceae bacterium | reverse complement strand
TTCTCGTAGGCGCCCCGGTTTGCCTCGCCAAACTCCTTGTACTGAGGAACCACCACGCGCGCCGTGAACGGATGCGCGTGCCGCCAGAAATTCCCCGCCGGCCCCATCAGCTGGAACTCCACCCGCCGCACCCACATCTCCACCTGCGCTTCCTCCAGCGCGTTCCGCCCGAACATCGCAGGCTCCGGATAAAGCCGCTCCAGATACCGGCAGATCGCCACCGTCTCGCTGATGCACGTCCCGTCATCGAGTTCCAGCACCGGCGTCTGGCCCAGCGAATTCCTCGCCACATGCTCCGGCGCCTTGTGCTCGCCCTTCTGCAGGGCGACATCAACCAACAGAATCGACACCCCCTTCTCCGCCAGGAAAATCCGCACCCGGCGCGGGTTCGGCGCGGGCATCGGTGTGTTGTAGAGTTTCATCGGGCGTCTCCTCGTTCCGCCAAGACTGGAACGCCCCGCCGGGAACGTCAACGCGGCGCCCCCTCGCCAATCTCCCAAGCCCCGTGTATCTCCCGGCGCCATGACCGCAGACACCCTCGCCCGCGCCAAACGCATCGTCGTGAAGACCGGCTCGGCCCTGATCGCCGAGGCAGGAGCGCCGCGCCGTGAATGGCTCGCGAACCTCGCCGCCGACATCGCCTCCCTGCGCCAGCGCGGCAAGGACGTGATCCTCGTTGCCTCCGGCGCCGTCGCGCTCGGCCGTGCGGCCCTCGGCGCGCCCTACCAGGCCCGGCTCGAGCAGAAGCAGGCCGCCGCCGCCATCGGCCAGCCGCGCCTCATGGCGGCCCTCGCGGACGCCCTCGCCCCCCACGGCCTCGCCTGCGGCCAAGCCCTGCTCACGCCCGGCGACACCGAAAACCGCCGCCGCTGGCTCAACGCCCGCGCCACGCTCGAAACCCTGCTCGAAGCCGGCGTCATCCCCGTCATCAACGAGAACGACACCGTCGCCACCGAAGAGCTGCGCTATGGCGACAATGATCGCCTCGCCGCCCGTGTCGCCCAGATGATGGCCGCTGACGTGCTGGTCCTGCTGTCCGACATTGACGGCCTCTACACCGCCGACCCGCGCGCAAATCCCGATGCCCGCCACATCCCCTTCCTCGAAGCTCTGACCCCGGAGCATGACGCGATGGCCACCGGCTCGAACGCCGCCGCCGGCGTCGGCTCGGGCGGCATGGTCACCAAGCTCGCCGCCGCCCGCATCGCGCACGCGGCCGGCTGCTCCACACTCATCTCGCTCGGCAACCGTCCCCATCCCCTCGGCGCCATCGAGGCCGGCGAACGCGCCACATTGATCGCCGCCAAGACCACGCCCGCCAATGCCCGCGCCGCCTGGCTCGAAGGCCACCTCACGCCCGAAGGCGAGATCACCATCGATGACGGCGCCGCCAAGGCCCTCGCAAACGGCGCCAGTCTCCTCGCCGTTGGCGTGCGTGCGGTCACCGGCCCCTTCGAGCGCGGCGCCGCCGTCGCCATCCGCGATGCCTCGGGCCGCACCATCGCCAAGGGCGTCACCGCCTATTCCTCTGCCGATATCCAGCGCATTGCCGGCCGTCGCACCGAAGAGGTCGAAGCCCTCCTCGGCTACAAGGGCCGCCCCGCCATCATCCACCGGGACGACATGGTGCGCCTGTGACGGGGGCGCGCATCCGGCCGGCCAGCCTCGACGACCTTGCCGCCCTTCTCGAACTCGAAGAATCATTCCCCGAAGAGGACAGGTTCGACGCGCGCACCTGGCGCCGCCTGCTCGCAGGCAAAGCGCTGACGCTGGTTCACGAGACGCCGCGGGGCATCAATGCTGCCGCCGTTCTGTTGTTCCGCGCCGGATCGACCACCGCCCGCCTCTACTCTATTTCCGTGGCCACCACGGCGCAGGGCCAGGGAATCGGCGGGCGCCTTTTGGCCGCCTGCGAACAGTCTGCGGCCGGCCGGGGGGCGACCCGTCTGCGCCTCGAAGTGCGCTCCACAAATACTTCGGCCCACCGCCTTTACGATGGCGCTGGTTATCGCGTAATTGCGCGGCTTGAGTCTTATTATCCGGACGGAGAAGCGGCGCTCAGGATGCAGAAGTCCCTTACCGCGCCCTTAAATGGAGCCCCATGACCGATTGGGTCGTGCTCGTCGAATCCGCGAGCGACATTTCGCAGGCTGAAACACCGCACAAAGTGCTGCGAATCTCGGACTATATCTCGAAACCGGCTCTCTTCGCCGGCCGCCGGCCCTACATCCTCAATCTCGCCCGCTCCTACAGCTACCAGTCCGAGGGCTATTACGCCTCCCTGCTCGCCGAAGCCCGCGGGCACCGCGTCTCCCCAAGCGTGCAGACGATGGTCGAGCTGTCGAAGAAGTCGCTCTACAACCATGCCCTGCCGGACCTCGGCGAAACCCTGCAGGAAGCGCTCGACAAGGGCGCCCCCCGGATCGAAAGCCTCTTCGTCGCCTTCTCCCGCTGCGAGATTCCTGCCTATGAAAGCCTCGCCCGCGAAGCGATGGACTGGTACCGCACGCCCGCACTCGAAATCGAGTTCGATGCGGAAGCGCCCCACGGCATCGCCCGTATCCGCGCCATGGCCCCGCACAAGCTGAAAGACCAGCGCCGCCAGTTCTTCCTCCACGCGATGGAGGCCTACACCAAGGGCCGCGTCAGCGCGCCCAAGACCCGCACGCCCGCCAAGTGGGCCCTCGCCGTCCTCGTCGATCCGAACGAGAAGACCGCGCCGTCGAAACCCGCTTCCCTCAGACGTTTCGCAGATGTTGCCGAGAAGATGGGCGTGGAAGTCGAGCTGATCGACCCGACCGACCTGCCGAGCCTTGCCGAATTCGACGCCCTGTTCATCCGCGCGACCACC
>JAIXRO010000217.1 GCA_027485145.1 Hyphomonadaceae bacterium | reverse complement strand
TTCTTCGAACTGGTCAATGGCGAGGATGCCGCGCACCAGCCGCGCAAAAACATCGTGATCGTTCAGCCCGGAGCGAGCGCGCAATTCGATCTCACCGCCAACGAGCCGGGCGACTGGGCATTTCACTGCCATCTGCTGTATCACATGCACGGCGGGATGATGCAGACCGTGACGGTCATGGGGCCGGAGCAGACCCCGTGAAGACCGCTCTGTCTTTTGTCGCCCTGCTGGCCGCATCGCCGCTGGCGGCGCAAGACCCGCACGCCGGGCACGATATGGGCGATATGGGCAATACGGAAAAGCCAGCATCCCCCGGCCCGACCATGGAAAACCCGCCCCCTTCCGTCGCCGGAAGCGGCCCGCCGCGCGCCGCCGATGCGATCTGGGGCGCCGATGCCATGAAAGACTCGCGCGAGGATCTGCGCCGCACCCACGGCGATTTCCCGGTGTTCTGGTTCCAAGGCGACCGGCTAGAGGCCCAGGTGCGCGATGGCGCTGACATCTACCTGTGGGATATTCAGGGCTATTACGGCGGCCCAACCGAGCGGCTCTGGTTCAAGTCCGAAGGCGAAGGCGCATTTGGCGAAAATCCCGATGATGCCGAGGTGCAGGCGCTTTACGCCAAGGCCTTTGCGCCCTTCTGGGACGTGCAGGCAGGCGTGCGGCACGACATCGGCGGGCCGGACACCACCCATGCGGTGATCGGCGTGCAAGGCCTTGCGCCCTATCTGTTCGAGATCGACACCGCGCTGTTCCTCTCGCATCGCGGTGATGTGACGGCACGCCTTGAAGCCGAGATCGACCAGCGCGTCACCCAGCGCCTGATCCTGCAGCCACGCATCGAGGCGAATCTGTCAGCGCAGGACATTCCCGAACTCGGGATCGGCGCAGGGCTCGACCAGATCGAGATCGGCGCGCGGTTGCGTTACGAAATCCGCCGCGAATTCGCCCCCTATATCGGCATTGAGCAGTCATGGCGAACCGGGCGCAGCGCAACACTGGCCCGCGGCCGCGGCGAAGACCCGTCCGCGACCAGCTTTGTCGCCGGTATCCGTTTTTGGTTCTAATCACATCGAAGGACACATCACCCATGCGCATTCCTGCTTTTCTCGCTGCCATTGCCCTCTCGTCACTCGCTCCCACGGCTCTGTCGGCCCATGTCCAGCTGACAGCGTCTAATCCGGCTGCAGGCACTGAAACGAAGGCGCCCAAGGAGATCACCTTGACCTTCAGCCAGCCCGTCGATCCTGCATCCGCAGCGGCAAGCATCGTCATGACCGCGATGCCGGGCATGGCGAACCACGGCGAAATGCCGATCCGCAATTTCACCGCGAGCTGGTCTGATGAAGGAAAGACCATGACCCTTGCGCTCAAGAAGCCACTGCCTACCGGCACTTACGAAGTCCGCTGGCAGGCCGCTGCTGCCGACGGCCATGGAATGAGCGGCACCGTCGTCTTCGACGTGAGGTAAGCGCCGCTGATACATCCCAGATCGTAGGGCGCGACCCATCCTGAAAACGCCCTCTTCTTGACCGATTTGGGGTCGCTAGCGGAATGGCAGGAATTTTTCGGAAGTGAGGCAAGGCCGCCAATTGCGCCCCGATCGAAGGGGTGCCGGCTGCCGACCCAGACTCGGTCGTTCTGGTACTCGGTGCTCATTGGCAGTCTTGCATCCGATAATGGTCATTTGTTTGCGATTACCAGAGCAAGCCGTTTACTTGTTTTCTCGCCCAGCAAGCCTTTGCTCAAAATGGTCCGATATCATCCGGAGCTCCCCATCAGCTGAAATCCGGAGCTAGTCATTTCCGTGCATCGATAAGATTTGCCCAAGCTGGCGACATGTGCGACCCACCAAAGATGGATCAAGCTCCCTCATCCGGTCCACAGCCAAGAGGGCGTGTCGGTAGATTTTTCGGCGCTCTGGGGCCGGGATTGGTAACCGGCGCTGCGGATGACGATCCAAGCGGAATAGGAACTCACAGCCAGGTTGGCGCGCAGTTTGGCTACGCTCTTGGCTGGACGTTCGTCCTCAGCTTCCCTCTGATGGTTGCTATCCAGCAGGTCGCTGCCGAAATAGGTCGGGTCACGGGCGCTGGCATCGCTCGAAATCTCCGCCGTCACTATCCGCGCACCGTTCTGTTCACGATGGTTGGCCTTTTGCTCATCGCAAATGTGGTGAATCTGGGCGCTGACTTGGCGGCAATGGGCGCATCTCTCGCCCTGCTTATTGGCGGGAATGCAATTTTCTACACCATGCTGTTCGGCATCGTGTGCATCATGCTGGAAATTTGGGTCAGCTATCCGCGATATGCCAGTTTCCTCAAGTGGGGAACGCTATCGCTTTTCACCTATGTCGCCGTCGTGGCCGTGGCAAATGTGCCCTGGGCGCACGCTTTGCGTTCGCTCATCGTGCCGGAACTCCAGTTCAATTCCGCCTACGCGATGGCACTTGTGGCCATCCTTGGCACCACGATCAGCCCCTATCTCTTTTTCTGGCAGGCGGCGCAGGAGATCGAAGAAGAACATCGCCACCACGCCAAGCCCTTGTGCCTCGCGCCGGCCGACGCGGGACCAGAGCTGCAGCGTATTCGCATGGACACGTTGACCGGCATGGCTTTCAGCACGGTCATTTCGCTGGCAATTGTCTTTGCGACTGCAGCCACGCTTCACGCCAATGGCATTCGCGACATCGAGACATCCGCCCAGGCCGCTGAAGCGCTGCGCCCAATCGCCGGCGAGTTTGCCTTCGGCATGTTCGCGCTCGGCATAATCGGAACGGGCATGTTGGCCGTTCCGATACTCGCCGGGTCTGCTGCCTATGCGGTGTCTGAGATGGCCGGGATCGCTGGAAGCCTGGATGCAAAACCCCTCGCGGCTCGACTTTTCTATGGCACAATCGCCGTCACAACGATGGCGGGGGCCGCCCTTTCCGGGATTGGGATTGATCCGGCCCGAGCGCTTTACTGGGCCGCGGTCGTGAACGGGGTCCTCGCGGGCCCCCTCATGGCGATCATGATGCTGATCGCGTCGAACCCTCGAGCCATGGGCCGCCTAACGATCTCCCGTGCTCAGAAGATAATGGGCTGGGCTGCTACGGTGACCATGCTTTTGGCTTCAGCGCTGTATTTCGTTTTTCTGATCGGCGACTGGCTTACTTGAGAGAATTTCAAAGCGTTGTTGCGGTGAGGTTGATTGCAAAGGCCAGAACACCAAGGTTGAAAAAGAACGCCGCCACCCCGTGTAGTGTCGTTATGCGTCTGAGCGGCGCGCGGGTGATCGCGATATCCGCAGTCTGGCATGTCATTCCCAGCACGAAAGCGAAGTTCACGAAGTCAGCAAAACAAGGTTTATTGCTTCCCGGGAAGGACAGTCCGCCGTGGTCGTCTCCTCCGCTTTCCTGATCATAAAACCGATGGGCGTAGTGATACGCCATCACGAGGTTCGCGAATATCCACGCTAGAACTAGCGTTGCTAGAGAGAGCTCTCGACCCCATCGGCCGCTCTGTTCCTGATTGCTAACGAGAATACCTACTGCAATCAGAATCGCACCCATGATGGTCAATGTCAGCAGAATGATCGCGCTTCGCCCCCCTACATCGCGGGCGGCTTGCTCGCGGATTGTTTGAGGCGCGCCTTCTGACCAGGGCGGAATACTGCTGAGAATATATCCGAGGGCTGAAATGTCGAATGCAACTGAGAAGGCGGCCGCAAAGGGCAGGCGCAAGTTCAAGATAGCTGCCAACAGCAGCAGCATGAACACGAAAGCGGAATAGCGGCGATGTCGTAGATTAAGCATTTTTTTGTCGCCCTCGCGATCAGCATTGCTTTAGATATGTTTGCGTCAGTCGCGTAGCCAGTTTTCTCAATCAGCAGTGACAGCTGCCGACCCGACCCAATCGTTCACGGTCGCCAGATTGAACGTCTGCTTCCGCCCGAAGCAGCCATGCCGCTTTCGGGATCGTGGACCGGCCCGGCTTATTGCCGAAGGTCGGTGGTTTCAGGACTTGGGCGAATGGAGCGAAGAGGGCTGCTCGATAGCCTGATGGTCCTGAAGCCATTTGGCAGCGAGCGAACATAAGGCCGCCCACGCAGCCCCGATTACCCAGCCAGCAAGAACATCGCTGGGCCAGTGCACGCCGAGGAACACGCGCGTCGTTCCAACCAATAGCGTCAAAAAGATCGCCGCCCCTATGAGGTAAAACTGGATCTGGCGATTGGCCTCGCTTCGGGCGAGTAACACCGCAAGTGTCAGAAATACTATCGCAGAATTCATGGCGTGACCGCTGGGAAAACTGGTCGATGTCGTTTCAACGAGATGCGGAACGATCTCTGGCCGAGGCCGAACAAAAATACCCTTGATGATAAAACTCAAGAAAGCTCCGCAAGATACTGACAGAACGACAAACCCCGCCGTGCTATACCTACGCATCGCGACTAATGATCCCGTGGCCAAAACCGTGACAAGGGTCAGAACGGGCGCACCACCTAGTGCAGTCAAGTCGATCATTGCCGGCCTGATCCAAGAGGGCCCAACCAACTCTGAAGCATCTCCGGCGGTTCTGAGAGCACGCATTATGGCCTTGTCGATTGCAAAAGTGTCACCTTCAAAAACTTCTGACGCAAGCTTGGCCATTCCGAATAATGCAGTCGCGCCGATCAAAAACGCGACCAAAAGGCGGCTATCTTGCCGGTGCGACTTTACCAATCTGCCAATCAAGTTAGCCATATTTGCTCCACGCAAGACCCATCAACTGAGCTGCAGCACCGACCCACATAGGGGCCAGCTAGCTTTGAGACCGGCACTTTGACTTGATAGAAAACTTGCCGGGTCTTGCGCACCAAAAAAATTCATAAGCGGCTAATCCGGATCGGGTGCGAAGCAGTCATAGAACAAGGCAAGCTCGAATTCCCGCTTTGGGGTCGTCTGCGGAAGGTCTGCTTACGGCACAAGCGCGGCGATGGCTGCCCGGCTAGTTTCAGGACCGCGCGCGTTCGCAGCGGATGACCGCTAGTGGCTGGGCAGTTGGCATTCACAGCCGGTTCACTGCGCAAGGCCGGTAGACTCGATTTTTGCCAATGCGAGATCGACCATGGATACGTCTCAGTCTGCTGCCCTAAGCAAGGTGCCAGCGATTACGTTGGGGTTCTGGATCATCAAGATCCTTGCAACCACTTTCGGCGAAACTGCCGGCGACACCGTGAGCATGAGCTGGCTGGGGGAAACGACCGCCACGGCCGGTCAAGGCGGCCTCAATGGCTATCTTGTCGGAACCGCGATCTTCCTCGGCCTGCTGGTGGTGCTGGTAACGGCGCAGATCCGCGCGCGCAGCTTCCATCCCTTGCTTTATTGGACGACGATCATCGCGTCTACGACAGCGGGTACCACGATGGCCGACTTCGCGACCCGCTCGATCGGCACAGGTTATCCGGGTGGTTCCTTGCTGCTCTTTGCCATGGTGCTGGCGAGCCTGTGGATCTGGTATCGGGCGATGGGCTCGATCAATGTTGCCGATATTCACGCGCCGCGGGCAGAAGTGTTTTACTGGGTGACGATCACCTTGTCGCAGACCCTTGGCACGGCGCTGGGCGATTGGATTGCCGATGGCCCGCTCGGCTATCTTGGCGCCGCCGCCGTGTTCGGGTCAGCACTGGGCATTCTGGCCCTGCTTTACTGGCAGACAGCAATCAGCAGGGTGGGGCTGTTCTGGGCGGCCTTCATCTTGACCCGCCCGCTCGGCGCAACCGTTGGCGATTTTCTTGACAAGCCGGTGGCCAGCGGCGGTCTTGAACTCAGCCGCCCGATTGCATCCGCGGTTCTCATCGCTGCGATCATTCTGCTGGTAGTTCTCGTCCCGCAGCGGAGTTCGGCCGGTAAGGCTGATACCTCTGGCCAAACGCCCGCTTAGGGTGTGTCCTCCCTGGCAGCTCTGCCTGATCGGGCTGCCGCGCTTCCGCGCTGCTGCACGCAGCTTTGGTTAAACCGTTATGTGGACGCCGAAGCCCGGGCGGGACGCGATGGCGGCCTTGCCGGAATGCGCCGCAACAATTGCCGCAACCATGGCCAGTCCCAGACCGTGACCCGGTGTTGACCGGCTGCGGTCGATACGGGCGAACCGGTTGAAGAGCTCGGGTGCCTCATCTTCGCTCACGCCCGGACCATTATCAGTGACGGCAAGGCTGATGCCGTCATGGGTGCTTGCGAGGGCGATGCGGACGGTGGTCCCGTGCGGCGTGTGCTGCGCGGCATTGTCGAGCAGGTTCGTGAGCATCTGTTGCAGCAGCCGGCGGTCTCCAGGCAGGGTCACGCGAGGGGTAATGCTGACCACAAGCCGGTGGCCGCTGCTCTCCATTGACGGTCGGAACGCCTCCGCCACGTCGGACACGACGGCACTGAGATCCACCGTCTGGAAGTGCGCGCGGGCGGCCATACCTTCGACTTCGGCAATCCGCAGCAGGGCGGAAAAGACCTCTAGTAGCTCACCGGCTTCACTTGCTGCCGCTTCGATCGCCTCGCGTTGCGTCTCGGGGTTGCGCTCGCGCAGGGCCTCGTCGAGCCGGTTTTGCAACCGTGTCAGCGGCGTGCGCAGGTCATGGGCAACGTCGCTTGAGACCTGGCGCAGGTTCTCCATCAGCCCGGCGATGCGGTCGAGCATCCGGTTGAGCGTCGTAGCCACACCGTCAAACTCATCGCCGCTTCCGGTCAGGGGCACGCGCCGCGACAGATCACCGGCAATGATAGCAGCTGCCGTCTGATCGATGCGGGCAAGGCGGCGGCGTGTGACGATGCCGACCAGCCAAGCGGCACCGATGCCGAGCAACAGCATCGCGCCGAATGCGCCGAGGAACAGGAGGATGAAGCGGTTGTCCATTTCGTCGATGGCGGCGCGATCCGCTCCGACAAGCAGCCGATAGCCACCCGGGAGGACCGTGGTCAGCGACTGCGCGATACGTTCCTCGCCGTTCGCCTTGTAAGGCAGGAGTTCGACATAGCCGGGCTTCGATGGGACAATCGCATCGAGCGAGCCCGCTATGGGCCTGTTTTCCGCATCGACGAGCCGGTAGCCGAGGCTTGCCGTGTTGCTTGCCGCCTCGCGCCGACGGATGGCGGCAGCCACGCCCTCATGCCCGTCCTGCCCTTCATCGATAAGCGCCTGCGTTTCGATGGCGATGCGGTGATCGAGTTGCAGTTCGAGTGCCTCATGGGTGGTTTCGAATGCGACCGCGCCGATCACCAGCGTTGCGAGCGCAAAGCCCACGGCAACGGCAGCCACCAAGCCGAACGTGCCGCGCCACCAGCGCTTCATCCGTCGTCTCTGATGAGATAGCCCGCGCCGCGCACGGTTTCGATCGGGTCGCTGTCGAACCCGGCATTGAGCTTGGAGCGCAAACGGCTGAGATGGGTTTCGACGATATTGGTCTTGGGGTCGAAGTCGAAGTCCCACACGCGTTCGAGCAGCATGGTGCGGGTCATGATGCGGCCGGGGTTGCGCATCAGTTCTGCCAGAAGGGTGAACTCGCGGGGTTGGAGCGCAATCTTGCGGCCTGCGCGCGTGACAGTCCGGCGGTGCAGATCGAGCACGATGTCACCTGCCATCAGCCGCGCAGGCTCCGCCGCCGCTGAAGGCCGACGCCCCAGCGCATGGAGGCGGGCCACCAGCTCGGAAAAGGCAAAAGGCTTCACCAGATAATCATCCGCCCCGCCTTCGAGCCCTTCGACCCGGTCGGCAATCCCACTGACGGCGGTGAGCATCAGCACCGGGGTCATGTTCCCGGCAGCGCGCAGGGCCCTGACCATTGCGAGGCCATCCAGCCCCGGCAGCATCCGGTCGACCACCATGGCATCGAAGCCGCCATCGGTCGCGTGGAACAGCCCGTCGCGCCCGTCGCCGCTGGTCACCACCTGATGGCCCAGTTCGGCCAAGCCGCGGGCGATGAACTGGTTGGTATCGGCGTCGTCCTCGACGATCAGGATTCTCATGCGATCATTCTAGCGGCTCACCGGCGCTGCGCCAGCCACCGCCAAGTGCGCGGAAAAGCGCCACCTGCGCCTGCGCGACGGCGAGTTCGGATTGCGCAAGCGATAGTTCGGCCTGTGCCAGCGTGCGGTCGGCATCGATCCGTAGCAGCGGTGCCGCATCGCCGAGCCGGACGCGCGCCTC
>JAIXRO010000047.1 GCA_027485145.1 Hyphomonadaceae bacterium | reverse complement strand
GTGTCTTCCTTGAGGAGGGACCATTGCCGCCCTGTGCCCATCAGGCTCTTGCCGCCCTTGATGCCGGCGAGCGACAACGTCCGCATCGCGCCGGCCGAGATCGCGTTGACGCGGATGCCCTGGGGCCCGAGGTCACGCGCCGCGTAGCGGGTCGAGGCCTCCAGTGCCGCCTTCGCCACCCCCATCACGTTATAGGACGGCACCGTCCGCTCGGCGCCCAGATACGTCATGCAGATGATCGATCCGCCGTCCGGCATGATCTCCGAGGCGCGGCGCGCGCAGTCGATAAAGCTGTACACGGAGATATCCATCGCCCGGCGGAAACCCTCGCGCGTGGTGTTCGCCACCATTGAGCCTTGCAGCTCGTCTTTCCCCGCGAACGCAATCGAGTGGACGAGGAAATCGATCTTCCCCCACTTGGCCTTGATGGCGGCAAAGGCCGCGTCCATCGAGGCGTCGTCGGTCACGTCGGCTGAGATCATCGTGTCCATGCCGATCGATTCGACCAGCGGGCGCACCCGCCGCTCCAGGTTTTCGCCCTGGTAGGTAAACGCGATCTCGGCGCCCTGCGCGGCCAGCTGGCTCGAAATCCCCCAGGCGATCGAGTTCTGGTTGGCGACGCCCATGACGATGCCGCGCTTGCCCTTCATCAGGTCGCCCTTGGGCATGTTCCAGTCATCGGCCATGATACGATCTCTCTTCTGGCTGCAGTTTCTCAAGTCGTCTCGCTAGGCAGCCGCGGCTTGTCAGTCAACTGCGCCCGTGAGCGCTGCGCCGCCGGACCTTTCAGATCCGGTGCAGCGCCGGGCGATCGCTGCGCCCGCCCAGCCAGGCCTTCTTGTAGAGGGCTTTGGCGTATTTGGCCGAGCGCGCATTACCCTGCGCCTTGTAGGTCTGCCACAACCCGTATAGCGCCAAGGCGTTGTTGGGTGTCTCGATCAGCGTGCGCTGGAACATGCTTTCGGCCCGGTCGAGTTGTCCGTCGGCGAGAAGCAGCGCGCCGAGGGTCTGGCGTGACGGGTAATACCACAACGGGGGTTCGGAATAGGGCAGGGAATCCTGCAGGCTGGCGACCGTCTCCATGATGCTGATGGCGGTCTTCAGGTCGCCGGCCTTGGCTGCCGTGCGTGCCTCGATTGTCCGGATACTGATCTGCAGGATACTTGCAGCCGGCACGAGCGCGGCTTCCAGCGCGGCGACATCCGGTTCGTCCAGCAGGGCTTCGATCTGCCGGGCCTCTGCGTCTGCCTGCCCGAGATCGCCCCGTTCCACGAAGGCGATGGCGCGGGCGTAGTGCCATGCCGACCTGCCGATGGAATCGGCATCCTTGGGTTCAGGCAAGGCCAGTATGACCGCGACCGGCGAAAACTGCGCGTGCGCATAGTAGGGCGCCGGCTTGATCACTGAGACCCAGGGCGCCACACTGACCATTTCGCCGGGAAGCGCGGCGTCCAGCTTGCCTGCAAACTCGATCGCCGTTTTCTTGTCACCCGACATCTGGGCCGATGTCAGTATGAAGTGAAGATTGTGAGGGTAGTATCCGAACCGGTAAATGAGCGAGGTCTCGCCGGACGCAAGATAGGCTTCGTCGGCCTTCGCCGCTTTCTTGTTGAGATCGAGGGATTGCTTCCACTGCCCGATCAGAAAATGAATGTGCGAAGGCATGTGCACCAGATGCCCCGATTGGGGCGCCAGGCCCGGCAATTTGTCGGCATACGGAATAGCTCTCCACGGATCAGTCGAGGCTTCGGTCGCATGGATGTAGAGGTGGATGGCGTGCACATTGTCGGGTTCGCGCGCGAGGATGGTCTGGAGCAGCGAAATCGTCTCCGCGGTGCGCCCCTTCGGCGTATGCCCGTCAGCCTCCCAGTAATCCCAGGGCTGGGTATTCATGTTTGCTTCGGCCGAGAGCGACAGAATGAAGTTGTCCTCAGGATGGAGCGCGGCGGCCGATCGCATGGCATCGGCGAAGGCGGCGGTATCCTCGGTGACGGTCCCGTCCACCGAGACCGGGAACCGCACGGCAATCGCCTCGACGAGGGCGCGTTCCCGGCTGTTCACGCTGCCGAGCCGAGCGCGCGCGGCCTCGGCCGCTTTCCGGCCCGCACGAAAGGCCTCGCCGGCCGGATAAAGATTGATGTTGCTGCCGAGCGCGTAAGCCTCGCCCCAGTAGCACATCGCGCAGTCCGGATCGGCCGCCTGCGCTTGCCGGAACGCAGCGACGCCGGCTTCATGATTGAAGCTGACGACCAGCGAGAGGCCGGTATCGAACAACGCCTGGGCCTTCGGGTTGAGGGTCGTGATCGGATACCGGGCGACTGACCCCACCGAGCCGGCGCTTGTTCCGGCCGCAGGAGGGGCGGTCTGCGCGTAGGCCTGCGCCGCACTGAGAAACAAGGCCAGACCCCCGCGATCCGTCTGAGAATTCAGACACCGCGCGGCGGAAAGAATTGCAGGGTCAGGGAAGGGCGGAGGCGTTTCCCCAACCGGAAATGTAGGTCCGCTCATGAGCGCCAGGACAATCGAAACTGCAGTTCCAGTTTTCCAGCTGATCATACCGGTCCCCCAACCCTGAGCCGGAAACTTAACTCAAATTGCCCCGCGTGTCAGTCATCTCTGCCGCCGGACCGCGCATCGCCTTCACGTGCGGCACGGTTCCTGCACCCCGACGGGCAAACGACCAGCCGCCCGGAGCCGACATGCGCATCGCCATCGCCATCTTCATCATCATCGGCGTCCTGATCGAACCATCCTGGGCCGACGTCGCCTGCGTCGCCGGGTTCTGAACTCGCCCGTCAGGCGAATTTCGTCCACAAGTCCGCCCAGTCCCAACGCCGTTTTGTGGACGGTTTGTGGACGGCGTATCAGGCCGCCGGCTCGAGGTTCTTGAGCCCGACTTTCATGTCCAGCGCCGTATAGACGTGATCGCCGTCGACATAGACCCGGCCATCCGCGATGCCCAGGTTCAGCTTGCCCCGGCGAACGCGCTTGATGTCGATCTCGTAGCGTACCAGCTTCTTGTCCGGCGTGATCTCGCCCGTGAACTTCACCTCGCCGACGCCCAGCGCCCGGCCCTTGCCGGGCGAGCCGGACCAGCCGAGCCAGTAGCCGACCGCCTGCCACATCGCGTCCAGCCCCAGGCAGCCGGGCATCACGGGGTCACCGGGGAAGTGGCACTTGAAGAACCAGAGGTCGGGGTGGATATCGAGTTCGCCCACCACATGCCCCTTGCCGAACGGGCCGCCATCGACGCTGATCTCGGTGATCCGGTCCATCATCAGCATCGGCGGCTCGGGCAGCTGGGCATTGCCCTTGCCGAAATAGCCGCCCTTGCCGCTCAGCAGCAGGTCGTCCTTCGAGTAGGAGGACTTGGGGGTGTGGAAATCGTGCGGACCGGACATCGGGCAAATCCTGCAAAAGGCGCTGAAATCAGGCGCCTTCCCACTGCCTGCGGCCGCCGATGTCAACCTTTTGTGTCGGGAACACCCCAAAGTGAAGCGCGCGGCGCCCACCCGCGATAGCTGCCGGTGGCGACCTGGCACATGCTGATCTCGCAGTCGCCAAGGCTCAGAAGCACGCCGGCGCTGACGCTCGCCACGTCCGCGCTGTCACTGGCCCGGCCCGCTTTCAGCACGAACGGCTCGAGCGCGAGGGCGTCTTTCAGGCCGGTCAGCTGGGTCTTCTTGATCCACACCTGGTCGCCCGCCGGGTCGCGCACATAGCGCCAGTCCCCGCTCTCCTTGAGGATCAGCACCGGCAGGCCCTTGCGCTTGTATTCCCACTGAACCGCGTAATCCTCGTCCGGCCCCTTGCGGCCGTTGACGGTCTCGTGCCGAAGCGCCTCGAAACGGGGGACGGGCTTGCCGGAAAACCGGCTGATCGTCACACCGGCCTCCGTGTCGGCCGAGGCGGGCAGGCTGCCAAAGCCGGCCGCCAGAAGTGCGAGCGCAAAACCTGCCCGTTTCATGTGCAGCCAACCTCAGTTTCTGGAAGACCTTCTTCTACATCGCCCTACATGAATCCGAGGTAAAACAGCGGTCATTGGCGCGGCCCGCAGGCTCTGGTAAGCGGCAATGACAAAAACAATTGCATACGGGAGTCCCATGCCGGCATCGAAACTCAAAGTCGTCGTCACCCGAAAGCTGCCGGCCCCGGTCGAGCTGCGGATGAAGGAACTGTTCGACGCCCGCCTCAACGAATCGGACATTCCCCTAACGCAGGAACAGCTGGCCGAGGCCATGCAGACCGCCGAGGTGCTGGTGCCGACGGTGACGGACCGGATCGACGGCCGCCTGATGGCGCGCGCCGGTCAGCAGCTGCGCCTGATCGCCCAGTTCGGCGCCGGCGTGGACAACATTGACGTCGCCAGCGCGGTGCAGCGCGGCATCACCGTCACCAATACGCCGGGCGTGCTGACCGATGACACTGCCGATGTCGCGATGGCCCTGATCCTCGCCGTGCCGCGCCGCCTGCATGAAGGCGTGCAGATCATGGAAGGCGGCAAGTTCGATGGCTGGACACCGACCTGGATGATGGGCCGCCGCCTCTCCGGCAAGCGCCTCGGCATCATCGGCATGGGCCGCATCGGCCAGGCGGTCGCCCGCCGCGCCAAGGCCTTCGGCCTGCAGATCCACTACCATAACCGCAAGCCCGTCGGCCCCCGCATCGAGGAAAGCCTTGAGGCGACCTATTGGGATTCGCTCGACCAGATGCTGGCCCGCGTCGATATCCTGTCGGTCAACTGCCCGCACACGCCGGCGACGTTCCACCTGATCAACGCGCGGAGCCTTGCGCTGATGAAGCCCGCCGCCTTCATCATCAACACGGCCCGCGGCGAAGTGATCGACGAAGCCGCGCTGGCCCGCGCAATCCGCGGCGGCAAGCTCGCCGGCGCCGGGCTCGATGTGTTCGAGCGTGAGCCGTCCGTGAACCCGGATCTCCTCGGCCTGCCGAACGTGCTGCTTCTGCCGCACATGGGCTCGGCCACGATCGAGGGTCGCACAGAAATGGGCGAGAAGGTCATCATCAACATCAAGACCTTTGCCGACGGGCACCGCCCGCCGGACCGGGTGATCCCTGCGATCCTGTAAAGTTCAGGGCGACGGCGACGTGATGGCCTGCAAGGCCTCGTCGCGCACGCCGTAAACTTCCGTCGAGAGGAACGCACGCAAGTCGCCCGCCGAGAGTTCGGCGATCTCTTCCTGCGGCAGGTGGCCGACCCCGGGATAGAGCAGCAGCCTTGCCCCCGGAATGGCCGCGGCAAACTGTTCTCCGTGCACGGACGGAATGAGATTGTCGAGTTCGCCGTGCATCACCAGCGTCGGCGTCTTGATCCCGCCCAGCAGCTCCGGCGTCGCCTCGGTGCGTTCGCCCCGGCCGGAAACCAGTTCCAGGAGGGCGGCGCGGTGGCAGGGCGCGCGGGCGAGGGTCGCATATCGCTCCACCATTTCATCGGTCACGAAGGACGGGTCCCCGAAACTGTTCTCCAGTCCGCCCCGGATCAGGGATGACAGATCCAGGTCCTTCATCACCCGCCGCGCAAGATCGATCTCGAGCAACCGGAAGATCAACGAGCGCGACTCGCCTTCCGCCTCTGTCCGCGGCCAGCCGGCGGCATCCACGAGCACCAGCCCGTCGAGACGCTCCGGATAGGTCAGCGCATAGTTCCACGCGGCGCTCCCGCCCATCGAGTTTCCGGCCAGCGTGAACCGTTCGATTTCCAGTGTGTTCGCCACCCGGTTGATCGTCTCCACGAACTGCGCCGGGCCGATCTCGGCATTGTCGATGCAGTGCGATAGTCCGTGTCCGGGCAGATCGAGCGTGATCACTCGGTAGTCGCGCTTCAGGTTGTTGACCCAGGGCTCCCAGGTGTGAAGCGAGGCGGAAAAACCGTGAACGAGAACTAGCGCCGGCGCATCTCGCGGTCCGACATCGCGGAAATGCACGCGCGTATCATCGTCGAACTGGAGATACCGGCTGTCAGCATTCGCGTAGATCGCTTCAAGCTGCTCATACGGAATGTCCTCGCGCTTCAGCGTCATCCAACCGGCGAAAAGAATGACACCCAAGGTAACGAGAACGGCAAGAAGGCGTCGGAACATGGCGGCTGGCTACTCTCGGATACTGAACTTCGCGAGATAAGAGCCTCTGCGCGTTCGGTGTCAAACGCTCAAATCAGGAATTACATATTGGACACTGCAGATCGCGCCGCAGATCGATCGTCCGGGTCGTGGCGGCGAGGCCGTCAATCAGAAGGATGCGGCCGATCAGCGGTTTGCCGGCGCCGGTGATCAGCTTGACCGCCTCCAGCGCCATCGCCGAGCCGGTCAGGCCCGTCACCGGTCCGGCAACACCCACCTCATCGCACGCCTCGGCGGCGGGCGGCGGCTCCGGCACCCAGCACTGGTAACAGGGCGCGCCGGCATTCACGCCAGAGGCGAATATGCTGACCTGACCGGTCCACCCGCTCGCCGCGCCGGAAACCAGGGCGCGGTGCGTCCTGTGCGCCAGTTGGTTCAGGGCGAAGCGCGTCCCAAAATTGTCCGAGGCATCGATCAGGATCCCGCCACCGGGCGCCGCGCCCGGAACGAAACGGCGCGGAACGGCGGTGATGCTCAGTGCCGGGTCGATCGCCCGCAGCCGCGTCGCGAGTTGCTCCGCCTTCAGCGCGCCCGTGTCGGCGTCCCCGAACTGGATCTGGCGCTGGAGGTTCGAGCGTTCCACCGTGTCATCATCCCAGATCTCGATCTGCCCGACACCGGCGGCCGCCAGGTAAAGCGCGCAGGGCCCGCCGAGCGCGCCCGCGCCGATGATCGACAAGGACGCCGCGCGCAGTTTCTGCACGCCGGGTCCGCCAATCTCCTTCAGCAGGATGTGGCGCGTGTGGCGCTCCAGTTCATGCGGGGTCAGCGTCACGGCGCGCGCCGGAGCTCAGTGGAAGATAGCGGGTTGTCCACGCCGCGAAGATAAACCCAGGCGGGCGCCTCGCGCATGGCGAGCCCGGCGGCATCCGTTTCCTTGATCCGTGCGTCGGCAAACCGGCGCGTGAATGTCTGCGATCTCGACAGCCGGGCACCCGGACGCGAGACAATTGCAATCGGCACGCTCATGACGATGTCTTCCCAATTTCTCCAGAGGTGAAACCCGGCAACATTGTCCGCGCCCATGATCCAGACAAAGCGAGCCGCTGGCTCGACTGCGCACAAGGTCCGCAGCGTGTCGGCTGTGTAGGTCAGGCCCAGCCGCAGTTCCAGATCCGTGACATGCATGGCCGGCGGCTTGGCGATTGCCCGGGCCGATTCCAGACGCGCGGCGAAATCTCCGTGCTCGGACTTCAGCGGATTTCCGCGCGCCACGATCCACCAGACTTCCTCGAGGTCGAGACGTTTCAGCGCCGTTTCCGCAACATGCAGGTGACCGGCGTGGGCAGGATTGAAACTGCCGCCAAACAATCCGATCCGGCGGCCCGCAGCCGGGCCCGGCAGGTGCATACGCGTCAAGGGCGAACCTGGCCTGTTCCGCGCAGGACGTACTTGTAGGTCGTCAGCTTGTCGGCGCCCACCGGCCCGCGCGCATGGAACCGGCCGGTGGCGATACCGATCTCGGCGCCGAATCCGAACTCGCCGCCATCGGCAAACTGGGTCGAGGCATTGTGCAGCACGATGGCGCTGTCGACACGGGCGAGAAAGGTCTCGGCGGCGCCCGTGTCTTCCGTGATGATCGCGTCCGTATGGTTGGACGACCAGCGCTCGATATGCGCGATGGCGCCGTGCAGATCGTCCACCACGGCGATCGAAAGGATGGCGGCGAGATATTCCGTTCCCCAGTCTTCATCCGTGGCCGGAATAACATCCGGAAAGATGGCCCGCGCCCGCGCGTCGCCGCGCAGCTCGCAGCCGGCGTCCTGCAGCGCCTTCGCGATGGACGGCAGCAGGGCAGGGGCGACCGCGTTGTCGATCAGCAGCGTCTCGGTCGAGCCGCACACACCGGTGCGCCGCATCTTGGCGTTCAGCGTGATCGCGACCGCTTTCACCGGATCAGCGGCGGTGTGGACGTAGGTGTGGCAAAGCCCGTCGAGGTGGCTGATCACCGGCACGCGCGCATCGGTCTGCACGCGCTCCACGAGGCTGCGGCCGCCGCGCGGCACAATGATGTCGATGGCGCCGCCAAGGCCCGCCAGCATATGGCCGACGGCCTCGCGGTCAGTGGTGTCCACCAGCTGCACGGCGTCTTCCGGCAGGCCTTCGCGCTGCAGCGCGCTGCGCATCGCGCCGGCCAGCGCGCGCGAGGAATGCAGGCTTTCGGAGCCGCCCCGCAGGATCGCCGCATTGCCGGAGCG
>JAIXRO010000026.1 GCA_027485145.1 Hyphomonadaceae bacterium | reverse complement strand
TCCCCGTCCCTGCCATTGACTCGCCCGCGCGCTGCATTAGCCTCACAACCATAGCTGGCGCAAAGCGAGGTCGCGAACACGCCGGAAACGCGCCGGCATGTTGATCCCCCCAGTCCCTGATCGCACCATCCAGCTCGATTGCTACCGCCGCGTCCGCTTGCGCACCGGCCATAGCGAGCAGGTCGGCTCCGCCTTCGTCGGCAACGGCATCGGCGCCGCCGTGCTCAGTGGCACCGCCAACGAAGTCATCTCGCCCAGCACCATGCCGATGGTCCTGATCATGGCGCTCTCCACCCGCCAGCGGCAAAGCTTCGATCTCCTCGGCCGGCGCACCACCGCGCCGCTCCGCGCCGAAAGCGCCATCGTCATCCCGCAAGGCCAGGAAACCTGGTGGGCTTCCGATGAGCCGAAGCGCAATCTCCACATCCACGTCCAGCCGCACTATCTAGAAACGCTTGGCCTCAAGCTGCACGACACCGCGCGCCCGCAATTCGGCCTGCGCGATCCCCTGCTCGCGCGCCTCGGCCGCCTCGTCTCCGCCGCCCTGTCCGACAGCGATGGCGCGCCGCTCTTCATCGACCACCTGCTGCTCGCCTATGTCGCCCGCCTGTTCGCCGCCGCGGGGGCGCCGCGCGCCCAGCTCACCGGCGGGCTCAGCGCCTCGGCCGCGCGCCGCTGCATCGACTATCTCGAAGCCCACCTCGCGGAGAAAGTCTCGGTCGCGGAGCTCGCCGCCGTCGCCGGCCTTTCGCCCTTCCACTTCGTGCGCATGTTCCAGCGCACCACCGGCCACCCGCCCGCGCGCTACCAGCAACACCTGCGGATGGAAAAGGCCAAGACCCTGCTCGCCTCCACCGGCATGACGATCACCGCCATCGCCGCCGCCGTCGGCTATGACACGCCGTCGGCCTTCGCCCGGGCCTTCCGGGCCGATACCGGCATGTCCCCCCGCCGCTGGCGCGCCGGCGCCTGACACGCGCTTTACCGCAAGATCGAACCGGTCGCCGCAATCGCGGAAAAGCCGCCGCCGGCCCCTTGCTCTAGCGTCAACGCCTGCGCGCCGGCCTCGGCCGGGCGCGCGCCTCATCAGTCCAAGGAACATCTCCCATGACCCGCCCATCCCTCTGGCGCCGCGCCGCTGCGGCCCTTCTCCTGCCCCTCGCCGCGGCTGCCTGCACCAGCCTGCCCGCCAGCGCCGATCCTGCGTCCGCCGCCGCCCAGCGCGTCACACCGGACGACGCGGTGCTGATCTATGTCGACTACGTCACCGGCCTCGACAATCTCATCAACACCATCCCCGGCCCGCAATACCGCAACAATGTCGAGGCCTTCGCCAAGCTCAACCAGATGTTCAAGATCCCCGCCGTCGTCCTCGGAGAGGAGACCGACTATTACGGCACCTTCTTCCCGGAGATCACCGAACACGTCACCTACGACACCCGCCGCTACAACCGCACGCAGATCTCGGGCTATGTTCCGGAGCTCGCGAAATGGCTGAAGACCACCGGCCGCAAGTCCGTCATCATCGGCGGCATCTCGATCGACAACTGCACGATGCACACCGCGCTCGATCTGCTTCGTGACGGCTACAAGGTCTATGTCGTCGTCGACGCCTCCGGCTCGAACACGAAAGTGTCCGAAGACATGGCGATCCTCCGCCTGCGCGATGCCGGCGCCGTCACGACCACCTGGCTCACCATCATGACCGAACTCGGCGATGACTTCGCCTCGCCCTACGGCCAGGCCATGATGGCCAGCGTGCAGGCCCACTGGCCCGCCTCCACCATCGGCCCCGTGATGGACATGTCGCCCGATGGTCACGGCATGCAACTGCCCGCCATCAAGTAGACCCGGGGTTCCGCCGCCGGTCTGGCAAACGCACCACGATCGGCGGCGGCGCCCGCCCGGGCAGGCTCATCCAGCGCGCCCGCGCCTCCATCATGCGCCGGTGTTCGAGGCCAAGGTCCAGTTGGCGCAGCGCGTGCGCCTCGTCGCTTATGTCCGCCCGCGTCAGCCCCAGCCGCGCCAGGTCTTCCGCCTCGGCGGCGCGAATGGCCGCCCAGATTTCGTCTGAGACCAGATCCTCCTGCGTCTTCGGCCGCGGCGGCGGACGCACAGGTTCTCGCCCCTCTTCCAGCGCGCGCAGTTCCTCTGCGATCATCACGCGCCAGTCGTTCTCATCTATCGCGTCCGGCTCCGGATATCGCTCCAGCCCGTCCCGCAGCGCCCGCCAGGCGCGCCGCAGCCGCTGCGCCTCGCGCAGGCAGGCCAGCCCGAACGTGATGCACCCTTCCTCGATTGCGGCGAGCGCGCGGTCATCCGCCACATCCGCCAGCCGGCTGAGCGCCATCAGCCGCGCGCGCGGCGCGAGGCCCTTCAGCTCCGGATAGTCCGCGGGCGGAAGACCGTCGCCCGTCTCCTCCGGCGCCGGCCGGGCCCGCACCGCGCCCCGCCCTTCCCGCGCCCAGCGCCCCACCGGCGGGCGCACCTGCCCCGCCTCGTCCGCCGCGCGGTCCTTCACGCGCAGCCCGTCCTGCGCCGCCCATAGCCGCGCCGTCGAACGCGGCAGATTGAGCACCCGCGCCGCCGTCTCGATCGGCGCGCCATCCTGAACCTTCAGCCGAAGGGCCAGCCGCTGGGCGGCATAGTCGGCAGGGCTCTTGCGGTCATAAGTCGTCGGCATCCGGCAAGTATAAACCCGCCCCGAACCCTGCCGGATTCGCACCGGTGAAAATAATCCGCTTGACGCGCAGGCGCGGGCGAACGCGCGCCGCCGCCGCACCGGAATTGAGGCATAAGCGCCGCGCTTGTGCACACCGCCCAACAAAAAACCGTCCACACGGCGTGTGGACGGTTTATGGACTGTTCCGTAGGCGGAAGGCTTACGGGGAGACCGGTGCTTCCGGGAACTGGGCCGGAGCCTCGGCAGCCGCTTCAGCCGGGGCGGCTTCTTCAGCCGTCACGACGGCTTCGACCGGTTGCGGAACCGTGCTGGCCGTGCCGCAGCAACGGACCTGCATTTCGAGGACGCGGTCGTTGAACCGGCACTGCTCGTCGTTGATTTCACGCAGGATCGACGGGCCACC
>JAIXRO010000141.1 GCA_027485145.1 Hyphomonadaceae bacterium | reverse complement strand
CCGCCCATTGGGGCGCGCGGGATGCGCAGGCGCTGATCCGGGACGGATACCTGCGCAATGCGGTGGCATACCGCTGTGTACGGATGGTGGCCGAGGCGGCCGCGTCGATCCCGCTGAAGACAGCGCATGACGGGGCCGCCGCGCTGCTGCGCCGGCCGGGGCCGGAGCTGGCGCAGACGGGATTCCTGGAGGCGGTGTACTCGGAGCTTCTGCTGACGGGGAACGCGTTCGTCGAAGCGGTGCGCCTGCCGGGCGAGACGGCGATTGCCGCGATGTTCCCGCTGCGCAGCCGGGTGATACGCCCGGTGGCGGATGCGCGCGGCTGGGTGGAGGCCTGGGCGATTCGCGGGCAGGCGGGGCAGGAGCGGATGGTGCGCCGCGACGCGGAGGGCTGGTGCCCCGTGCTGCAGGTGAAGCTGTATCACCCGGCGGACGACCTGATGGGCCTGCCGCCCCTGGCGGCGGCGCGCCGCGCGCTGGACCTGCACAATGCGAGCGCGGACTGGGCGAAATCGCTGATCGACAATGCGGCGAAACCGTCGGGCGCGTTGGTCTATGGCGGGGGCGGGCGGATGCCGCCGGACCAGTTCGACCGGCTGAAGGAAGAACTGGAGGCGAGCTTTTCGGGCGCGGCGAATGCCGGGCGGCCGCTGTTGCTGGAAGGCGGGCTGGAATGGCAGGCGCTGTCGATGTCGCCGGCCGAGATGGATTTCCAGGCAGGCCGGGCGGCCGCGGCGCGCGAGATCGCGCTGGCCCTCGGCGTGCCGCCGATGCTGCTGGGGATACCCGGAGACAATACGTATGCGAACTACCGCGAGGCGAACCTCGCGCTGTGGCGGATGACGGTGTTGCCGCTGGCCGGGCGCGTGGCGGAGGCATTGTCGCGCTGGCTGGATGGCGGGCTTGGCGCGGATGTGGACGTGACGCTCGATCTTGACCGGGTGCCGGCACTGGCGACGGAGCGCGAGGCGCTGTGGGGCCGGCTGGAAGAGGCGAGCTTCATCACGCGGGACGAGAAGCGCCGGATGGCGGGGGTGGACCCATGAGCTTTGACCGCAGACTGACAATTGGTGTTCTGCTGGCGATCGCCGTGCAATCGGCGGGCGTGCTGCTCTGGGCAGGCGCGGCGGCGGAGCGCGTGGCGACGCTGGAGGACCGGGTGCGGGCGGCGCAGCCGGTGGCCGAGCGGCTGGCGCGGGTCGAGACGGAACTCGGCGGCGTGCGGGCGCAGCTCGACCGGATCGAGCGGAAGCTGGAGACGCGAGATGCGCCCTGAGCCGGTGTTGATCGAGGGATATGCCAGCGTGTTCGGAAAGCCGGACCTCGGCGGGGATGTCGTGCGGGCTGGGGCATTTGTCCGCAGCCTGGCGCGGCGGCCGGAGGTGCCGTTGCTGATCGGCCACCGCGAGGGCGCCCGGGCCGGGCGGTGGGTGCGCGCGGTGGAGGATGGCTACGGACTGTTCGTCCGGGGGCTGATCGAAGAGGCGGCCGGGATCAATCTCGTGCGCAGCGGCGCGCGGGGGTTGTCCATCGGGTTCTTCCCGAGGGTCTGGACGCCGCGGGTCACGGGCGGGCGCGATCTCATCGAGGTCGAGCTCGCGGAAATCTCGCTGGTGAGCGAGCCAATGCAGCGCAGCGCGCTGTTTCAGGTGATGGGTGCCGGCGCGGTGCGTGCGGCGTGAAACGGGTCAGACAAGGAGACAACATGACCAAGGAAACGAAGGCCGTGAAGGCCGACACCGCCGAACTGATGGCGGTGTTCGACAGCTACCGGCAGGCGAATGACACGCGCCTTGCCGAAATCGAAAAGAAGGGTGCGAGCGATCCGCTGACGGATGAACGCCTCGCCCGGATCGACCGCCGGCTTGAGGCGCTGAGCCTGAAGATGGCGCGGCCGGATGCAGCGGGGGCGGCGGAAGCCGAGCCCGACGAGCGCCGGGAGGCCTGGACGCGCTACCTGCGCACCGGCGAAGAGAGCGGCGTGGCGCGGCTCGACGTGAAGTCGCTGAACACCGGCACGGGCAGCGAGGGCGGGCATGTCGCGCCGCCTGAGCTCGACCGGCTGATCGAGGCGAGGCTGCTGGCGGCAAGCCCGATGCGGCAGATCGCGACCGTGCGGCAGACCTCGGCGGGCGTGTACAAGAAGCCTGTGGGCCTCGGCGCGGCGGCGTCCTGGGTGGGCGAGGAAGCGGCGCGGCCAGAGACGGCTGTGTCCGGCCTCGACCTGCTGACGTTCCCGGCGGGCGAGCTTTATGCCATGCCGGCGGCGACGCAGGTGCTGCTCGAAGATGCGTATGCGGACATCGACGCCTGGCTGGCGGACGAGGTGGAAAGTGCCTTCGCCGCGCAGGAATCGGCGGCCTTCGTGACGGGCAATGGCACGTCGAAGCCGAAAGGGTTCCTCGCCTATGACCTCGTTGCGGAGGCCTCGCATGTCTGGGGCAAGGTCGGGTTTGTGCCGGGTGATTTCACGGATGCGGACGCGGCCGACCAGCTGATCGATCTCGTCTATGCGCCCAAAAGCCAGTTCCGGACGGGCGCGCGCTTCGTGATGAACCGGCGCACCGTCTCGGCCGTCCGTAAGCTGAAGGACAGTGACGGGCGCTATGTCTGGCAGCCCGGGACGGGCGGGGAGGCGGCGACGCTGCTTGGATATCCGGTGACGGAAGTCGAGGACATGCCGGATATCGGCACAGGCAATGCGGCGATCGCGTTTGGCGATTTCCGGCGCTTCTACCTCATCACCGACCGGCAGGGCGCGCGCGTGCTGCGCGATCCGTTCTCGGCCAAACCCTACGTGCTGTTCTACACGACCAAGCGTGTGGGCGGCGGCGTGCAGAATTTCGATGCCGTCAAGGCGATGAAGTTCTGATTTCTCCCGGAAACTGAAAAGGAAACGACACCATGATTGAGAGCATGATCATTGCGATCATCAAACAGGCGGCGGCCCTCACCAAGCCGCAGCAGGATGAATTCACGACGAAGGTGGCGGAAGCCATCGCGGCGCTGATCCGCGGCACGGAAACCGGCATCGACAATGAGCTGGTCCGCCAAGTGGGCCTGCCGATCGGCGGCGATATCATCGTGAAGCTCCGGCAGATCATCTGATCCCGGACGGGCCGCCCTGACCTTTGGCAGGGCCGGGGCGGCCCATTTCTTCCCTACAAGGATAATTCAAATGACAGACCTGACGGTGATCACACCGCCAGCGGGAGAGCCTTTGACTCTCGCGGCGGCGAAAGACTTCCTGCGCCTTGCGACCAGCGCCGAGGACGCGCTGGTGACGGAACTGATCCGCGCCGGGCGCGCCTGGGTCGAGACCGCGAGCGGGCTTGCCCTTGTGACGCGGACGCTAAGGCGGCGCTGGACAGCCTGGCCGCACGGGCTGATGCGCGGCGGGGTCAAGCTGCGCCCGGGGCCGGCGAGCGCGCTCGTCTCCGTGGTGCGGGTGGACGCCGAGGGCGGTGAGGAGCTGCTGACGGGGCGGTTCGAACTCATCAATGGAAAGATCCGCCTGCGGCCTTTTGCCGGGCTACCGGTGGTGCCGCTCGGCGGAGCCATCGAGGTCACGTTCGAAGCCGGATTTGGCGAGGCGGCGGATGTGCCTGAGGACCTGGTGCACGGCGTGAAGCTGTGGGTGCAGGCGGCGTACCTGTCTGGCGACGGGGTGCGCGGGGGCGTGCCGGAAGCGGCTGCGCTGGCGGCCGCCTTGCGCCGCGAGGTGCGGATATGAGCGCCGAGGGACATGTGCAGGCGGCGTTGCTCAGCGTGCTGAGGGGCGATGCGGATGTGGCGGCGATCTTCGGGCCGCGCATCTATGATGACGAGAGCGAGGCGCCGGCCTTCCCATTCGTTCGGGTGGAGCGGCATGAGTGCCGTCCGGTGGGGGCCTCGCTCGGCGAGGCGACGGAGCATGTGTTCACGCTGGCTGTCTCTTCACGCGATGGCGGGCTGAGGGAGGCGCGCGGGGCGCTGGCTGCGTTGCGGGCGGCCGTGGATGCGGCCGAGTGGAGCCTCCCCGAGGGGCGGGTCGCGCTGGCCTACACGACATACAGCGACGTGATGCGGCAGGCCGACCGGCGCGCCTTTCGCGGGCTCATCCGTTTCCGGATCATTTCAGAGGAGGCCGGTTGATGGCGACGCAGCGTGGGCGGGACATCCTGCTCAAGATCTCAGATGGGGCGGCCGGCTTTGTGACGCTGGCGGGCGTGCGGGCAAGCCGGATCGAGCTGCGCAGCGCGCAGGTGGATGCGACCGGCGCGGACAGTCCCGAGGCCTGGCGCGAATTGCTGGCCGGAGCGGGCACGAAGGTGGCGCGGGTGAGCGGGCAAGGTGTGTTCCGGGATGCGGCGTCAGATGCGCGGATGCGGGCTGTCTTCTTTGCGGGCGAGACGCCGGACTGGCAGTTCATTCTGCCGGGCTTTGGTGTGCTGGAGGGCGCGTTCCAGATCACGGAGCTGAGCTGGAGCGGGGCGCATGATGGTGAGGCCGAGTTTTCGGTAACGCTGGAGAGTGCGGGCCTGCTCAGCTTCGAGGCGCTGCCATGAACGGGGCGCGCGGCGAAACGAAATTGTGGGTGGACGGAGCAGCGCTGCGGCTCTGCCTGACGCTGGGCGCGCTTGCGGAGATCGAGACGGCGTTTGCGTGCACGCATCTGGGTGAGTTGGACGCGCGGCTGCGGGCGATGAGTGCGGCGGACCTCAAGATCGTGCTGGCGGTTCTGCTGCGAGGTGGGGGGGCTGGCGCTCCGGATGCGGCGCAGATGGCCGAGCGGGCGGCGCCGGCAGAGGCGGCGCGGGCCGTGGCCGAAGCGTTCCGGCTGGGGCTCGCGGGCTGATGTTGCCGTGGCAGGAAATGTTGAGGGCAGCGCTGGCGGCGGGCGTGCCGCCGGAAGCGTTCTGGCGTCTCAGCCTGCGGGAGTGGCGTGCGCTGACGCAGGCGGGCGGCGCACCGCCGAGGCAGTTGCTTGAAGACTTGATGATGGCGTTTCCGGATCAACAGGAGAAGCAGATATGACGATGACGGACGATCGAATGAACGGCGCCTCGCGGGCGCTGGAGGACCTGGCGTCGGGAGCGGGGCGGCAGGCGGCCGATGCGCTGGCGCAGGCCTTCGGGCAGGCGGGCGAGCAGATTTCCCTATCGCTGGGGCAGGCGGCGCGGTCCGGAGAACTTGATTTCCAGCGGATGGCGCAGTCGATCCTGCGGGATATTGCGCGTGTGACGGCCGAAACGCTGATCCTGCGCTCGGCATCGCCCTCGTCTGTGACAGCGAGCTTCAACTTTGCGCCGGGGACGGATGAACGCACGGCGCTCGGCAGCAGCGGCGCTGTCGCGGCGGCGCTGGCGAGGTTGGTTCAGGGCGGAGGGCGCTTTCTGTGAGCCTGGCGCAATTTCATGAGGTGAGCCTGCCCATGCCGCTGGCGCTGGCGGCGAGCGGCGGGCCTGAGCGGCGTGTCGAGATTGTGCCTCTGGCGGGCGGCGGCGAGGCGCGCAATGCCGTCTGGGCGGGGTCGCGCCGGCGCTGGGACGCCGGTAGCGCGGTGACGCGGATCGAGACCCTGCAGGTACTGGTCAACTTCTTTGAGGCGCGGGGTGGGCGGCTGCATGGCTTTCGGTTTCGGGACAGGCTGGATGACCGGTCGGGCCATCCGGGCGCGGAGGTATCGCCGGACGATCAGGTAATCGGGACCGGAGACGGCGAAACGGCGCAGTTCGCGCTCACGAAGGTTTATGGCGATTGGCGCAGGCGGATCTGGAAGCCGGTGGCCGGAAGTGTGCGGGTCGCGGTGGACGAGGTTGAAACGACGGTCACGGTGGATATCTCGACCGGGATGATCACGTTCGCGGTGCCGCCCGGAGCGGGCGCCGTGATCACGGCGGGGTTCCGGTTCGATTGCCCTGTCCGGTTCGATACCGACCGGCTGGATGTCAACATCGAAGCGTTTGGCGCGGGCCGGGTGATCCGTGTGCCGTTGATCGAACTGATCGGGTGAGGCGATGAAGACACTTACGACAGAGTTTGCCGAAACGCTCGCCTCAGGTGTCACGACGACGTGTCTCTGCTGGACGCTGGTGCGGGCGGACGGGCACGTACTACGGGCGACCGAACATGACCGTACCCTGATCGTCGATGGGCAGGCTTACGCGCCGGGTGGGTCGCTCGATGGGTTCAGGTTCACAACCTCGGCGTCTCTGGCGCCCGGGCAGGCAGAGGCGCGTGGCGCGCTGTCGCATGACGGGATCACAGAGGCCGATCTTGATGCGGGTCTTTGGGATGGTGCGCGGTTGCGGGTGATCCGGGCCGACTGGCGCACGCCGGATGACACGGTCGATGTGTGGAGCGGTCAACTGACCCGTCTGCGCCGCAGCCAGGCGGGATTCGAAGCGGAACTTGTATCCGTGAAAGCGGATCTCGAGCGGCCGGTGGGGCGGATCTACACACGCCGGTGTGACGCGGTTCTGGGGGACGCACGGTGCGGTGTTGATCGCAGCGCGTTTCCGGGGGATGCGTGCGATCACCGGTTCGAGACGTGCCGCGACTTGTTCGGCAACGCAGCGAACTTCCGAGGGTTTCCGCACCTTCCGGGTACGGACGCCCTTGTGGTGGGGCCAGCGGCAACCGGGAACACCGGGGGGCGCCGGTGACGCGGAACGAGATTGCAGGCGAGGCGCGCCACTGGATCGGTACGCCTTACTGCCATCAGGCGAGTCGTCGCGGTGCGGGCTGTGACTGTCTCGGGCTCGTGCGCGGTGTGTGGCGTGCACTGGTCGGGCCGGAGCCTGAGAGCCTGCCGCCGTACACGCCGGATTGGGCAGAGGCGCTGGGCGAAGAAACGCTATTGCTGGCGGCGCGACGGACGCTTGTGGAGATCGGCATCGGTGCAGCAGGCCAGGGCGACGTGCTGATATTCCGTATGGGGACGGGTGTGCCGGCCAAGCATTGCGGCATTCTGGCGGGGCCGGGCCAATTCATTCACGCCTATTGGGGACGAGCCGTGACAGAGACGCGTCTTGCGCCCTGGTGGGCGCGGCGCGTGGTGGCAGCCTTTTCATTTCCGGGACTGGAGGACTGACCTTTGGCACAGATTGTTCTTTCCGAGGCAGGCGCCGCGCTGGGGCGCCGGCTGTTACCTCAGGGCCTGACCTGGCTCGGGCGGACGCTGACCGGCGCGGCGATTGGCCGAGCGGCGGGCTCATTGGCGGGCGGCGCCATCGATGGCTATTTCGCCGCGCCGGCAGAGGGGCCGCGGATCAAGTCGCTGCATGTGATGGGCGCGGCGGACGGCGAGGGCATCGCCGCGGTGTTCGGCCGGATGCGCGTGGGCGGGCAGCTGATCTGGGCGTCGCGCTTTCGTGAGCATCGCACGACAGAGCGGATGGGCGGAAAAGGCGGGGCGCGCACGGTCCAGTCGCGCTATACGGTGAGTTTCGCGGTGGCGCTCGGCGCCGGACCGATTCAACGTGTCGCACGAGCCTGGGCGAATGGTGAGCCGTTCGATCTGTCAGGGGTGGACCACAGACTCTATCCGGGAACTGAGGATCAGTTGGCAGACCCGTTGATCGAGTTGATCGAGGGCGCGGCGCCCGCCTATCGCGGGATAGCTTATATCGTGTTTGAGGATCTCCCGCTGGAGGCGTTCGGCAATCGCCTGCCTCAACTGTCGTTCGAAGTCGTACGCGCGCCCGAGGATCCGGATGGGGGAAGCCTTGCGAGCGTCGTGACCGGCGTGAACATCATTCCGGCGTCCGGTGAGTTTGTCTATTCGCCGCGCGTCGTGCGCGAGGTGCTGCGGCCGGGGGCGGAGCGCGCGCTGAACGTAAATTCGGGCGAAGCGCGCGCGGATTTCCTCGTGTCGCTCGACCAGCTGCGGGCTGACCTGCCGCGCGTGTCGCATGTGGCCCTGACGTGCGGCTGGTTTGCCTCTGGGATTGCGGCCGGGGACTGCACGATCCGGCCGGGCGTGGAGACGCGGGCGCGGGTAACGGCGCCATTGACCTGGAGCGTGGCGGGTGAAACGCGGGCGGATGCCTATCTGGTCTCGCGCGACGAAGACGGACGGCCGAACTATGGCGGCACGCCCGCCGATGACACCGTTGTTGAAGCGATCCGTGAGCTGAAGGACAGGGGGTATCTCGTTACCTTGACGCCGTTCCTGTTCGTGGATGCGCCGGGATTTGCCTGGCGCGGCCGGATCACGGTTTCGGCGGACGGGACAGCAGGGGCGCGCAGCGAGATCGAGGCGCTCGTGAACGGGGCGCAGGGCTATCGCCGGTTTATCCTGCACCACGCGCAGCTTGCGGCGGAGGCGGGCGGGGTCGACGCGTTCCTCATCGGCAGCGAGATGCGCGGCCTGACGCGCGTGCGCGACGCGGGCGGCGCGTTTCCGTTCGTGGAGGCGCTGAGCAGCCTGGCCGCCGAAGTCAAGGTGATCCTGCCGGACGCGCTGATCTCCTACGCGGCCGATTGGACCGAATATGGTGCTTATGTGCCGGACGATGGCAGCGGGGACGTGTTGTTTCCGCTGGATGCTCTGTGGGCGGATGAGAATATCGGGTTTGTCGGCATCGACTGGTATCCGCCGATGGGGGACTGGCGCGATGAAGACGGGCATCTCGATGCGGCGGCGGGATACACGGCGGTGGACGATCCGGATTATCTGGCGAGCCAGTTTTCCGGCGGGGAAGCCTATGACTGGTACTATGCAGACGCGGCCGCACGGGCCGCGCAGGACCGCACGCCGATTGTGGACACCGCGCACGGCGAGCACTGGGTGTTTCGGGCCAAGGATCTCATAGGCTGGGCCGGCGCGCTTCACCATCCGAGGCCGGCCGGTGTGCGCGCCGCATCGCCAACGGGATGGGTACCGGGATCGAAACCGATACGCCTTTCCGAAATCGGCTTCGCGGCCGTGGACAAGGCGGGCAACGCACCGAACCTGTTCTTCGATCCGAAGAGCACGGAAAGCGGCTTGCCGCCGTTTTCGAGCGGCGAACGCGACGATGTGATTCAGTCCCGGCTGCTCGCCTCGGTGCTGCCGCGGCTGGAGGCGGAGGGCGTGGTCAGCGCAGCGCATGTGTGGGCCTGGGATGCGCGGCCGTTTCCGGCCTGGCCCGCGCGGGAGGAAATCTGGGGCGACGGGGCAAACTGGGCGCGCGGGCACTGGCTGAATGGCCGGGCGGGCCTTTCGGGCTTGTCGCAGGTTGTAGCCGAGATTTGCGCGGCGGGCGGCGTGTCGCCGGTGGATACGCGCGCGCTGGACGGCGTGGTGGAGGGTTATGTTCTTGATGGTGTCTCGTCGGTGCGGGCGGCGCTGGAGCCCCTGCAGGCGGCCTTCGGGTTTGAGGCGGTCGAACGGGACGGGACGATCGTGTTCCGGATGCCGGGTGAAGGCGCTGCGCAGATCGTTCCGCCCGCTCAATTGGGCGAAGGCGGATTGGTTCGCATGCGCCAGTTGATGGACAAGGCACCGCAACGGCTGCGCCTGACCTGCATTGATCCGGACCAGGACTATCAGCCGATGGTTGTGGATGCGCGGCGCGGCGACGGCGATGCGCGGCTGGTCGCGGATGTCATGCTGCCGATGGCGCTGTCCCGGAGCCGGGCGGAAGCGGTCGCCCGGCACTTGCTGGACATGTCGGCCCGGATGCAGACGGCCGAGGTGACGTCCGGGCCAAGCCTGGCCGCGTTTGAGACGGGCGATTGGATCGAAACGGGCGACGGAAAGGTCTGGCGGATTGATGCCGTGACGGACGAGGGCGTCCGGCGGCAGTTCGCGTTGACCGAAGTTGCGCAATCGCTGCCGCGCGCGCGCGGGATTGCCGAGCTCGGCGTGCCGGATGCGGCGGCGGTGTTTCCGGAGCCGGATCTCGTGGTGATCGACGCGCCGGCGCTCGCCGCCTTGCCGGGTGACGGACCGGTTGTGGCGGCATTCGCCGATCCCTGGCCGGGTGAGTTGGCGGTGCTGGCGGGTCCGTCGGCGGATGATCTGACGGAGCGCGCGCGGCTTGAGCAGCCGGCGGTGATCGGGCGTTTGCTGTCTGCCGTGGGTACTGGTCCCGTGGGGCGATGGGATCATCACGGGCGGTTGCATGTGCGTGCGGTGACCGGTTCATTTTCCAGCCTGCCGGTTGCGGCGGTGCTGGCGGGCGGCAATGCGGCGCTGCTCGAGACAGCGGACGGATGGGAATTCCTGCAATTCACCGAGGCCGAATTGACCGGTCCGGACGAATGGCAGCTGGGCGGATTGTTGCGCGGGCAGGGTGGCAGCCGAAGCGGGCCAGCGGCGGCGGGGGCGCGCCTCGTGCTGCTGGACACTGCCGTTCAGCGGGCGAATGTGTCCGGGGCCGAACCTGGGATGGATCTCCGGTGGCGGGCGCGCGGCGCCTCGGGCGAGCAGATCCTTCGCTTTGACCGGCGGGCGTCCTTGCCCTGGCAGGCTTGCCATTTGCGGGTGCGCGGCGGCGTTGCCAACTGGTTGCGGCGCGGGCCGGATATTGCCGACAGCTGGACCTTCGCCGAGGGGCCCAATATCGGGCGTTTCGTTGCCGAGTTCGACACCGGCAGCGGGTTTGGCGGCGCGCTTGAGTTGGACGCTGCCACCTACGGCGTGCCAGCCGGAACGATTGCAATGCGCGTGGCCGAGGTCGGACCCGACGGGCGGAGAGGTGAATGGCTTTCAATCGGTCCCGGATCACCTTACTTGTAAGGCTCTGATTCAATGCGCGGCGAGGAGCCCGGCCTGGTGCTCGATCCCTATTCCATCCTTGGTGTGTCCCGGTCGGCGTCGGAGGCCGATATCAAGAAGGCCTTCCGCGCAAAGGCCAAGACGCTGCATCCGGACCAGCATCCCGGCGACAAGGCGAAGGAAGAAGAATTCAAGCGGCTGAACGGTGCGTTCGAGATACTCGGCGATCCGGAAAAGCGCGCAAAGTTCGACCGCGGCGAGATTGACGGGGACGGAAATCCCAAAGGCTTCGGTGGTGGCGGCTTTCCGGGCGGCGGACGCTGGGAAGGCGGCGCGGGCGCGCAGGGCGACCCGTTCGAGGATATTCTCTCCGGCATGTTCGGCAGCGGCGCCCGGCGGCGCAATCCGGGGCCGCAGAAGGGCCGGGACGTGCGTTACCGGGTCGAGATTGCATTCGAGGATGCGGTGACCGGCGCGCGCCGCCGGATGGCGATGGCGGATGGCAGCGCGCTCGACGTCAATATTCCGGCCGGCATGATCAGCGGCCAGACGCTGCGCCTCAAAAGCCAGGGGCATCCTTCGCCGTCGGGCGGCCCTCCGGGAGACGCGCTGCTGGAAGTGGATGTGCTGCCGAGCACAATCTGGACCCGGGAGGGAAAGGACCTGCGGATGGCCTTGAGCGTCGACCTGCGCACCGCGGTGCTCGGGGGCACGGTGGACGTGCGTACGCCGTCCGGCCCGGTTTCGCTGAAGATTCCTGCGGGCACCAATACCGGGGCGCAACTTCGCCTGAAGGGGAAGGGCGTTCAGATCACGCCGCCGGGAGACCTTTACGTCCGCGTGGAGATCGTGCTCAGCGACCCGCGCGATGACGGGCTGCGCAAGTGGGCTGAGGGGCGCTGACGCCCTGACCGTGTTCGGCGGATTGCATCTAACGCTCTGTAAGTTTAGATATATTTTATCAAAGTTTAACGGGTATGTGGGTCTTCGGGCTCGCCTGAAAGGCGCAAGCGCTGGATGACTGCAGAAGAACTGCACCATTCACTTCATGTTCAGAGCCTTGCCAGCATATGGAGCCTCATGAAACGCACACTTGCTCTCCTTGCCATCCTTGGCGCCCTCGCAGCCCCCGTCGCCCTTGCACAGGGACAGGATCAGGGCTGGGGTGCCGAGTTCTCGCCAAGCGAAGCGCGCGACGCCCGCAAGCAGGGTCTGCATGTGCCGTTCGACGAGATCGAGCAGACACTGCGGAAGGAGTATGGCCGGGACGGCGTTCTGATCAGTGCGGACCTGTATTCCCAATCCTCCGGCGGCGCAATTTACGACATCCGATGGCAGACCGGTGACGGACGCCTGGTTCGTGTGATGGTCGATGCCCAAACGGGCAACATCGTTCGTGGGCGCGGCGACTGATTCGGCAAACTGGACTTTGACGAGGCAAGACACATGAGAATCCTGGTTGTTGAAGATGACGCCGACCTGCGCCGCCAGCTGGCGGACGCCCTGTCGCAAGCCGGTTATGCCGTGGACCTCGCCGCGGATGGCGAGGATGGTCAGTTCCTCGGCGAGACCGAGCCCTATGATGCGGTCATCCTCGATCTCGGCCTGCCCAAGCTCGACGGCGTCAGCGTGCTCAAGAGCTGGCGCAAGGAGGGTAAGGCCTTCCCGGTTCTGATCCTGACAGCCCGCGACCAGTGGAGCGAGAAAGTCTCCGGCTTCGATGCCGGCGCCGACGATTACCTGACCAAGCCCTTCATCACGGAAGAATTGCTGGCACGCCTGCGGGCGCTGCTGCGCCGGGCGACCGGGCATTCGGCGGCGACGATCGAGTGCGGCAAGCTGATGGTCGATACCCGCGCCGCGCGGGCGACGGTGGGCGGCGAGCCGATCAAGCTGACGGCGCACGAATACCGCGTGCTCTCCTACCTGATGCATCATCAAGGCCGCGTCGTGCCGCGCACGGAGTTGGTCGAGCATATCTATGATCAGGACTTCGACCGTGATTCGAACACGATCGAGGTTTTCATCGGCCGGCTCCGGCGCAAGATCGGCCAGGACCGGATCCAGACCGAACGTGGCCTTGGCTACAGGTTGATCGTGCCCGAAGATGAGGCGCGCGTTGCGAGCTGACGCGAATAGAGGCTAAACCGCCTCCATGCGTGAGGCTGCCGGACCATCCCAGAAGAGCCTGATTGACCGCTGGTCGAGCGTGTCCCTGGCCCGGCGTATCACGATCGCGGCGACCATCTGGGGTCTCCTGGTGCTGTTCGGCGGCGCTGTTGCGCTTTCGGCCGTGTACCGCGCGCAAACGCTGGCGCTGGTGGAACGGGACCTTCAGGAAACGCTGATCACGCTGTCGCGGGAACTGATCCGGGAGGATTCGATCCTGCCGGACGGGCGCGTGACCAATACCGAACGCACCTATTTTCCGAGCGACGCGCGTTTCCAGACGCAGTATTCCGGCCAGTATTGGGCGGTAGTTGCCATCAATCCCGACCAGACAATCGCGGGTGACTTCCGCTCGAAGAGCCTTTGGGATGAGGATGTCCCGATCACGCCGGACCTGATATCCAGGGCGGTGGGCGCGCCGGGCGTCACCCAATATGGGAACTATGACGGACCGGCAGACCAGCGCTCCCGCGTGGCTGTGCTCGCGATCGTCATCGAGAACCGGCCGACGCCGCTCATCCTTGTGGCAGCCGCTGACCGCACGCCGAACGACATGGCGGCGACGCGGTTCAGAAACTTGTTGCTTGGCACCATGATCGCGCTCTTTGGCGGGGTGTTCGCGGCGATGTTGCTGGGGATCCGCTATTCGCTGAATCCGCTCGTGCGGTTGCAAGCCGATGTGGCGCGGGTGCGCGAGGGAGAGACGCAGAAACTCGTCGGCGACCATCCCGCCGAAGTCCGTCCGCTTACGGAAGAGCTGAACAAGCTGATTGAACACAACCGGGAGGTCGTTGAGCGGGCGCGAACGCATGTGGGCAACCTGGCGCACGCGCTGAAGACGCCGCTCGCCGTGCTCAAGAATGAAGCCTCGGGTCAATCGCAGCTCGACACCGTCGTACGCCGCCAGGCCGATGCCATGCAGACCAATGTCGAGCATTACCTGAAGCGGGCCCGGATGGCGGCCCGGGCCGAAACCATCGGGGCCCGGACGGATGTACGCCCGGTGATCGACGGGCTCGCCCGGCTGCTCAACCGCCTGTTCGATGCCAAGGGTATCGACGTAACCGTGGAAGGCGCAACGTCTGCCGTGTTCCGCGGCGAGCAGCAGGACTTTGAGGAGATGGCCGGAAACCTGATGGACAACGCCTGCAAATGGGCCGCAAGCGAAGTCAGGGTCAGCATCTCGGATACAGCGCAGGGGTTGGTGATCACGGTTGAAGATGATGGCGCCGGCTTGACCGAGGCCGAGCGGGAAGCGGCGCTGAAGCGCGGCGTTCGCCTCGATGAAACCATGCCCGGCACCGGTTTGGGGCTGTCGATTGTCAAGGAACTCGCCGAGTTGCATAAGGGCGAGCTTCAGCTTGGCGTCGCCTCCCTGGGCGGCCTCAGCGCCACACTCCGGTTCCCGCGCCCATGACACGCCCGACGCTTTCCCGCACCAACGCCATCATCCTCGGCGTCTGCGTCCTCGCGGGCGCGGCGGGGTATGCCGTGATCGGGCAGCCGGGCATGGCAGACCAGCCGATGAGCTCGCGGCAGGCGGCGCTGATGGAAAAGATCCGTAACGATCCTCAGTCGCTGTCACCCGCAGAGACGCTGTCGCGGCTGGAACAGGCGATCAAGGAGCAGCCTGAAGCGCCGGAGCCGCACTTCTTCATTGGCGAGATGCTGCGCGCGCAGGGCCGTCCGGAAGATGCGCTGAGGGCCTACCAGTCATCGCTGCGGCGCAACCCGGATTTTGTGCCGGCGCTTGTTGCTTTGGGGGATGTGCTCGTGGAACTGGGCGGCGGCGCCGTCAGCCCGGACGCCACGCGCATGTTCGGGCGGGCGTACGAGCTGGACGAAACGCAGGTGCGCGCCGGCATGTTCGCGGCGATGGGGGCGGCGCAGGCCGGTGACCAGGAAAAGGCCGAGCAGGCCATGCGCTATATCTATGCCCGCCTGCCCGAGGACGACCCCCGCCGCGAACGCTTCCGCGCGATGATCGAGGCGATCGGCGAGACGGGCGAGGCGGCCCCGCCGCAGTAACCCGCCGTATTGCCGCACTCCCCAAAGACCCCGCTGCGCCCTATACCGTACGGGATGAGAGCCCGGACTCGCCGCCTGTACACGTTTGGAATTGCCGCGCTGCTGGTGCTGGCGGCGGCGGTGCTCGCCTATTTCGCGCTGCGTGAGAACGCCAACCTGTTTTACACGCCGGAAGTCCTCGCGGAAAAAGGGCTGCCGAGAGCGGGCAAGGAAGTGAAGGTCGGTGGCTGGGTCGAGCCGGGCACACTGACCTATACGGACGGCGGCGCGACCATGCAGTTCACCGTCATCGACAACAGCCCGAACACGATCACCGTGAGCTTCACGGGTGTCGCGCCCGATCTTTTCCGCGAGGGGCAGGGCGTTGTGGCAACCGGTTCGTTCGATGCGGCGGGTCAGTTCACCGCGAAGCAGCTGCTCGCGAAGCATGACGAGAATTACCAGCCGCGCGAACTCAAGCCGCTCGAGGCGGGCGGATGATCGAAGCCGGCCATGTCGCGGCCTTCCTTGCGCTTGCACTGTCCCTCGCCCAGGGCGTGTTCGGCCTGCGCGGGGAACGCCAGCTCGCGGGCCTGATTGCTGTCGCCGCGTTCGGGCTGATGGCGCTTTCCTTCCTTACGCTGATCAATGCGTTCGTGACGTCCGATTTCTCGGTCGCGCTGGTCGCCAACAACTCGCACACGCTGAAGCCGATGGTTTACAAGATCGCCGGCGCATGGGGAAACCATGAAGGCTCGATGGCGCTCTGGTGCCTCGTCACGCTGGGCTTCGGCGCCGCGGCGGCGGGCGGAATGCGCACCGGCCGCGAAGTGTTCGAGGCGCGCGCACTCGGCGTGCAGGGACTGCTGGCCACCGGCGCGCTGGCCTATCTGCTGTTTGCCTCCTCGCCTTACCTGCGGCTTGATCCTGCACCTTTCCAGGGCGCGGAACTCAATCCGCTGCTGCAGGACCCCGCTCTCGCGATCCATCCGCCGATGCTCTATCTCGGCTATGTCGGATACTCCTTCGTGTTTGCGCTGGCCGCCGCCGGGTTGATGGAAGGGCGCATTGACCGCGTCTGGGCGAAGGAGGCGCGGATCTGGTCGCTGGCAGCCTTCGCGCCGCTCACCATCGGCATCGCGCTCGGTTCCTACTGGGCCTATTATGAGCTGGGCTGGGGCGGCTGGTGGTTCTGGGATCCGGTCGAGAATGCGTCCCTGATGCCGTGGCTGATCGGCGCCGCGCTGTTGCATTCGGTGGTGGTGACGGAGAAACGCGAAGGCTTTGCCGCATGGACGGCGCTGCTTGCCGTGCTCTCTTTCCTGTTCTCGATCCTTGGCGCCTTCCTCGTGCGCTCCGGCGTGCTGACGTCTGTCCATGCCTTTGCGGTTGATCCGGAACGCGGCACGCTGCTTCTGATCGGACTGCTCGTGTATGGCAGCTTTGCGCTCGGACTGTTTGCCTGGCGCGCGCCGAAGCTGGAGGGCGGCAAGGCGTGGACTCTGGTCAGCCGTGAAGGCGCACTGATGGCCAACAATGTCGTGCTGATCGTGGCGGCCTTGACGGTGCTGCTCGGCACGCTGTTCCCGCTCATTGCGGAAGCGTTCGGCCGCACGATTTCGGTGGGCGAGCCCTATTTCA
Organism: Hyphomonadaceae bacterium; assembly: GCA_027485145.1. Classification (GTDB taxonomy): domain Bacteria; phylum Pseudomonadota; class Alphaproteobacteria; order Caulobacterales; family Hyphomonadaceae; genus Hyphomonas. The sequence goes on along the minus strand of JAIXRO010000141.1, from coordinate 57,024 downwards.
ATCTGACCTTCGTGCCGATCCTCGTGCTGATCCTGATCCTCTTACCCATCGTGCAGGCGTGGGCCTGGGGCAAGGCGGATTTGAAAGGTTGGCTGCGCTGGGCGGCGGGCGGGGCAGGGCTCGTCCTGCTGTTCGTACTGCTCGGTGTCGGCCCGCTCGATATCTCGCCCGGGGCCGCGTTCGGTATCGCCCTGGGCCTCTGGCTCGTGTTCGGCGCGGCCTGGGAATTGAAGCGCCGGGCGATCACGTTCGGCCGCGTCTTCAAGATGCCGCGCCGGGTCTGGGCGATGACGCTGGCGCATGCGGGGCTCGGTCTGTTCGTCATCGGCGCTGTGGTCGAGACGACGGGGCGGTATGAGGCAACCCTGGCCTTGCCGGTCGGTGGTTCGGATACGGTGGCCGGATGGGTGATCACGCTGGACGATATCAGCTCCATCGAAGGACCGAACTGGTACGCGGACCGGGCGGTACTGACCGCGCGCCGGGGCGCGCAGACAGCGGTGCTGGAGCCGATGAAGCGTTTCTATCCCGCGGCCGCGATGCCGACTACCGAGACGGCCATCTACAAGACCGGCACCGGCGATCTCTATGCGGCGCTCGGCGAACAGCGCGACGTGGACGGCGAAGCGCGCTGGGTTTTCCGCGTCTATTTCAATCCGCTTGTGGACGTTCTCTATCTCGGCGTCGTGCTCATAGGCCTCGCCGGTCTGCTCGGCATGTGGCCCGGTGGCCGCGCAATCAAGCCCGCGGAAGCCGCAGCGTTGCCTTGAGGCCGGGCCGGTCTTTCGGGCCGTTCCCGTCAGCCAGTATCAGCGCGCCGCCGTGCAGGTCGGCGACCGACTGAACCAGCGACAGGCCGAGGCCAGAGCCCGGCTGCGTGCGCGCAGAGTCCAGACGGTGGAAACGCTCGACGACTTTCGGGCGTTCGAATTCCGGGATGCCGGGTCCCGTATCCGTGACGATGAGATCGACCATCGCTTCAGGCCCACGCATCACGCTCACGGCGATGGAGCCGCCGTCCGGCGTATACTTGATGGCATTGTCGATCAGGTTGGAGATCGCCTGGCCGATCAGTTCCCGGTCGCCGAGCACGAGCTGATTGCGCGTGATCTGGCTACGGAACGCGAGACCCGCTTCCTCGCAGGCAGGCTCGAACAGTTCGGTGAGTTCTTCGGCCACTTCGCTGAGGTCCATGCGCACGCGCAGGCCCTCGGTGCCGGCGTCCAGCCGGGCAAGGCGGAGGATGGCGTTGAACGTGTCGAGCACCCGGTCCACTTCCTCGACGGTTTCGCCAAGCGTCGCATTCGCGTCCTGCTCGCTCATTGGCGCCGACAGCGCGATTTCCAGCTTGTTGCGCAGGCGCGTGAGCGGTGAGCGCAGGTCGTGGGCGATGGCATTGCCGGTATTCTGCGAGGCTTCCACCAGCTTGCCGATCTGGTCGAGCATCGCGTTGATGCGCTGCGCGAGGCGGTCGAACTCGTCGCCTGTGCCGCGCATGGGCACGCGGCGGCTGAGTTCGCCGCCGATCACCGCCTCGGCCGTTTTTGCGAGTTCCTCCGCGCGGCGAGCTGCGCCGCGGGTGATCAGGACCCCGCCAAACAGGGAGAGGATCAGCGCGACGGGTGCGGCGACGAGGATGGCGCTCTGGATCCGGTCCACGATGACGGTCTGTTGCGCCGTGTCGAACGCCACCATCAGCGCGCCGCCATTGTCGCGCAGACGCACGATCCGCCCGGCAGCGGGACGCAGCACTTTCGAGCCGTCGGTCTGGGGCAGTTCAAAGTCGAAATAGACCGTCTTCATGCCGGCCTCCGGTGGGTCGTCCGGCAGCCGCGGGAAGTGGCCGGCGATCTTCTGCCCGGCCGTGTCTTCAAGGTAATAGTAGAAGGGCGAGCCTGACAGCGTCATGCGTTCGAAAACGGCCTGGCTGAGGCGCTGCATGCCGCCGGTATAGTAGGCGTTGGCGAGCTGTTCGAACTCGACCGTGATCCGGCGCTCGGACTCGACGCGGATGTAATAGACGGTCGAATAGTAGAGGTACGCCAGCAACGCGCCCGAGAAGACGGCAATCATCGTGCTGTAGAGCAAAGCGAGCTTGAAGGTCGTGGTCCGCACGAAGATCGGCATCGCCTTGCGCACGCCTTCCGGGATGGGAAGGCGGTCAAGGCTCGGCATAGGAGGAAGGCGCCCGGCGAGTTTCGCGGACAAACGGGAGATGCGCTCAGAACGGAGCCAGGCCGGCCATTGCAGGGGCAGCTTCATGGGTGACGCGTGCCACGCCCCCTCCGTTTCGTCTAGCCTTGCAGGCGGTAACCCGCGCCGCGGACCGTCTGCAGCAGAGGCTCCGGGAAGTCCTTGTCGATCTTGGCGCGCAGCCGCGAGACATGCACGTCGATCACATTGGTCTGGGGATCGAAGTTATAGTCCCACACCTTTTCGAGCAGCATGGTGCGGGTGACGACCTGCCCGGCATGGCGCATCAGGTACTCGAGCAGGCGGAATTCGCGTGGCTGGAGATCGATCTTCTTGCCGTCCCGGGTGACCTTGCGGGTCAGCAGGTTCATTTCCAGATCGCCGGCCTTGAGGGTCGTGACCTGGGGCTCACCGGCCTGCCGGCGCCCGAGGGCTTCGACACGCGCGGCGAGTTCCGCCGGCACGAAGGGCTTGCCGAGATAGTCTTCAGCACCGGCCTTCAGGCCTTGAACCTTGTTCTGCACGTCGCCGAGGGCGGAGAGGAACAGGGCCGGCGTGGTGCCACCGGCGTCCCGGAACTCCCGGATCAGCGTGAGACCATCCTTCTCCGGAAGCATTCGGTCCACCACCAGCGCGTCGAATTCCGACGCGCGGGCGCGGGCGAGACCGGCGGTTCCGTCATGGGCACACTCCACATCGTGGCCCGCATCTGCGAGCACTTTCTCGATGAAGTTCGCCATCTCGGTATCGTCTTCAATGACGAGGACTTTGAGGGAACGATGGTGAAGTGTGTCCGCCATCCTGGGCTCCGATTACGCTGGGGTTACTTGGGAATATCGATCGTGCGGTAGTTCGTGACCTGGCCGATACGCAGGGCAAGCAGGACTTTGGTGCGATTGGCAGCTTTGGCCTCTGCAATCGCGCGCTCGAACGCATCGACGGTCGGCACCGGACGCCCGTTGGCTTCGAGGATCACGATACCGGGTTCAAAGCCGGCCTCTTCGAAGATGCCGCCTTTCACCACTTCAGTGATCTGGAGACCTGAGTCCGTTGCGCGAAGGCCGAGGTTCGAGCGCACGGCCGCATCCATCGGGGCGAGGCGGACGCCGAAATCCTTCAACAAGGCGCCGGGGACGGCCGAAGGCGCATCCTTTTCGGCCTTGCCGTTGCCGCCGCCGGTGGCCGGATTTGCCGCGGTGGGGTCAGCAGGGCGTTCGCCGACGGTGACGTTGATCGTCTGGGACTTGCCGTCGCGGAGAATGTCGAACTTGTTCTGCGTGTTCGCGATCAGCTTGGCGACGACGCGGGTGGTGGACGTCGAGTCCGTCACCTTCTGGCCGTTCACCGAGAGGATGATGTCGTTGCGCTTCAAGCCCGCGCGTTCTGCCGGGCTGCCGATGGTGACGTCGGCAATCAACGCGCCTTCGATGCCTTCGATGCCGAGGGCCTCTGCAAACTCCGGCGGCAGGTCACCGATCTGGACGCCGAGCCAGCCGCGCGACACGCGGCCCGACTTGATCAGCGTGTCGGTCACTTCCTTGGCCAGTTCGGCAGGGATCGCGAAACCGATGCCGACCGAGCCGCCGCTGGGGGACAGGATCTGCGAGTTGACGCCGATCACGTTGCCTTTGAGGTCAAAGGTCGGGCCACCCGAATTGCCCCGGTTTATCGGGGCGTCGATCTGCAGGAAGTCCGTGTAGGGGCTGCCGGCGCCGAGCTCGCGGCCATCGGCCGAGAGAATGCCGGCCGTGGCGCTGCCGCCGAGACCGAAAGGGTTGCCTAGCGCGACGACCCAGTCACCCTTGCGGATGTCCTTCGAGGTGCCGAATTTCACGTAAGGGTATGGGCCCGCTTCCTTGACCCGGACGACGGCGAGATCGGTCAGCGGATCGGCGCCGACGAGTTCGGCATCGAGCTCGCGTCCGTCGCTCATGACGATCTGGATCTGGGTGGCGCGTTCCACGACATGGTTGTTGGTAACGACCAGACCGTCCTTGGAGATGAAGAAGCCGGAGCCGAGCGAGCGGGCCTCCCGCGAACGCGGATCTTCCTGCTCTTCCTCTTGCTGCTGGCGGCGCTCCTCGAAAAACTCGTCAAGCCCTGGCATGCCGCGGAACTGTTCGAAGAACTCGTTCATGTCGCCCAGTTCGCTGATCTCCTGCGTCGAAACGACGTTAACCGAGACGACGGCCGGCTCGACCTTTTCGATCAGGTCCGCAAAGCTGAGTGGCGCGCCGGGGGGCGCCTGGATCGCGATCGGTTGCGCGCCGGCCTCGGGGGCCAGCAGGCGAGGGACAGCCACCGCCGAGCCCATGATCGCTGCGCCGAAAGCCGCCGCAACAAGCGTCTGGGCCGAAACGCCAAATTTGTTCATCAATCTCTCCAGAGAATTGAAAATGCCGCCATTTCCGGCGACGTGACAGAACATAAACATGCCACAGGCAATGTGGTCATTAAAAGACAGTTAGGTGATTTCCGCAGGATGTGAACCGGTCTCTGCAGGACCCTTCATCCGGGGTCAGACGTCTTCCGGCTCGATCACAGGCGACCGGGCACCGGCTTTCCGGGTCAGGAACAGGGCCGTCGCGCCGCCGAGGACAAGCAACAGGAAGGGCAGCCCCCAGAGCAGCCAGCCGGAGAAGTCTCGCGCAGGCGGGCGGAACAGCACGAAGTCGCCGTACCGGCTGACAAACCAGTCCCGCACCTCGGTGTCGGACGCGCCGGAGGCGACGAGTTCCCGGATTCGGACGCGCATGTCCTCGGCAATCGGCGCCGAGGATTGCGAGACCGGCTCGTTTTCGCAGGCGACGCACCGGATCTCCCGCATCAGCGACTGCGCCCGGGCTTCGGCCTCAGGGTCGGCAAGCGGGGCTTCGGCGAGGAGGGCAATGAACGCGGCGGCGAGCAGGGTTTTCATCAGAGCCTGATAGCAAACCGGCAGGGTAACTGAAACAGGCTTCGGCGCCGCGGTCTCTGGCCGGACGGGGCTGCCATGGATTGGATTTGTCCCGCGCGGCGGCCTCGTCTAAGCCTTGAGCATGCTGGTTTTCCGCCCGATCGCCTCCGATTCTGTTGCGGCCCTCGATGCTGCGGCGCCGCATGCGCCGTATCTCCGCCGGCTCCTAGAACGCGGTGTGGGCGTCAGCTTCGAAAGCGCGCTGAAGCAGGTGGCCAATCTGTCACCGCAGGCCAGTGTCGAGGAAACGATGGCCGCGCTGCGCGCAGCGAAGCTGGAAGCCCATCTGTCGCTCGCAGGCGACGATCTTTCCGGCGCGCGCGACGTGATGGAGGTGACGCGCGGCCTCACGCAGTTCGCCGGAGACTGTCTGCAAGCAGCCTTTCGTGCGGCGCTCGGCGCGCGCGGATTGAGCGGCGAGGGATTGTTCGCCATCGCCCTCGGCAAGATGGGCGCGTTCGAACTGAACTATTCAAGCGATATCGACATCGCGGTGTTCTACGAACCTGGCCGGTTCAGCGGCGGAAAGCTGGAAGCCAGCGAGGCGGCGCAGAAGGTGGTGCGCGATGTGGTGCGGATCATGCACGACACGACCGCCGGCGGGTACGTCTTCCGCACCGATCTGCGCCTGCGCCCAGATCCGGGCTCTACGCCACTCGCTGTTTCGACCGAGATGGCAGAACTGTACTACGAGAGCGCGGGCCAGAACTGGGAACGGATGGTCTGGATCAAGGGCCGGTTTGCGGCGGGGGATGCCGCCGCGGCCGCGAAATTCCTGCGACGCCTCGAGCCTTATGTCTGGCGGCGCAATCTCGATTATTGGGCGGTCGGCGACATCCAGGCCATCAAGCGGATGATCAACACGAAGGTCGGCGCAGACGATTTCAGCACCGTCTCGCCGGACGTCAAACTGGCCCCCGGCGGGATTCGCGAAATCGAATTCTTTGTTCAGACCCAGCAGCTGATCCTCGGTGGCCGCGATCCGGACTTGCGCGACAACACGACGCTTGGTGCGCTGGCCGCGCTCCGCTCGGCAGGCATTGTGTCGCGCGCAACGGCGGAGTCCCTGACGGTTGCCTACCGCGCGCTGCGCAATGTCGAACACCGGATCCAGATGCGCCATGACGAACAGACGCATACCGTGCCCGCCGATCCGCCCGAGCGCGGAAGCCTCGCCTTTCTCTGCGGCTACGACTCGCTGGATGCGTTCGACCGTGACCTGCTGGACACCCGGCGCGAAATTCAGCGGGCCTATGACGGTCTGTTTGCGCAGGAGGGCCGCGCCGCCGAAACGCACGGGCTCGGCAATCTCGTCTTCACCGGCGTCGATGATGATCCGGGTACGGTGCAAACACTCTCCGGGCTCGGCTTCTCGAATGCGTCCTCCGCCATCGACACGATCCGTAACTGGCACCGGGGCCGCGTGCCCGCGACACGGACGGCGCGCGGACGTGAATTGCTGACGGCGATCCTGCCCGGCATGCTTAAGGCTATGGGCGAGACGGGCGAGCCGGACCAGGCTTTCCTGTGGACGTCCCGGTTCTTCGAAGGCTTGTCGTCCGGGGTGCAGACCCTGTCGATGCTGCTCGCCCGGCCGGATCTGTTGTCCGATCTTGTCGCGACGCTGGCACTCGCGCCGCGGCTCGCGCGCATTCTCGCGCGGCGTCCGGATTTGCTGGAAGCCCTCGTGTCGAACGCCGTGCCGGTTGCCCCGAACGCATCAGCGGCTGAGACATTCGACATCGCGCTTGATGCCTGGCGCCGGTATCACCGCGAACAGAGTTTCCTGACCGGGCACCGGCTGTTGCATGGCCTGATCCGCCCGGAGGAGGCCGCGCTTGTCTGGACCCGGCTCGCCGACGATACGATTCGATACATGGCGGCTGTGGCCGAGGCCGAGACGGCGCGCCGCTACGGGCCGGTGGATGGGCGCTGGGCCGTGTTTGGCATGGGCAAGCTGGGCGGCGAAGAAATGACCGCCGGCTCCGATCTTGATCTGATCGTCATCTACGACTCGGCGAGTGACAATGCCCAGACCTGGTTCACCCGGCTGACGCAGCGCCTGATCACGGGCCTGACAGCGCCCACGGCGGAAGGGGAGCTCTATGAGGTGGACATGCGGCTGCGCCCATCCGGCCGCGCCGGGCCGGTCGCGGTGAACCTCGGCGGTTTCAGCCATTACCAGAACGAGGAGGCGTGGACCTGGGAGCACATGGCGTTGACGCGCCTCCGGTTTGTTTCCGGTGACGCAGCGCTGGGTGAAACCGTGCACCAGATGGCGGCCGACGCGATTTGTGCCCGCGCCCGCAGCCCAAGGCGTAAACAGATACCCACCGATGTCTCCGAGATGCGCCGGACCCTGTACCGCGAGAAACCGGGTTATGGCTTATGGGACTTCAAGACCGCCGAAGGCGGCCTCATCGATATCGAGTTCATGGCCCAGCAGGAAATGCTGCAGCGGGCCCGTCCGGATCTCGTGCGCCCGAATACCGCTCGTGCGCTTTCGGGACTCGCGGACGCGGACGGGGCGGACAGCGAAGACTGGTGTTTCCTGCGCGCGGCGCTGAACCTTTTGTCCGGCATGCAGCAATTGCAGCGCCTGGCGCTGGGTAGCGGCCCGGTCGAGGGCGAGATGCCGGATGGCCTGAAAGCGCGGATGTGCCGGGCCGCCGGCGAAGAGGTTTTCGAAGACCTGGAGGCCCGTATTTCGGCCGTCAAAGCCCGCGTTCACCATCTTGCCCGCGAAAAACTGCACCTGCGAGCGACGGAATCCTGAGGTCTCCCCGTTTGACATTCGCTGGGATCAAAAAGGAGATCACCCATGAAGAAACTGACACTCGCTGCGGCCTCTGCGCTGACACTCGCGCTGGCCGTCCCGATGCTTGCAAGCGCCCACGGTCACAAGGGCGGCGGCCACTTGGAAAAGCTCGACACCAATGGTGACGGCACGGTCGCCCGCGCAGAGGCCGAGGCGGCGGCGCTGGTCCAGTTCGGCGAAATCGACGCCAACAAGGACGGCTTCCTCACGCAGGATGAAATGAAATCCGCCCACGAAGCCCGCCGCGCCGAAATGAAGGCGAAATGGGCCGAGAAGGGCGAAGGCAAGGAGCCCCGCAAACCGAAGGGTGAGCCCGATCCGGCCAAGATGGAAGCCCGCAAGGCCAAGATGGAAGAGAAATCCGCCGAGCGTTTCGCGGCCGCTGACACCAACGGTGACGGCAAGTGGAGCTCAATCGAGTTCACCGCTGAGCATCTCTCGCACTTCGCGAAGGTCGATACCGATGGCGACGGCAACATCACGGCGGCTGAGCAGGACGCTGCCAAAGCCAAGATGAAGGAGCACCGCGGCAAATGGCGGGACAAGCCGGCCGCCGAGTAAGGACCCCTGAGCCGGGCCGGAGCCATGAGATGGCGATTGCTTACCCCTGGCCATTGTTGTTCGGGTTTCCGGCCCGGAATCGGATAGACCTTGCAGCGTGGCCTTTTCGTCGGACCTTGACCAGATCACGCGTGCCGCAGCGGGCGACCCGGCTGCGGTGCGTGCGCTCGTCAACCGCTACAGCCCCGGCGTGCTCAGTCTTGCCACCCGCATGCTGTCGGACCGCGGCGAGGCCGAAGACGTGACGCAGGAAACCTTCATCCGCGCCTGGAAAGCGCTGCCCGGCTGGGAACCGCGGGCTAAATTCTCGACCTGGCTGCACCGGGTCGCGCTCAACCTCTGTTACGACCGGCTTCGCAAGCGCCGCGAATCGCTGCCCGGCGAGTTGCCGGACCTCGCCGATACCCGCCTCGCGCCGCATGAGGCGCTGGACCAGTCACAGCGCGTGCGCGCCATCGAGCAGGCGATCAGCGCCCTGCCGGAGCGCCAGAGCGCCGCCTTGACGCTGTGCGCCTTGCAGGGACATTCACAGGCTGAGGCCGCCGAGATCATGGACGTCAGTGTTGAAGCCCTCGAAAGCCTTCTCGCCCGCGCGCGGCGAACCTTGCGCGCACACCTCCTGGAAGGGAGCCAGAGCGCATGACCGAAGACCGTCTGATTGAACTCATCGAAGCCTGGGGCGCGGATCCATCGGCCTTCCCGGACGCGGAGCGCGCTGCAGCCCGGGCGCTGCTCGCCGCCCATCCTGAACGGTTCGCGGCGGCCATCGCCGAGGCGCGCGTGCTTGACGCGGCGCTGGCGCGCATGCCGGACGTGTTGCCGTCGCCCGCGCTTACTGAAGCGCTCATCGCATCGGCGCCGAAACCGAAGCGCGCCGCAGGCGGCTTCCGTTTACCGAAGTTTGCCCCCTGGGCGCCGGCGAGCGGCGTCGCCGCGCTGGCCGCCGGTCTGTTCATGGGACTGATGGTGGCCCCCACCGCGAGCGCCGACAGCGAAACGGACGACGTGCAAGCCCTGCTTGAGGAGGCCATCGGATATGATCCGGCGGCGCTGTCTGAAGGAATTGTCGAATGAGCGACGCACCGAAACGACGCTTTCCCTTTCTGCTCACCGTGTCGGTGCTCGGCAATCTGGTCCTGATCGGGCTTCTGGCAGGGATTTTTCTCAAGTCTCCGCCGCGTCCGCCGCCGGGACCGGGCGGCATGATGGGCGGGCCGGGCTCCGAACTCAGCCAGGACGAACGCGGCGCGGTGCGCCAATTGTTGCGCGACAGCCTGGCCGAGGGCCGGCCGCAGGTGGAAGCGGCCCGGCAGGCGGAACGCAAGTTCGTCAAGATCCTTACCGCAGAGCCCTATGACGAAGCAGCCGCGCGCGCGGCGCTGGATGAGTTGCGGGCTGCCGACCGGCTGGCGCGCGAAACGGTTTCCAATCGCATGCTCGACGGCATGGATGAACTGTCTGCTGAACAACGCGGCCTCGTGGCGAACATGATGGCCACCAACCTCGAGAAGCGCAGCAAGCGCCATGAGCGGTTCGAGAAGTTCCGTGAGCGGAGGGACGAGCGCCGCCGCGAAGAGGACGGCGCGCCCTAGTCGATCGACTTGTGGGCAAGGCGGCCCGCATTGGCCTCCCAGTTCTGACCGTCGAAGGGCGAGACGGTAACGTCAAGCTTGTCCCAGTCATCAAGACAGCGCCAGGTCACGGCATAGCCATCCGGATTTGAGCGGGGCACATAGAAGCTCTTGATGCCGCAGGTCCTGCAGAAGCGGTGCTTTGCGCGCCCGGTGTTGAATGTGTATTCGTCAAGATGGTCCGCCCCCTGAAGAAGCCGGAACCGGCTCGCGGGCAGGATGACATGGATGTTGCCGCTCATGGCGCACATCGAGCAGTTGCAGTTCTCCACCTCGAAGGCGTGCGGCAGTTCTGCTTCGAACCGCACGGCGCCGCAATGGCATCCGCCCGCGCGCCAGGTGCGCGTCTCCTCACTCATCCGACCCACTCCGGCGGCCGCCGGTGCGCCCAGGGCGCGGCACGTTCCAGCTGGCCCGCAAGGCTGAGCAGCAGGCCTTCGGCGCCGTAGCGCGCCCCGAACATCATGCCGATCGGCAGGCCGCCTGGCGCCGTCGCCGTCGGCGCTGTCCAGTGCAGCGGGACAGACATGGCGGGCGCGCCCATCTGGTTGAACACGGCGCAGTGCGGCGCAAAGCCCGCCACCGCTTCGCCCATCTTTTGCCGGTCCGCCGTCAGCGCCATCGTGCCCAATAGGTCAGGAGCCCGGTGCAGCGTTGGGGACAAGGTCAGGTCAAAGCCGCCGGCATCGAGGAAATGCTCATACTGGATCGCCGCGGTGATGAAGGCATTGTTCGCCTTCGCAAGCTCCGCCATCGGAACGGTGCGCCCGAGGTGCACCATTCCGGCGGTGATCGGTTCGATCTCGTCGTCGGCGACGGGCCGTCCACGGGCTTCGCCATGCTCATCGAGCTGGGCTGCGATATTCGCCGAGATCGTGAACAGCGCCGCCTTGCCGAGCACCTCGCCGTTCAGGATCGGACCGGCCTCCACCACGATGTGACCGAGGCTTTCCAGCAGTTTCGCCGTCGCCTCAAGCCCAGCCGTTGCGTCTGCATCCGGCTTTGTACCATTCGGCGCCGTGCGCCAGAGCGCGATGCGCAGGCGTTTGGGATCCTTGTCCAGTTCCGAGAGATAAGGCCGCACTGGCGGCGTCGCGATATAGCGGCTGCCGGTTTCCGGCCCATGTGTCAGGTCGAGCAGCGCGGCGCTGTCGCGGACCGTGCGGCTGACCACATGCACCGTGGACAGACCATTCCAGCCCTCGGTGCGAGACGGCCCCATCGGCACGCGCCCGCGCGATGGCTTTAGTCCGAACACGCCGCAACAGGCCGCCGGGATGCGGATCGAGCCGCCGCCATCGCTCGCCTGCGCCACCGGCAAGACGCCTACCGCGACCGCCGCCGCCGCGCCGCCGGACGATCCGCCCGCGATGCGCGTGCGGTCCCAGGGATTGCAGGTCTGGCCGTAGAGTGTGGATTCCGTGGTCAGCGTCAGGCCAAACTCCGGCGTGGTCGTCGAGCCGAAGAAGACGAGGCCTGCCTCGCGGTACCGCTTCGTCAAGGTGGTATCGTCCGCAGACACCGTGTCCCTGTAGGCACGGCTGCCGCCGGTCAGCGGTGCGCCCTTGATGCCGACGGCGAGGTCCTTCGTCACGAACGGGACGCCCGCGTATGGCCCATCGAGACCGCCCCTGGCGATCTGTTCCCGCGCGAGATCCGGATACAGGGCGGCAAAGCAGTTCACCCGCGCTTGCGCCTTTTCGGCGCGGCTGAGCGTGGCGTCGAGCAGTTCGGAGGCCGAGATTTTCTTGTCGCGGACAAGCTGCGCGAGGCCGAGGCCATCAAGTTCCGTCATTGCACGTCCTCCCACTTCGTTTATGTTCTGTTATCCCCGGCGCTGCCAGATCAGGCGGCCCATGTCTGATTGTGTGACGAGGTATTCACCCGAAAAACTATAGGTCGCAGCCGGAGTAAAATCCGGCAAAGGATCGGCATAGACATAGAGTGTCTGGCCATCGGCGCGCCACTGGCCGTCGAAATCCAGCGTCCGTCCGCCGTCATAGGACCAGTCGCCTCCGCCGCCCACCGATTCCGTGTACTGAAGGACGCGGCCATCGGGATGCAGCTCCATCGTCATGACGGTCGAGTAGGACGCAAAGTCTCCGCCGCCGCTGTTGATGTTGTTTTCGTTCACCCAGATGCCAACCATGCGGGCATCGCGCTCCGCCGCAGCGGCTTGCTGAACCGGTTGGGCCGGGGCGGGGGTGGCGGGCGAAACTTGCGCCAGAACCGGAACCGGCTCGGCAGGCGCATCCGGCGCATCCGGCAAGGTCCCCGTCACGTCGTTGGCCGTTTCCGCATCCGTCGCCGATTGTTCAGCCAGCGGGCTATCCGAGGCTGGCGTCGCAGCCTCTTGCGAACAGGCGCCCAGAATCAGCACGCTCGCCATAAGAATCTTTGGTGTCATCGTGTGTCCCCTGCGCTTTCCGAAGCATGAGGGGTGTCATATTTTGGCAGGTCTGCAAACAGGCGATCAGCCTTCGTCCTCTTCCGCCAGCTTGGCGTCGATCTCTTCGTCCGACCAGCCGAAATGATGGCCCAGTTCGTGAATGAACACGTGCGTGACGAGCTCCTCGATCGTCGCGTCGCCGCGTGCGGCCCATTCGAACAGGATGGGCATCCGGTAGAGATAGATCAGCGGCCGCTCGAGCGCTGGCTGGGTCACGCTCTCGAGCGTCAACGGGGTGCCGACATACAGCCCGGTCAGTTCGAGGGCGTCGTCGATTTCCATATCGTCGAGGACTTCATCCTCGGCATAGTCCATGACGACAATACGCACATCGCCCGCCGCCTGCCGCATGACCGCTGGAAGCGCGGCAAAGCACGCCTCTGCGCACGTGAGGAATTCCTCGGTTCCCGGAGCCGTCAGCGCAAACGCGCTCACTCGAGCACGACCGCCGTGCCGGACACGGCGACCATCATCATCGAGCCCTGCTGGCCGACGACTCCATAATCGAACTTCACGCCGACGATGGCATTGGCGCCGAGGCGCCTCGCCTCCTCGATCATCTCGCTGATCGCTCCGTCGCGCGTCTCGCGCAGCGAACTTTCGTAAGATTCCGACCGCCCGCCCACGAGGTTGGTGAAGCTTGCCAGGATGTCCTTGCCAAGGTGCGCGCCGAACACGACCTCGCCGCAGGCAATGCCCTTGTAGGCCACGATTCGGCGGCCATCGATGGAGGAAGTGGTGGTGATGATCATGCGCTGGTTCCTATTCCGCTGCCGTCAGGGCCGGATCCGTTTTACCGTCCAGCAATTCGAGCATGCGAATCGCGCTGTCCGCAATCACGGTGCCCGGGGGGAAGATGGCGGCGGCGCCGGCGGTGCGCAAGGCGTCGAAATCCTGCGGCGGGATGACCCCGCCCACGATGATCTGCGCAGTCGCCGCGCCTTCGTTGCCAAGCGCGCGTTTCAGCTCCGGCACCAGCGTCAGGTGGCCGGCCGCCAGCGACGAGGCCGCCACGATGTCCACGCCCGCCTTGCGCGCATCGGCGGCGGCCTCTTCCGGCGTCTGGAACAGTGGCCCGATCTCGACATCCCAGCCGAGGTCCATCAGCGCCGAGGCGACAACCTTCTGCCCCCGGTCGTGGCCGTCCTGACCCATCTTGGCGATGTAGATCTTCGGCCGTCGCCCGTGCGCCTTCTCGAACTTCGCGGCGAGCGCCTGCGCGTGCTCTGCCTTGTCATTGCCCTTCACACCGCCGCCATACACGCCCTTGATCGAGCGGATGACGGCGCTGTGGCGGCCCTGGCTGCGCTCCACGGCTTCGGAAATCTCACCGACAGTCGCTTTCGCGCGTGCCGCATCCACCGCCAGTTCCAGCAGGTTGCCCTTGCCGCTCGCCGCCGCATCGGCAATCGCATCCAGCTTGACCGTCACCTCGGCCTGATTGCGCTCCGCCTTCAGGCGCGCCAGCTTCTCAAGCTGCATCCGCCGCACAGCCGCATTGTCGACCTTCAGCACAGGGACGTCTTCATCCTCGTCCAGCAGGAACTTGTTGACGCCGACCACCGTCTGCGTGCCGCTGTCGATGCGCGCCTGCGTATTGGCGGCGGCCTCCTCGATGCGCAGTTTCGGCAGGCCTTCCTCGATGGCCTTCGCCATGCCGCCCATCGCCTCGACCTCGGCAATGTGTTTCAGCGCCTTGGCGGCGAGGTCATGCGTGAGGCGCTCGACGTAATAGCTGCCGCCGAACAGGTCGATGGACTGGCAGGCGCCGGCTTCCTGCTGCAACAGGATCTGCGTGTTGCGGGCAATGCGGGCCGAGAAGTCCGTCGGCAGAGCAAGCGCTTCGTCAAAGCTGTTGGTGTGAAGGCTCTGCGTCTGCCCGCCTGCTGCCGCGATGGCTTCGAGGCAGGTGCGGATGACGTTGTTGTACACGTCCTGGGCCGTCAGGCTCCAGCCGGACGTCTGCGAATGCGTCCGAAGGCTGAGGGATTTGTCTGACTTCGGATTGAAGTTCTCCTTCACGAGCTTCGCCCAGATCAGGCGCGCGGCGCGCATCTTGGCGACTTCCATGAAGGTGTTCATGCCGATCGCCCAGAAGAAGGACAGGCGCGGCGCAAATGCGTCCACATCCAGTCCCGCGGCCACGCCGGCCCGGATATACTCGATGCCGTCCGCCAGCGTGTAGGCGAGTTCGAGGTCTGCGGTCGCACCCGCTTCCTGCATGTGGTAGCCGGAAATCGAGATCGAGTTGTACTTCGGCATCTTTTGCGAGGTGTAGGCGAAGATATCCGAAATGATCCGCATGCTGGGTTTTGGCGGATAGATATAGGTGTTGCGCACCATGAACTCTTTCAGAATGTCGTTCTGAATCGTTCCGGCCAGCTTCTCCGGCGGTACGCCCTGTTCTTCCGCCGCCGCAATATACAGCGCGAGGATTGGCAGCACCGCGCCGTTCATCGTCATCGAGACCGACATCTGGTCCAGCGGAATGCCGGAGAACAGGGTGCGCATGTCGTAGATCGAGTCGATCGCCACGCCCGCCATGCCGACATCGCCGGAGACGCGCACGTGATCGGAATCGTAGCCCCGGTGGGTGGCCAGATCGAACGCCACCGAGAGGCCCTTTTGACCCGCCGCCAGATTGCGCCGATAGAAGGCATTCGAATCTTCAGCCGTCGAAAAGCCCGCATACTGACGAACCGTCCAGGGCTGGTTGGTGTACATGGTGGGGTAGGGACCCCGTCCGAACGGCGCGAGGCCCGGATAGTCATCGACGAAATCCAGTCCTGCGCGGTCAGAGGCCGTATAGGCCGTCTTCACCGCAATCCCTTCCGGCGTCTCCCAGGTCTCGCCAAGGTTCAGCTTGCCGGTCTGGGTGACCGGCGTCTCGAGCGCGAGCTTAGTGAAGTCTGGAAAGCTGGTCATGCGGATACTCCGAGTTCGGCCTGCGCAAGTTTGAGAAGGTGCACCACATCCGCGCCCGCAAAGATGTTGGCATCAATGCCGTCGCCCTCATGCTTGCCGGCCAGCCACACGCGCGCCGCCCCAGCCGATTTGAGGGCTGCGGCCGCTGCGGTTGCCTCTGTTTCGTACATCTTGTCCGTGCTGCACAGCACGGCCAGCTTGCATCCGGACGCCTTGAAGGCGGCGGCAAGTTCGGCCGTCGTGCGCGGCGGCACGGGCGGCTCCTTCGAGGCGATGCCGCCAGCGGCAAACAGGTTGCGTGCAAAATCCGCCCGCGCGGTAAACTCCGCGAGGCTGCCGAGTGTTGCCAGAAACACCGCAGGCGGACGAACGGCGCGCGCGGCTGCATCGCGCAGCGCTTCGAACGGCGCGGCGAGGCGGATCGGTTCGAGCGCGCCAGCCACGGCAGCTGCGCCGGGCGCCGGCAAGGCCTTCACGAAATGCTTCAGGCCCGCGTCCGTCACCGCTTTTTCTTTCGGCGCCGTCACATCGGCGACGGGTGCTGCAATTTCTTCCAGCAGGGGATACTCGCTGACGCCGGTGAGTGGAATCTTCCGCCGCGCGACGTCTTTCGCCCGCGCGTCTCGCACCGCGGCGATGCGCGCCTGGAACGCGCCTGCCATCAGGGACGCGGCAAAGCCGCCTTCGGTCTCGATGCGCTGGAACTCCGCCCAGGCCGCTTTGGCGAGATCGTCTGCCAGTGTCTCGGTGAACCAGGCCCCGCCGGTGGCATCCGCCACGCGGCCCAGCTGGCTTTCTTCCATCGCGATGATCTGCGTGTTGCGCGCAATCCGGCGGCCGAGTTCCTCGGGCAATCCCAGCGCTTCGTTGAAGGCGCGAACGGTCAGGATATCTGCGCCGCCGACGGCGCCCGCAAATGCGGCCGATGTGTTCCGCAACATGTTCGTCCACGGATCATATGCCGTCAGCATGCGCGCCGAGGTGATCGCCTGAAGGCGCATCGGCGCCGCCTCTAGGCCCAGCGCGTCAAGGCAGCGCGCCCAAAGGCGCCGTGCGGCGCGCAGTTTCGCGATCCCGGCGCCATAATTTGCGTCGAGCGCCAAGGCGAACACGATGCGGTTTGCAGCCGCCCTGACGCCCAGGGAGCCATCAATCCGCCTCAGCGTATCGATGGCCGACGCGATCAGGCCGCCGAGTTCCTGGGCCTCTGATCCACCTGCCTCGTGAATCAGCGCGCCGTCGATGCGCAGCAGGTTCGCCGCCGGAAATGTCTTGGCGAGCGCGGTTGCAAGCCCGCCAACTTTGGCAAACGCCGCGTCCAGCCCGCCTTCGATGCGGCCGGTCTTCGCCAGCGCGCCGAGCGGGTCCATGTTGAAATCGAGCTTCAGCTTGGCTGCATCGCCTTTGCCCTCGGCCCACTGACCCAGCAGCCCGGCCGTGCGCGCGCCCATGCCGCGGCCCGAGTCGAGCGCGACGGCTGCGATCGACGCATCCACGCCGCGAAGGGCTACGGCGAAATCCTCCGCCGTGCACAGCTGCACACCGTTTGCGCCCGTACCATCAATGCGCAGTTCAATCGACGAGACGCCGCGCTCCAGATCCCGGAGAATTTCGGCATTGGTCTGTTCGGGCGAGGGATGCGCGAAGGCCTGACGGATGTCCCAGGGCAGCCACTTGTCCGGCGCAGCTGTCTTGCCACGCAGGAAAGGTGCAACGCCGGGAATGCCGAGCGGATCGCCGGCCCCCGCAAAATCGCTTTCGCGGTACAGCGCCTTGATGCCGATCCCGTACGCCGTCTTGCGGGTGAGCGTCTCGGCGCCCTTGCCCTTCAAGGCCTTTTCGACCTCGCGCAGCCAGTCGGCTTCGGTTGCTTCGGGAAAGGCGGCACTGAAAGTCAGGATGTCATCGGGCATGGCGCGGGATTTAGGGCATTCCGGGGGGGCTTGTGAACCGTTTCCTTTGGGACACCGCGACACCTGTCCGCGCGGCTTGACGGCGCCAGATCAAAATGCGAATGAGAACTATTCGCAATACTGGAGACCAAGCCATGCGCCTGTCCCGGCAAACTCATACCGGAAGCCTGCCCACCCCCTCGATGGAAACCGGCAACCTGTCTGAAACGCCGGAGACGTGCCGGATCTGTCCCGTCCACAACTCGCCCTCGGACCGCCTCGCGTCCTCCCCCATGCCGGTCAGCGGGCCGGTGGGTGACTGGATCGAGTCGCAGACGAATGTGCTTGGTCTCTGGCTTGACCGGCTGATCGCGGAAGGTGATCCCGGCGACCTGATCAGCATGGTCCACCGGCAACAAGCCTGGTTGCAGATGCTTCGGGCGCATATCGGCCGCGGCTGAGGCGGCTGCATTACAGGTTCTCCACCTGCGTGAATTGGCTAGCACGCCCAATTTCATCCATGTTCTATACTGTAAGTTCAGTGTTCCGGCGTATCGGAATGCTCAGCCTCGCGGTGTCCTGGCCCCCTCGCCGGACTGGACCGCCAACCATGGGTGATCAGAATGTCCGACTCGTCTTCCAACGCCGCCAAGCGTGTCAAAGCGGCGGCTGAAAAAACCTCCGAAGAGCTCGAAGCCCGTCTCGCCTCCCTGCGCGCCGATCTCGACGAGGTGTTGAGCGCGATCGCCGGCAAAGCGGAAAAGCAGGCATCCGAGTTTTCCAGTTCCATAGCCAATGGTCCCGCCCAGCAGGTCATCGAAGAACTTCGCGACGTTCTGGCTGAAGCGAAAAAGCAGGCCGGCAATGCTGAAAAGAAAGTCACCCAGACGGCCCGCGAGCATCCGCTCGAGGCGCTGCTGGTCGCATTCGGCGTAGGCTTCCTCGCAGCCTTCCTGATGCGCCGCTGATCCTGCGCCATGCGCTTCCTGCCGCTGATCTCCTCGCTGATGTCACTCGCCAATGTCGATGTTGGCGGCGCCGTCTCGCGGCGGGCGAAGGGCATAGGCTATACGCTGGTGGCAATTGTCTTCCTGCTGACGGCCTATGTACTGGCGGTCGGCGCGCTCGCGTTTTTCCTGGCCGAGCACATGAGCACCTGGGCCGCCCTCGCGATCATCGCCCTCGGCTTTGTCGGCATGGCGGGTATCGTGTTCTGGTTCGGCTCCCTGTCCGCCCGCGCTGAAGAACAACGCGCGAAGGAAGTCGCCGAGGCGCGCCAGAAGGCCACGCTGGGGACGCTGACCGGGCTCGCGCTCGGTGGTGGTTCGACCAAGACGCTGATCATCGCGGCCTTGGCCGGCGTCCTCGCTGGTGGATTACTGGGCACAAAGGGCAGCGATCCCCAGGACTGATCGGCCAGTCACCCATTTGTTGCAAATCCTGCTATACTGACTGCACTGCGGGCGGTGGGGAGGGCATGACATGGCAATGTTCGTGACAATCAAAGGTGTGGGCGATGTCGATCTTGACCGCATCGCGAGGCTTCTGCCCGGCCGCAACGGTTGGGACATTCTGAAGCTCGGCACCCAGGGCCGCTACATGAAGGCCATCATTGAGTCGTGGGAGGTGCTCGAGCGTTATGAAATCAACACGGCTTTGCGCCTTGGCCACTTCTTCGGGCAAGGCCTGGTTGAGACCGGTTGGCTCAAATACACCGAGGAAGGTTTCAGCTATTCCGCCGAAGGCCTGATGAAGACGTTCCGGGTTTATCGCCGCAATCCGATCCTCGCCAAACAGCATGCCCGCAAGCCGGAACTGATCGCCAACACCGTCTATGGCGGCCGCGCCGACCTCGGCAACGTGCAGGAGGGCGACGGATACAAATTCCGCGGCCGCGGCTTCATCCAGCTCACCGGCCGGGACAACTACACTCGGTATGGCGAAGCCGCCGGCATTGATCTCGCGAACGATCCCGACATCATCAAGCGCGACCTCAAAAAGTCGGTCGAAGTCGCCGCCGCCTTCTGGAAGACCAACCGCCTCAACGAACTTGCCGACACCAACGATGCGGTGAAGGTGTCGCGCGCCGTCAACCGGGGTGATGCCAATGCGGCCGCCGCTGCCAATCACGAGGACCTGCGCATCCTATGGACCGAAACCGCGCTGTCGGTGACCCAGACGCCGTACACCTTTGCGCCGGTTGCGCGGGAGGACGCCATCCTCGCCGCAGCCGC
This sequence comes from Hyphomonadaceae bacterium, assembly GCA_027485145.1. GTDB lineage: Bacteria > Pseudomonadota > Alphaproteobacteria > Caulobacterales > Hyphomonadaceae > Hyphomonas. The sequence continues at coordinate 37,365 of JAIXRO010000141.1, read as the reverse complement.
CGCGCCCGAGCCGCCTTCGCTCAAGCCGCTCAAGGTCGGCAGCAGGGGCGCCCGGGTCCGCGAACTCCAGCAGGACCTCGAAACCCTCGGCATCGCCACCGGCGGCGTGGACGGCGCCTTCGGCCAGGCCACCCGCCGGGCGGTGGTCGCTTTCCAGCAGGAGAACGGCCTGCCAGTGACCGGCATTGCTGACGCCGCAACCGAGACCGCCATCGACAAGGCCGCCGACGATCCGGCGCGCACCCGCGCATCGGCGCTCGACCGGACCAACACGCCGATCTTCGGGCCCGCCACGATCTGACATTCGGAGGGTCTTGTTCGGCTGCGGCCTTCGGCCTTTACTCCGGCGAAGAGAAACGCCGGAGGAAACAGACAGATGCGCCTCAAGAGCCCGCGAATTCAGCCCCTCGCCGACGCGGACATGACCGCCGAGCAGAAAGAGGCGCTCGCCGCCCAGTTCGGCCGGGGGCCGGTGTTCAACATCTTCCGTACGCTCGCGCGCGCGCCCAAGGCCTACAAGGCCTTCGGACGCTGGGGCGGTTACATCCTTTCCGATTACAACAGCCTCGCGCCGCGCGAACGCGAACTCGTCATCCTGCGCGCCGGCTTCAACTGGAAGTCCGGCTATGAATGGGCGCAACATGTGCGGATCGGCAAGCAGTGCGGCCTGACGGACGACGAGATCACCCGCATCAAGGCTGGCCCCGACGCTCCCGGCTGGCGCGCTCTCGACGCCGCCTTGCTGCGCGCCACCGACGAGCTGACCTCCGACGCCTTCATCACCGACGCGACCTGGGCGCAGCTGTCCTCGCTCACCGAAAAACAGCGCATGGACCTTGTGATGACGGTCGGCCAGTACACCCAGGTCTCGATGATGCTGAACGCGTTCGGCGTGCAACTCGACGATGACCTGACCCTCGACCCGGACCTCGCGAAGTGAGGCCGCTTCCCCTAACGTAAGGCTTGCTCCGGCGCGCCCGGAGTTTAGGTTCTGGTCCGGAACTTTCCCTCTTGGAGTCAAACGCTCATGTCGCTGCCGCCCATCCTTCAGAACCTGCGCATCCCGGTGATCGCGTCGCCGCTCTTCATCATCTCCACGCCGGATCTCGTGATCGCCCAGTGCAAGGCCGGCGTCGTCGGCAGCTTCCCCGCCCTCAACGCCCGTCCCGGCCCGGTTCTCCATGAGTGGCTGGACCGGATCACCACCGAACTCGCCGAGTACAATCTCAAAAATCCTGACCGCCCGGCCGCGCCGTTTGCGGTGAACCAGATCGTCCACAAGACCAACAACCGCCTTGAGCATGACATCGAAGCCTGCGTGAAGTTCAAGGTGCCGGTGATCATCACCTCGCTCGGCGCCCGCAAGGACGTGAATGATGCGATCCATTCCTATGGCGGCATCGTCTTGCACGATGTGATCGATACGTTCTTTGCGAAGAAAGCCCTGGAAAAAGGCGCCGACGGTCTGATCGCGGTGTGCACCGGCGCCGGCGGCCATGCCGGGACGCTGTCGCCCTTTGCGCTGATCCAGGAAATCCGCGAATTCTTCGATGGCCCGCTCGCGCTCTCCGGCTCCATCGCCAATGGCGGCGCCGTCGCTGCCGCGCTCGCGATGGGCGCAGACCTTGGCTATATCGGCTCTGCCTTCATCTCCTGCGATGAGGCGAACGCCCCGGACGGCTACAAGGACGCCATCGCCCAGTACGGCGCGGAAGACATTGTCTACACGAACCTGTTCACCGGCGTGCACGGCAACTACCTGAAGCCGTCGATCATCGCGGCCGGCCTGGACCCGGACAACCTGCCCGAAAGCGATCCTTCGAAGATGAACTTCGGCTCCGGCGGCAATACCGAAGCCAAGGCCTGGAAGGACATCTGGGGCTGCGGCCAGGGCATCGGCGCCATCAAGGCCCGGATGCCGACGCAAGTGTTCGTGGACCAGCTCGTGCGCGAGTACGATGACGCGCGCGCCGCGCTGGCCAAGGGTCTCGGCTTCGTGCGCAAGCAGACTGTTACGGCGTAGTCCGAAACCAACTCTGCCAGGGACCACCTTGTCATCCCGGCGAAAGCCGGGATGACTCGTTTTGGCTCTCGTTTGACCCGGTCTGAACGGCGGAGTTTTGTTGCATAAGTTTCGGCTTATCCCTCACTTCTGGCCATTTCCGGCGCCCGTCGCGAAAATATTTCATCGCCGCGCATCGACTTTTTCCTTCATGAAAACAGGCATGTGAAGCCGCGCAGCGTGCTCGCCGCTGAACTTTTTCGGGCAGCGCCAATCCGGCAGGGTCCGGGGCGGAGGCATAATCCGGGAATGCTGATTGCTTCGTACAAGGATTTTTCGATGGCTGGCTGGCGCTGGCCGCATTTCCGCCCGGCGGAACTGGCCTGCAAATGCAGGGCCGGTGGCTGCCATGGTGAATACTGGCATGACCCGGCATTCCTCGATGCGCTGGAGGCGCTGCGGGAAAAAGTGGGCAAGAAAATCCGGATCAATTCCGGCCATCGCTGCGCGGTGCGCAACATGGTGGTCGGCGGCGCGGTGGAATCGCGTCACCGGCGCATCGCCGTGGATATCGCGCTCGCGGGCCACGACCGGCACGCGCTCCTAGCGTTCGCCAAGGCGTGCGGTTTCACCGGTATCGGCCGTGGACGGACATTCCTTCATCTCGACCGGCGGAAGACACCCGCCGCATGGACTTACCCGGGAGCGGCAATCTCATGGCGGACATAATCGGACTGGCCGCGAGCGCGGCGGGCGGCGGCGTTTTCGGTCTTCTTGGCACGGTGATCGGGCGGATCGCCGGGCTGATTGAGCGCCGGCAGGAAAACACGCAGGAACAAGCGCGCTGGAAGCACGAAGCGGCGCTGGTAGAACTTCAGATGAAGGCGAGGGCATCTGAACTCGCGGGGCAGGAAGACCTCGCGCAAACGGCGGGAGCCTGGCAAGGGCTCGCGTCATCGATGGCGGCCGAAGCGGCCATCGGCGATAGCTACAGGTGGGTGAACGCAGTCCGGGCCCTGACAAGGCCATTGCTGACGTTGCTTCTCTGGATCATCACCGGTCTTGTCTATCTCGGCGCGGCGGCGGACGCCCGGGCAGGCATCATCGAGACGACCACCTTTGCGGCGACGGCGGCGACCCTCTGGTGGTTCGGAGACCGGGGCCAAAGGCGGGAGGTGCGTTGAGCCAGACAAAGCGGGCGTGCTAGGGACTTACCGACAAGGGAGTCTCCATGCCTGCAATTGAAACGGTCCGGCGCTTCACGGCGCAGGTGCTCAGCGGTGACCATGCCGGCGCGATCCGCGACTGGTACACGCCGGACGCTTCCATGCAGGAGAATCAATCTCCGCCCCGGCAGGGGAGAGACGCGCTTGTCGCTCAGGAACAGGCGACGCTCGACCGCATGTTGCGGGTCGAGACGCAGCTGCTGGCAGACCCTCTGATCGCAGGCGATACCGTGGTGATCCGCTGGCGCTTCACCTTTCATCCGAAATCGGGCGGAACGCGGTCAATGGAAGAAGTGGCATGGCAGACTTGGCGCGGCGATCGCATCGCCGCCGAAACCTTCTTCTACGATCCTGCCCAGATGAAAGCCTGACCTAATGATCTCGCCCCGATTTGTTCCCCAGGTGAGCCGGCTGCTTGGGTGGGTTTGCATCCTGATCGCACTCGGCGGCGCCTTTGCAACCTTGGGCTTTTTGGCCGTTGCATGCTTCGGAGTTTACAGCTCGAACTGGTATTTGGTCGCCACTTGCGGAGCGGTCGCTCTGGGCGGCGTCGTCGCAACAGGCCTGGTGTTGCTCTTGTCCTATTTGCTACTCAACTGGACAAAGTGGGTGACAAAGCACGCGGGTCTGACAGGCGTGTTCGATTGATCAAGTTGAAAGTCAGTACAAGGAATTTCAAGTGACAAGGCAAGCTGATTTCATTCTCGTCATCGACGAGGGCACCACGTCCACGCGGGCGATTGTCTATGACCGCAGTTTCAAGGAAGTCGCCCTCGCGCAGGAGGAGGTGGCCCTGCAATACCCCGCCGATGGCTGGGTCGAGCAGAAAGGCGAGGAGATCTGGTCACGCACGCTTTCAGTCTGCCGCTCGGTGATCGCCAAGGCCGGCGGCGCTGACCGGATTGCCGCCATCGGCATCACCAACCAGCGTGAGACCACACTCGTCTGGGAGCGGACGACCGGCAAGCCCATCGCGCCCGCCATCATCTGGCAGGACCGGCGCACCGCCGCCGCCTGCGACGCGCTGAAGGCGGGTGGCCATGAAGCCGCCGTTCAAGACGAGACTGGCCTTCTGCTCGATCCCTACTTCTCCGGCACCAAGATCGGCTGGATACTGAACAATGTGCCCGGCGCCCGCGCCCGCGCAGAGGCTGGCGAACTCGCTTTCGGCACCGTCGATGCGTTCCTGCTCTGGAACCTGACCGGCGGACAGGTGCACGCCACCGACGTGACCAACGCCTCGCGCACGCTGCTTTACCGCCTCGGCCTCGGCAGCGCGGGGGGCTGGAGCGCCGAGATGGCCACAATGCTGAACGTCCCGACCTCGCTGCTGCCGTCCGTCAAACCCAGCGCTGCTGACTATGGCGCGACCGATCCCGCCCTGTTCGGCCGCGCGATTCCCGTCTGCTCCATCCTCGGCGACCAGCAGTCGGCGCTCGTCGGCCAGGGCTGCCTTGCCCCCGGGCAGGCGAAGGTCACCTTCGGCACCGGCGCCTTCCTCGTTGCCAACACCGGCGCGGTGCGCCCCGCCTCGGACAACCGCCTCCTCGGAACGATGGGCTACGCTTTGCCCGGGGCCGCGGCGATGGCGCTTGAAGGCTCCATCTTCAACGCAGGCACCGTCATCAAATGGCTGCGCGATGATCTGGGGCTTATTCAGAGTGCGGAGCAAAGCGCCGCCGCCGCGGCCGGCCTGCCGGACAATGGCGGCGTTTACATGGTGCCCGCCTTCACAGGCCTCGGCGCGCCGCACTGGAACGCTGAAGCCCGCGGCCTCATCGCCGGGCTCACCCGCGCCGCCACCGCAGCGCATCTCGTCCGCGCCGGCCTCGAATCGGTTGCCTATCAGACGCATGACCTGCTCGCCGCCTTCGCGGGCGACGGCGCCCCGATTGCGGAGCTGCGCGTCGATGGCGGCATGGTCGGCAATGACTGGCTGATGCAGTTCCTCGCCGATATCTGCGCGCTGCCCGTCCTGCGTCCGGACTACCGCGAGATGACGGCCCTCGGCGCGGCCGCGGCCGCCGCGATGCAGCTCGGCTGGATTGACGCGGCCGGCTGGGCGGCGCGGGCCGTTCCCGGCAAGCGGTTTGAGCCGGCGATGGGCGCCGGGACGCGGGCCAGCCTTCTGGAGGGTTGGCGCGCGGCCCTGGCGCGGGCGCTTTGATCGGCGTGTGTTCTGTCTACGGATGGACGGGTGGGCGCCGGAAGTCTGCTTCATGAGGGTTTGGCGCGAAACCTGGTTTTGCTTTTAGGACGGGCGCTTGGCGCCTGCTGAAGCCTTTGTTTAGACAAACGGATTGACGGATCAGCAGCGCGCGTGTCCCTGTTGGGTCGGAGCCGGCTCTGGAGACTTGATGGATTTGCACCGCCCTTCGTCTGAAGTCCTGGCCCCGGGCGAGGCAAGCGGAGCCATCCGGCGGCACAAGTCGGCCGCCTATGTGGTCGTCGTGACGGTCGGGATGGTGGTCGGCGCCGGCATCTTCAAGTCGCCCGCCCTCGTCGCTTCGAATGCCGGGTCCGAGGTCGCCATCTATCTCCTCTGGACGATCGGTGGTCTGATCTCGCTGGCCGGCGCGCTTTGCTATTCGGAACTGGCCACGGCCTTCGCACACCCCGGCGGGGACTATCATTTCCTTGAGCGGGCCTTCGGGCGGCGTTTCGCTTTCCTGTTTGCCTGGGCCCGGCTCGCCGTCATCAATACGGGCGCGATTGCGCTGCTGGGTTTCGTCATCGGGGATTACATGAACCGGGTCGTGGATCTCGGGCCGTTCGGCCCGGCGATCTATGCCTTCGCCAGCGTGCTCATCGCGACCGCGCTCAAACTGCGCCGCGAAGGCGAGGCCAGCGATAGCGCGATGGTCGCGCTCGAGATGCTCGGGCTGCTGACCCTCGCGGCGGCGGCGATCTGGCTCGAAGTGCGCGATATCGCGCCGGCCGATCCGGGCGAAGGCGCGGCGCCGACGCTGGGCGGCCTCGGCTACGGCCTCGTGTTCGTGCTGCTGGCCTTCGGCGGCTGGACGGAATCGGCGACGCTGTCCGCCGAGGTCAAGGACGGCGAACGCGGCATGGTGCGGGCGCTGGTTGTCGCCATCGCCATCATCACTTCGCTTTACCTGTTGACGGCCTGGGCCATGTTGCGCGGCCTGGGGCTCGACGGGCTCGCCGGCTCCGATGCGCCCGCCGCAGACCTGATGGACCGCGCATTCGGACCGCAGGCGGGCCTCGTGCTGGCCATCGGCGTGGTTGCGGCGGCGTTCACCTCGCTGAACGCGACCATCATCGTCGGTGCCCGGACGACTTTTGCCGCGGCAGCGGCGATCCCGTCCCTCGGCTGGGCGGGGCGCTGGAATGAACGCACCCGGAGCCCGCGCAACGCGATCCTCCTGCAGGGCGCAATCTCGCTGGCGCTTGTCGCGCTCGGCGCGGCGTATCAGGGATTCCAGACCCTCGTGGACTATACGGCGCCGATCTACTGGATGTTCCTGATCGCAAGCGGCTTTGCCCTCATCCGCCTCCGGCACAAGTTCCCGGATCAGCCGAGGCCCTTCCGCGTGCCGCTTTATCCCGTCCTGCCGCTGGTCTTCACGCTGACGAGCGCCGCGATGCTGGTTTCCGCCATCCTTTATGTGGGCGCGGGGGCGTGGTTCGGGATTGCCGTGCTCGGGGTGGGGGCGGTGTTGCTGGCGTGGCTGAAGCCGGGGAGTGCGCCGGTCTGAGAGCGATGGCCGTTATTCGCCGGATGCGGCCAGTGCGAGCAGGTTGGCCGCACAATTGATCTCGACGTACGGAGAGACGCTGAGCCAGTGACCGGAATCTGTTCAAACAAAACGAGCCACCTTTTGGTGGTTGGTGGTCGGAAGCGGACTACCCTATATCTAAAGTAGGAAGTGAAGTGGACTGCGCCGTAGACGACTGGGGCATTTTTTGTCGAAGATTGCTGACATTGGTGTATCGCTGCTTTTTCTGGCACCGCTTGCGGGAATAGTTGCGTGCGAAGACCCCAAGAATGGCAATCCGTCAACGGCGGAGGCGGCGAAGATCGACGGCTTGGAAACCTGCAGAGTCCAAACTTCAGTTAGACTTGCCAGACCCATGCCGCATCCCGAGAGTGCGGAATACAAGATTCAAGCGCGAATGTTGGCGAAGCTGCGACAGTATGGCGATTCGGTGGAGATGCCCGTGTCGTTTGAAGAGCAGAGCGAGAGTCTTCCGGAAGTCGTCGGCAAGTATCTCGTCTCATCCGGGTCTACGTCCACCGACCTGCAGTTCGAAGCCGACTACGTCTCGGCCTATGCGGCCGCGGTCGAGCAGGATTTCATCGAGTTAGGCAAGCAGGAGCTTTGCGGAACGAAGAGCGAAGAACTAAACATCCAAATCACATTTTTAGAATTGTCGTTCTTTGAGAAATTCGATTTCGCGCTCGTTCCGCGTTACGGGCGGGCTGATTATCACAAGACCACGAACACTCTGAGCGGGCTGTTCGTGTGGAACCCGCGACAGATTTTGGCCGACCAGTACTGGCTTCATACAGGTGAAAAGGCCTCCCACGTGGACGAGCAAATTGGCGAGGAGTATTTCGAAAGTTCTGCGGCAACGTACTATCAGAACACGAAAGACAGGCGACGCGGGGACCCTGCCATCGAATTTCCTTCGATCCAGAACGATCTGGAATGGTACTTCAAGGAGATTCGTCGATCTCCTCGGGCGAGTATGTTCTCCACCATCGCAAGGTCCGACCTTGACTACATGTTTGAACGAGCCGCCCCCGGGTACGCGGCGCTGGCAACCAAGATCGTTCGCATTCGGATGAAATCCGAAGAGCTAGCCGTGGATTCGACTTTGGAGAGCGTCCACGACGCCAGCGTTCTCTCTATGTATAAAGTTCCCCCTACCGAATATCTACCAAGTAAGGCGCCATAGATGAGGACCGACGAACGACAAATCATCGAAGTCTTGGTCGCGCGTATTGCAATCTGACCTACCTTTTCACGTTCCGTGTGCCGCTCTATCCCGTCCTGCCGCTGGTCTTCACGCTGACGAGCGCCGCGATGCTGGTTTCCGCCATCCTCTATGTCGGCGCGGGCGCATGGTTCGGGATTGCCGTGCTCGGGGTGGGGGCGCTGTTGCTCGTTTGGCTGAGGCCGGGGAGTCTGGCGGTCTGATTGCGCTGCTTGCTCGGCCCGTACCGCTTCACAGTTGAAGACCCGGCGATTGATTTGGCCGTTGATTGCCATAGTGAAGGAAGCGAGCGGAGCATCAAGCCATGGAATTTCCCAATATTGATCCAACGGCCTTTCAGATCGGCCCGCTGGCTGTGCGTTGGTATGGCATTGCCTTCGCCATGACGTTTGGTTTGAGCTGGTGGTATGCTCGCAGCCTGCTCTCTCGCCCCTCACTCTGGGCGCCAGGCCTGAAAACGGACTTGGCCAGCAAGCTCGACGACCTGCTCGTTTATATCGTTATCGGGGTCATTATTGGCGGCCGCCTCGGCCATATCCTGCTCTACGATCCAGGGCATTACGTGGCGAACCCGATCGAGATTTTCGCCGTCTGGGAAGGGGGGATGTCGTTTCACGGGGGCTTGGCCGGAACGGTCATCGCCATTCTAGTGTTCGCCGCGCGCAATGGCGTGGACAAGTGGGTGATCGGAGACTTGGTAGCGGCCTGCTCGCCCATCGGCATAATGCTCGTGCGCTCGGCAAACTTCGTGAACGGAGAAATTGTCGGCTCGCCGTCGGACCTGCCATGGGCCATCGTGTTTCCCGGCTTCGATGAGCCGCGCCACCCGGCTATGCTGTACGAGGCTGCGCTTGAGGGCGCACTCCTGTTTGCCATCCTCGCGCTGTTCATCTTCCGCTACCGGACGCTGCGCTTTCCAGGCCTCACCGCCGGCATCTTCCTTGTCGGCTACGGCGTGGCGCGCATCTATGTGGAGACGTTCAAATTCGCGCCTCACCGCATGATCTGGGAAGATGCGCCCTTCACCAAGGGAATGGCCTACAGCGTTCCAATGCTCCTCGCCGGCGCCTGGCTGGTCTATTCGAGATGGCAGAAGGCGAGGGCGAGCAAGCGCGCGATAGCCTGAGGCCAGGCCCGGGCGATATGACGTACTCCATGAACATTCAGCACGGGAGACAGAGGCCGATAGCGCGGATCCGGATCGGCGCTTGGGAATATGGTTCCGAGTCCTGCGCTTGTGCTGCCGCGCAACCGGCAAAGAATGGTGCCACCTGACAGATTTGAACTGTCGACCTCGTCATTACCAATGACGCGCTCTACCCCTGAGCTAAGGCGGCCTTGCCGGTACGGTTCGCGGGCTTTAGCCTAAGCCTTCCTTCGTGAAAAGACCGTTTAGCCGCGAATATGAGCCAGAAGCCGCCCACCCCCGAAAAGGCCGAACGCGACGCCCGGCGGGCCGAGGCGTTGCGGGCCAACCTGAAGCGCCGCAAGGAAGCGACCCGCAAACCACCGGCCGGGGCACCGGGCGGTGACCCCGGCGCCTGAAAGCCGCTCAAATCACAATCCGGCGCACATTCCGGCCCTGACAAAGCCGCGAAGCACAGTATATGTGCCGCCCATGGACAGACTTCACATTACCGGCGGCACGCCGCTTCATGGCCGGATCCACGTCTCCGGCGCCAAGAACTCGGCGCTGAAGCTGATGGTCACCTGCCTGCTCACCGATCAGCCGGTCGAGCTCACCAACATGCCGAACCTGGCAGATACGCGCTTCCTGGCGCAGCTGCTCGAGACGCTCGGCGTCGAGGTTTATTGGCCGAAAGGGTCCTCGACCTGCCACCTGAACGCAGCGGAACTCAAATCCACGATCGCGCCCTATGAACAGGTGCGCAAGATGCGGGCGAGCTTCAACGTGCTCGGGCCGCTGATCGCACGCTCGGGCCATGCCACCGTGTCGCTGCCTGGCGGCTGCGCGATTGGCGCCCGCCCGGTGGACCTGCACCTGAAGGCGCTGGAAGCGATGGGCGCGGACCTGCGCGTCGAGGGCGGCTATGTAAAGGCCGCCGCGATCCATGGCCTCAAGGGCGCGCACATCAACTTCTCGACCGTCTCGGTCGGCGCGACCGAGCATGCAATGCTGACGGCGACGCTCGCCAAGGGCGAGACGATCCTCGAGAACGCCGCGCGCGAGCCGGAGATCGAGGACCTCGCCAACTGCCTCAACACGATGGGCGCCAACGTCACCGGCGCCGGCACACCGATCATCCGCATCAAAGGCGTCGAAAGCCTTAAAGGTACGACCTATCCGGTGATGCCGGACCGGATCGAGGCGGGCACCTACGCGATGGCGGCCGCCTCCGCCGGCGGCGACGTCACGCTCGACGGCTGCCCGGTGGCAGCCCTCGGCGCGATGATCTCGAAGCTGCGCGAAGCGGGCGTGACGGTGGACGCAGACGAAGCCGCCTCCACCCTGCGCATCCGCCGCAATGGCTCGGCGCTGAAAGCCGTCAGCCTGTCGACACAGCCGCATCCCGGCTTCCCGACTGACCTGCAGGCCCAGTTCATGGCGCTGATGTGCACCGCTGATGGTACCAGCATCATCCGCGAGACGATCTTCGAGAACCGCTTCATGCACGCGCCGGAGCTTTCACGTCTGGGCGCCGACATCACGGTGCGCGGACAGGAAGCGGTGGTGAAGGGGGTCGATCACCTCACCGCAGCGCCCGTCATGGCGACGGACCTCCGGGCCTCGGTCTCTTTGGTCATCGCGGGTCTCGCGGCACGGGGTGAAACGGTCGTGAACCGGATCTACCACCTCGACCGCGGCTTTGAGCGGCTGGAGGCGAAGCTGGGGGCTTGCGGCGCGAAGATCGAACGCCGATCTGGCGAAGATGAGTAACCACGGCAGGGGCCGATGACCGAACCGAAACCGCTGCGCCTTCTCGCCGAAGAGGGGGACGATCTGAAAATCATCGCCGCGGCTGTGCAGGACGCAGTCGTGAAGGCCGGCAACCTTGTCTACGAGAAGCGCAATCGCCGGTTTGCCATCGAACTCAACCGCTACCGCTGGGAGGCCGCGCCGATGCGCAAGGGCCAGCCGGGCGAGCGGGTGCGTTCACTGCTCGCCTTTGACGGCGTGCTGGGCGTGAAGACGCGCGGCATCACCAAGACCGATCCGGAACTTATCCTCTCGCTGCTCAGCGCCGATTTCGTCCCGGACGTTGCCGAGCCACCGGGCGGGAAGGTGAACCTGCTGTTTGCTGGCGATGGCGAAATCGTGCTCACAGTCGAGGCGCTCGACGCCACGTTGCTCGACAGCGACTACGTCTGGCCGACCCGCCATGTGCCGAGCCATGAGCGGCGGAAGCGCTAGCTGGCGCCGAAATTGCGCCCATCCGCCGTCTTGCCAGCCTGCCAGCCCCGGTCCATGTAGCGGGGCCGTATCAAACAGCCGGATTCCTGCCGCATGGCCCGCCACTTTGACGCCACCAAGCCTCAGTTCGATGAGGTCCTGACGCGCTTCCTCGCCGAAGATCGCGGGCAGGGGGAGGACGTGTTTGGCGTGGTGAAGGATATCCTCGCCGATGTGAAGAAGCGCGGCGGGGCGGCGGTGGCCGACTATACGGCCAAGTATGACGGGCTGCAGATCGACCCGTCGACGCTGGAATCCGATAACGTCAACCTGCACGCGCTCGCGGCGACGTGTCCGGCGGACCTTCGGGCCGCGATTGATTTTGCGCATGACCGGATCGCGGCCTATCACGGCGCCCAGCGGCCCGCCGATCATTCCTTCACGGACGATGCCGGTATCGAGCTTGGCTGGCGCTGGACGTCGCTGGACTCGGTCGGCGTCTATGTGCCCGGCGGGCGCGCGAGCTATCCGTCGTCCGTTTTGATGAATATCGTCCCGGCACGGATTGCCGGGGTGGAGCGGATCGTCATGGTCGCGCCCGCGCCGAAGGGCGAGCTGTCGAACGCCGTGGCCTACGCCGCGCTGAAGGCGGGCGTGGACGAGTACTATCCCATCGGCGGCGCGCAAGCCGTGGGCGCGATGGCGTTCGGCGCCGGCGCGCTGGCGCCGGTGGACAAGATCGTCGGGCCGGGGAATGCCTGGGTGGCGGAAGCCAAGCGCCAGGTGTTCGGGCATGTTGGCATCGACACGATCGCCGGGCCATCCGAGATCCTGATCATCGCCGACGCCACGGCCAATCCGGACTGGATCGCGGCAGACCTGCTGAGCCAGGCCGAGCATGACCCCTCCAGCCAGTCGATCCTCATCACTGTGGATGAAGCTGTGGGCAAGGCTGTGGATAAGGCTGTGGAAAGCCAGTTGAAGACGCTGGCGACCGGCGAACGGGCGCGCGAGTCCTGGACCGCTCACGGCGCCATCATCCAAGCCCGCGACCGCCTTCAGGCGGCGGAAATTGCGAACCGCATCGCGGCGGAGCATCTTGAGCTTTGCGTCGAGGACCCTGACGGCTTGCTGCCGCTGATCCGGCATGCCGGCGCGGTGTTCCTCGGCCACCACACGCCGGAAGCGCTGGGCGACTATGTGACGGGCTCCAACCACGTCCTGCCGACGAGCCGCGCCGCGCGGTTTTCATCCGGGCTCGGACTGTATGATTTCCTGAAGCGCATGAGCGTTCAGCGCGCGGGGCCCCGTGGGCTGGAAGTGCTTGCGCCCGCCGCGCTGCGCCTCGCCGAAGCCGAGCGCCTGCCAGCGCACGCCCGCTCTGTCTCCATCCGCACGAACCGGGGCCGGAGCGATGGGCACTGATCGCCTCATCGCCGTTCATATCGATGACGACACGCTGGGCGCGTCGGGCCCGGACGCGGAGCATGAACGCCGCGTCGCGATCTTCGACCTGATCGAGGAAAACAGTTTCGCTGTAACTGGCCAGTCGCGCGGCCCCTATGTGCTCTCGCTCAGCCAGGCCGAACGCCGGCTGATCCTGGCGGTGCGTACCGAAGCGGCGGAAGACGTGCACACATTCATCCTGTCGCTCGGCCCGTTCCGGGGCGTGATCCGCGACTATTTCATGATCTGCGACAGCTATTACGAAGCCATCCGTACACAGACGCCGCATCAGATAGAGGCCATCGACATGGCGCGGCGCGGCATCCACAATGAAGGCTCCGACCTGCTCCGGGAACGCCTCGCGGGGAAGATCGAGATCGACCAGCCCACCGCTCGCCGCCTGTTCACGCTGATCTGCGCCCTCCATGCGGGTCAGGGCAGGGCGCCCGGCACATGAAAGACGGACGTCCCATGAAACGCCATGCGCTCGCTTTATCTGCAGCGGTTCTGATGCTGGGCGCCTGTGAGGGGCGAAATCCGACCCCCGCCCTCGAAGCGCCGCCGGTTGAGGCAGCGCCGGCCGAGGCGCAGCCTGCAGAGCCCGAGACGCCGCCGCCGGTGGACGGTCTCGAACTGCTGGACGGCGAAACCGTGATCTCGGCCCTCGATGCCGGTCCACAGGACGACGTGTCCGGGCTCTCCCCCCCGAAGTTCGCGCTGCATTGCGACACCGCCGCCAGGACGCTTGAAGTGGTCGCCCCGGCGCGGCAGCTCGGCGACTATGCCGTGGCAGGGCCTGCGCAGTTCATCGCCTCCGGCGCCGTCTTCGATGGCGAGGCCGTGCTCACCGAGGTGGATGGGCCGGCCGTCAGCCTGACCCTCCCGTTGACGCCGGACCTGCTCGCCGCCGTCGCCACGGCGATTACTGCCCGCCTCGCCATCGGCGACGGTTTTGCGGAGTCGAACGTCGATATCAATGGCACCTTTCCCGGATTTGCAGGCCAGTGCAGCCTCGAATCGGGCGTACCGCTGCCGCCGCGCTGATCAGTAGCCCGCGCCGCCGCCTGCCGCCTGAGACCGCCCGACTCCCCCGCGCGCTTGCCGGAATCCCTGCAAGCCTGTATGGCGCAGCCCAGCAATGCGAAGTCCCGGCCGGAACGGCCGGACAGCTGGAGAAGGCATGTCGAAAGAAGAACTCATCGAATTCGAAGGCACAGTCGTTGAACTGCTGCCGAACGCGACGTTCCGCGTGAAGCTTGAGAACAACCACGAAATCATCGCGCACACGGCCGGCAAGATGCGGAAGAACCGCATCCGCGTGCTGACCGGCGACAAGGTCATGATCGAGATGACCCCGTACGACCTGTCCAAGGGCCGCATCACCTACCGCTTCAAGTAAGCCTTCCGGCATGACGGCTCAGTCCCTTCCCGAAGGCTTTGCGCCGCATTTCCGGAAGTCGGGCTTCACCGATCCCTGGGAGCCGCTCTACTCGCGCATCCTGGAAGACCGCATCCAGATCGGCCTGTTCCTCGCCGAGGCCCACTGCAATTCGCGCGGGTTTGCGCATGGCGGCCTGATCACGGCGCTGGCCGACAACGCGATGGGCCTGTCCTGTATCCAGAAAATGCAGAGCGAAGGCCATGCGCCCAAGGGGCTGGTGACCATCAGTCTGTCCACGGACTTTCTGGGAACCGGCCGGATCGGCCAGTGGCTGGTGGTAGACACCGATCACGTAAAGGGCGGCAGGAGCATCGCCTTTGCGCGCGCCATGATCCTGGCAGATGGCGCCGCCATCGCGCAGGCCAGTGCCACGTTCAAAGTTCCCGAATGAGCCGCCTCATCCTCGCGAGCGCAAGCCCCCGGCGTCTGGAGCTGCTCGCCCAGATCGGCCTCGTGCCGGACAAGGTTGCCCCTACCGATATCGACGAGTCCCGCCACAAGGATGAAAGCCCGCGTGCGCTGGCCGAGCGCCTTGCGCGGGAGAAGGCGGCGGCCTGCGGGGAGGAGGGCTATGTGCTCGCCGCCGACACCGTTGTCGCGCTCGGGCAGCGCAATCTCGAAAAAGCGGCGGACGAGGCCGAGGCGGAGGCCTTCCTGCGTCTCCTGTCAGGCCGCGCGCATCAGTGCATCACGGGCGTTGCGGTGCGCGCGCCGGACGGGCGGGTCGCCTCGCGCACGGTGCTGGCGCGAGTGAAGATGAAGCGGCTGACCGACGCCGAGATCGCCGCCTATGTCGCCAGCGGCGAATGGAAGGGCAAGGCGGGCGGCTATGGTATCCAGGGCATGGCGGGCGGTTTCGTGACCGCCATCAATGGCAGCTACACGAGCATCGTCGGCCTGCCGCTCTACGAGACCCGGATGCTGCTGCAGGGAATGGGTTGGCGGCGCTGAGTACGCTGCGGCCCGACGTACAATTGTGATAGAAGGCGGCGTAGTGGCCTCAAATCGCCGAAAGACCGTACACGGGTCGGCTCGCTAGGCGGGGCCGCCTAGACTCGTGCGTTGACAATTACAATCGTCAGAACTTAAGTCTGACCATAATTCATCGCGCCTTGCGGTGATCCACGGTACCGCCGTGGTGGATGGAAAGTCTTGGCTGATGCCAAGGCCGGAAATCTGCCGCGGGGCGTCTTCCCTAAGGAGACGGTTGTGCCTGAGATTTATTCCTTGTCCCCCGAACAGATCGCAGAGTTTGTGCGCAGAGGCGTCGTTTGTTTGCCGGGCTTCTACTCCAGAAACTCGATCGACGTTATGGCGGATCGTCTCTGGGAGGATCTCGAACGAAGATTTGGCATCGACCGAGATCGGCCCGAAAGCTGGACTGTCGCCGCACCTGCTCAATTCCAAGCCCTTAAGCAGGCCGGAGCATTCAATGCACTCGCCTCTCCCGAACTGTTCGCGCTTGCCGACACGTTTCTGGGTGCAGGCGAGTGGGACGAGCCGGCTTCATGGGGCGCTCCACTCGTCACGTTCCCGACACCGAATCCTGAGAGGCATCACTCGGCATGGCACTTGGACATCGGCGGCGTGAAACCCCTCACGCCTTTGCCGATACTTAGGAGCTTCACATTCCTCGAGCCCGTGCTCGGCGGTGGCGGCGGCACCCTGTATGTTGCGGGGACTCATCTGTTGGCTCTCGAAATTGAGCGCGAGCTCGGTCGACCCGTTCGTTCAGCCGATGTCCGCGAACGACTCAAAAGTGAAGACACGTGGCTCAGGAATCTGCTTTCGGTTCGGGGGAACCACTTGCGCGAACTTATGGAGGCCGACCATGAGTTCCAAGGACACAAACTTCGGCTTGAAGAAATGACCGGTCAACCCGGTGACCTTGTCATCATGCATCCTGCCGTTTTGCACGGCAGCGCCCCCAACACGCGCGAACGCCCCCGGATGATGTTGACCTCGTGGATTTACCGTTCCGACAAAATGGAATGACGGTGCGGTATATCTTTCCAGAGATCGCACCTTTCAAATCAACGGAAAGCGTGGGCCACATCCCGCCGTTGCCCTTCGATGACTTCTCTATGGTTCCTACGTGACACCCGGGCCCGCTCGCGTGATGAGAGGTCTGCCTTCAAGCTCGGCTATCTGCAGAAAGTCCGGCCACAATAAAAAACCCCGGCATCACTGCCGGGGTTTCCCGCTTCTGAAGTTGGTTGTTTAGGCCCGTTCGAAGGCCGAAACAGCAAACACGCAAAGGGCAGCGCCGGCGGCAATCGCGATCCACATCGGGTTCCCCGTTGCGGCGGCGTTGATCTGGCTGACGGCAGCGGTGCTGAGTTCGGCCGGAGCGGTCGCCAGTGCGTCGGCGAGGGGTTTTTCGAGGCCTGCCCATTCTGCGAAGAGCTGGGGCAGTTGCATCGCGGCAATGCCGGCGCCGATGAGGCCAAGGCCGCCGACGACAACCCGGCGCATCCGTTTCTGCTGACGCACCCGGCCCATGACCTGGCGGGTAAACGGCTCGGCGGCCAATGTGTTGTCCTCGACCCGGAAGAGGTCAGACAGATCCTTGTAGGCATCCTGTTCACGCATGATCATCACTCCATCACGCCACATTGGCATTTTCAAGACGCGTCCTGAGCAAGGCAACGCCGCGCAGGACATGTGACTTTACGGTTCCGAGCGGCCAGCCTGTCACATCGGCGGCCTCCTGGTGGGTCAATCCCGTGGCGACACACAGCACCACGCAGACGCGCTGGGCTTCGCTGAGGGTCTCGAGGGCGCGGGTGAGGTCCATCCGCATCTCGTTCTGGTCCGCCGACCGGTCGAAGGGGATGATCTCCGCCGTCTCGTCGAACTCGATTTCCATCTTCTGGCGGCGGCGCCATTGCAGGAATTCCCGCCAGCAGATGGAACAGATCCAGGAACTGAAGGTACCGCCGGCATAGGTCGAGATTTTCTGCCAGGCGGTGAGGAACGTGACCTGGGCGATGTCGTCGCCCGGGGCGTCGGAGCCGGCGAGGCGGCGGGCCATGCCGCGCACCTTGCCCTGGTGGCGCCGCACGAGTTCGGCAAATGCTGCCTCGTTACCTCGTGCGGCCGCCTGGGCGAGATCAGGATCGCTTCGCATGTCCCGCCCTCCAGAGGCGACGAGCTGCAGATCAGGCTTGTGACTTGCCACGGCCGAATGCCCACAGACCGATATACGCGATACCCAGGAAGATCGGGAAGGTGGCCACGCCGAGCATCGGGGTCAGCGCTTCGGCTTCTTCGCGGCCGATGAGGGCGGCAAGGACCCCGAAGGCGGCACCGAAAGCGAGGAACAGGACGCCGCGGCGAAGATCGGCGCGGACCGGGTCGGTCACCAGCGACATGTTCTGCAACAGTTCGGGCGAGAGGGTCTGACCCTTGTCGATGGCGTGACGCAGGGTTTCATGGATGGTCAGGCGCTTGCGGCTGTTGAAAAAGCTTACGAGCCATACGATGCCGACAATCGAGCCGAACACGACTGTTGGAACGACGATTTCTTCACCCATTGGGGTCTCCGGTTCAGGTTTCATCCAGCACGATTGCTGGTCTTAATGCCCGTAAGATGCGTTGGCGGGGCGATCTGGATGCAGCGGCCCCGAAATAGTTTCAGCCGCCGTCCCGCTGCCGGGTCTGGCGCCGTTTGCAGGCTTGCGCTTGCCCCGGCCCGCGCAGCCCCTTAGGTGCGGAGGCATGGTGAAGATGCGGTCGAAAAAGAAGAGGCGCGCGCACGTCGCGGCCGACCTGACGACCGCCTCGGGCCGGGCCCGGGCGCAGCGCGAGCTGACCTGGGGCGACCACGGTTTCCTGCGCGCCGGCTTCCGCAACCTGCACCAGATCTCGCCCGAGATGTGGCGGTCGAACCAGCCGTCTCCCCGGCAGATCATGGCGCATGCGAAGGACCGCGGCATCAAGACCATCCTCAACCTGAGGGGCCCGAGTTCGCAGGGCTACTACCTGCTGGAGCAGGAAGCCTGCGCCGCGGCGGGGATCGATCTCGTTGATTTTCAGGTATTTTCCCGCGATCCGCCGACGCGGGAGGCGGTTTTTGCGGCAAAGGAGCTGTTCGGGCGCATTCGCTATCCGGCCCTGATGCACTGCAAATCGGGTGCGGACCGGGCCGGCATCATGGCGGTCCTTTACAAGCTGCTGCGGGAACAGGTTTCGTTTCACGAGGCGTCCGAACAGCTTTCCGGAAAGTACCTGCATATCCGGCATGGCAAGACCGGCGTTCTGGACGCCTTCCTGGACGCCTATGCGGCCCATAATGCGGGCAAGCCGGAAAAGGACTGGAAGCCGTTCCTGGACTGGGTGCGCGAGGATTATGACCGTGCCGCGGTGAAAGCCGACTTTGCCCGCACGCTCGGGCGAGGGCCGCAGCTGGACGTTCTCCTGCGCCGGGAATAGCGCTTTTCAGCCGCGGAAATTCATGCGAGCAGTCGCGGCGGGAGACTTGGAGGGAACGCGATGCGGGTATTCGTTTTGGCAGTGTCGGCGCTGGCTTTGCTGGCCGGGTGCGACGGTATAGGGCGCCCCTCTGACAAACAGGCACTGGTTTCAACCTGTATCGAGAAGGGCGAGGCCGAGCCGACCTGCAGCTGCGTCGCCGATGCGCTTGAGAAAAACCTGCCGCCGGAACTGTTCAAGAAGGTGGCCCAGGCCGCTGGCCGGGACAAGCAGGACATGGTCGAGTACATGAGCACCCTGCCGGTGGAGGAACTCCTTGCGTTCTCCGCCGTTACCAACGACCTTGAAGCTTGCGGCAACGCTGCCGCTACGGAAGGCTAACCGACTTCAGGCACCAGGCTTGGCCTGACGCCTGCAGCAGACACGAACAACGTGCCGCTCACCGGCGCACGCCCTAGAACAGGACGGAACCAGGAAGGGGATCCTCATGAAGTTCATCATCATCAACAGTTTCCGGGTCATGGTCTATGTGGCCTATATCGCCATCATCGTGGCCGGCATTGCCCTTGGCATCTACCAGAAGGGCGAGTTCACCGGCGAACTGATCGGCCTGACAGGCACGCTGGCCCAGGTGGCAGATTTCGCGGTGTTCAGCTTCGGCGGATGGGTTGCCGCCAGCATTATCTGCGGCCTGATCGTCACGCTGATGGATATCCGCGACGACATCAACGACCGCCTGCCGGACGCCCGCCGCGACATGTAAGCTGCTTCGAGAGAGGCAATACGGACAAATATTGAGGCCGCCGGATCGATCCGGCGGCCTTTTTCTGGAGGAGTTTCCCGTGACCGCCGTTTCCGCTGCCGCGCTGTATATCGGCGTCAATATCCTGCTCCTCTTCTTCCTGTCCTTCCGCGTTGTCGGCAGCCGGATGCGCACCAAGGTGTCCCTTGGTTCGGGCGGTGACAGCGATCTCGAGCTGCGCATGCGCGCGCATGGCAATGCCGCCGAGTATATTCCGGCCTGTATGCTGGGCCTGTTCGTCCTGTCGCAGTTTCCGGTGCCGGTCTGGGCCATTCACGGGCTTGGCGGCGTCTTTACCCTGGGCCGGGTGCTGCACGCCTTTGGATTGTCCACCACGGCGCTCTGGGCCCGCCAGTTCGGCATGATCCTGACATGGCTGGGAATGCTGGGTATCGGCGCAGCCGTGATCTACGTGGCGGTCGTCTGACGCAGGCCTGTTGCACGGGGCCGCGGTGCGGTCCATCTAGCGAAGATGACTGGATTTAATGTTTCGCCGGCGGAGCTTCTCGCCGGATTGCTCGATAACTGCCTCAAGGCGGGCGCAAGCGCCGCCGATGCCCGGATCGGGGTGGCGGACGGCGTCAGTGTCTCCGTGCGCGACGGCAAGCTCGAAAGCATCGAGCGCGAAGAAAGCGCCAGCGTCGCGCTTCGGTGCTTCTTCGGCCAGCGGCAGGCGCACGTGTCCGGCGCAGACCTCTCGCCTGACGGCCTCAAGGCGCTGACCGAACGCTGCGTAGCGATGGCGCGCGCCGTGCCCGAGGACAAGTATTGCGGCCTGCCATCGCCGGAGCAGCTGGCAACGGGCGTGCTCGACCTGGACCTGTCCGGCGAGCCGGAAGTGCCGGCCGATGTGCTCGAACGCGAGGCGCTGGCTGCCGAAGCGGCTGCTCTGGCTGTGCCCGGCATCAAGACGGTGGCCGGTTGCGGCGCATCCTGGAACCGGTCCGAGCGCTGGGTGGCGGCCACCAACGGCTTCCGCGCCTGGAAAACCGGCACGTCCACCAGTCTGGGTCTCGCCGCCGTCGCGGAGAAGGACGGGCAGATGGAGCGCGACTATGACAGCTGGTCCGTGCGCCATTCCAAGGACCGTCCGTCTGCGGAGGAGATCGGCAAGACAGCCGGTGAGCGCACCATCGCGCGACTCGGCGCCCGCAAGGTCGAAACCCAGAAAGCAGCCGTGATCTTTGACCGGCGCGTGTCGGACAGCCTGATCGGCGCGCTGCTCGGTGCGATTTCGGGACCGTCCGTCGCGCGCGGAGTCAGCTTCCTGAAGGACAAGATGGGCGCGCAGGTGTTCGCCAAGGGCATCTACCTGACCGACGACCCGCACCGCCCGCTCGGCATGGGCAGCCGGTCGCATGACGGGGAAGGCCTCGCCGTTGCCGAAGCGCACCTCATCGAGGATGGGCGCCTCACGCGCTGGCTGCTGAACACGGCAACCGCCCGCCAGCTGGGCCTCACCCCGAACGGGTTTGCCGGTCTCGGCTTCGGCGATCCGCCGGGCGTGTCCACCTCGAACGTGTATCTTCGTCCCGGCACCCAGTCGCCCGGCGCGCTCGCCAAGTCGGTGGGCAAGGGTCTTCTGGTCACGGACATGTTCGGCCCGTCGATCAACCCGAACAATGGTGACTATTCCGTCGGCGTCGCAGGCTTCTGGTTCGAGGATGGCGAGATCGCCTATCCGGTTTCGGAAGTCACCGTAGCGGGCGACTTGCCATCGATGTTCGCGCGCCTTGTTCCGGCCTCTGACCTTGAACTTCGCAGTACGCGCGATGCGCCGTCGATCCTCATCGAGGACATGAACCTTGCCGGCAGCTGAGCGCACGCTTGAAGAAGACGTGATCACGCTGTGCCGGCTTGCGCAGGACGCCGGCGACCTTGCGATGTCCTACCTTCACAAGGGCGGCGCGGAAGCCTGGAACAAGACCGGCGGCAGTCCCGTCACGGAGGCCGATCTTGCGGTGAACCGTCTTTGCGCGGCCGCCTTGAAGACCGCGCGGCCGGAGTATGGCTGGCTGTCGGAAGAAACGCTGGACGATCCGGCGGCGCGGCAGAAATCGCGCGTGTGGGTGGTCGATCCGATCGACGGCACCAAGGCCTACATGCGCGGCGATCCGGATTGGTGCATCGGCCTTGCCATCGTGGAGGACGGCGAGGCTGTCGCGGGCGTCATCTATGCGCCGGCGCTCGGCCAGTTCTACCAGGCGCGGCGCGGGGAAGGCGCCCGGCGCAATGGCGAAATCCTGCGCACCTCGACGCGCGCGGTTGAAGCGGGAACCCGGCTGATCACCAATGAGGGTCTTGTCACCCATCCCAGCTGGCGCGAGCCTTGGCCGGATGTGCACCTTGCCCGGCCAAAGCCGAATTCGACGCTGCTGCGCCTCGCCCTGGTCGCCGCCGGCGAGTGGGACGCGGTGCTCGTGCTGGCGGAAAAGGCGGATTGGGACCTTGCCGCCGGCGCCGTGCTCGTGACCGAGGCGGGCGGGCAGGCGACCACCCATGCCGGCGAGCGCCTCGTGTTCAATCAGGCCATTCCCGCCCAGCGCAGTATCCTCGCCTCTGGAAACGCCCTCCATCCTTTGTTAGTGCGCCGCACGGAATATGTGCCTATCCCCGACCCCCAAGCGCGGGCTGCGGTCAAAGCCGCGCCTGAAAAGACGGAGCCCCGCAAGATGGCCAGCAAGGACAAGACCGGCAAGCAACTCCTGCACATCGTATTTGGCGGGGAACTGAAGGACGTGACCGGCGTCGAATTCGAGGATCTGAGCAAGATCGATTTCGTCGGCGCATTCCCGAACTACCAGGACGCGTACGATGCCTGGAAAGCGGCCGCCCAACGTACCGTGGACCATGCCGAGACGCGCTACTTCATCCTGCATGCGCACCGTCTGCTCGACCCCGCGACGGGAGACACCCATAACGTCTGAGCCCGCCCAGCCTGCGCCGCAACGGTCGCTCTGGCGGCTGTTCAAGGCGCACTTCTGGCCGCAGAAAGCCTGGTTCATCGGGGGCACGGCGTTGGCCCTGCTCACCGCACTGTGGGGCATCGGCTATGTCGCCGTGCTCGATTATGTCGGTAATTCCCTTCAGTCCCAGATGACGGGCGAGGGCGGCGGGGCGCCGGCCGGATGGATCTGGACGGGCATCATCGCCATCATCGGGTTGACCGTCGCGCGCTCGCTGTCGATGTACGGCATGACGTTGCTGAACAATACCGGCGTCCAGCGCGGCCTCGTCAGTGTGCAGACGGTCCAGTATGATGCGCTCACGGACGGAGACTATGCACGCATCGCGGCGGATGCCTCCGGCAATTTCGTCTCGCGCTTCATCAGCGATGTGCTCTCGATCCGCGAAGCGGCGCTGCGTTTTGCCAACAACTTCACCAAGAGCCTTGCCACCGTGCTGGGCGTGCTGGCCTGGCTGTTCTGGAAGGACTGGCAGCTCGCGCTGATCATCGCGGTCGTCTACCCGCTGGCGCTCGGGCCGGTCGTCTCCCTCGGCAATTCTGTGCGCAAGCGCGCCAAGAAAGCCGCCGAGCAGACAGGCGAGATCACCTCGCTGCTGTCGGAAGGCTTCCAGTCCGCCCGCGTCGTCAAGGCTTATGGTCTCGAAGGCTGGCAGAAAGACCGCGCGCGGCGCGGCTTCGCTGAACGCTCCCGGCTTTTCCTCAAGGTGCTGTCAAAGCGCGCGGGCGTCGATCCCGTGCTCGAAGTGTTCGGCGGCCTCGCGCTCGCCGCGCTGCTGGGCTTTGTCGCCTGGCGCATCTCGCAGGGCGAGAACACGCTGGGCGACCTGCTGGGGGTCATCGGCGCAGTCGCCGTCGCCGCGCCGGAAGTGCGCGCCCTCGGCTCGATCAGCGCCGTCGCGCAGGAAGGCGCCGCTGCCGCTGACCGGGTGTACGAAATTGTTGATGCGCGCCCCGTGGTCGCGGACAAGCCGGGCGCGCTCAAGCTCGAGAGCGCCCGGGGCGACGTCGAATTTCGCGATGTCCGCTTTGCCTATCCGGACGGCGGCGAGGCGCTGAAAGGCCTGACCTTCTCCGCGCGGCCTGGCGAGACGGTGGCTTTCGTCGGTGCGTCCGGCGCGGGCAAATCGACCGTCTTTAATCTGTTGATGCGCCTCTATGATGCCTCGTCCGGTGACATCCGGCTCGATACCTTGAACATCCGTGACGTGACGGGCGCCAGCCTGCGCCAGCAGATAGCGCTGGTCGCGCAGGATGCGGCGCTGTTTGACGATAGCATATCCAACAATATTGCACTCGGGCGGATTGGTGCGTCCACGAATGAGATTGAGGCCGCGGCCCGCGCCGCCAACGCGCATGAGTTCATCCTCGCGCTGCCCGGAGGCTATGACGCGCCGGCCGGAGAACTCGGGCGCAGCCTGTCGGGCGGCCAGCGCCAGCGCATCGCGCTCGCTCGCGCCATCCTGCGCGGCGCGCCGATCCTGCTGCTGGACGAGGCGACCTCCGCGCTCGATGCCGAAAGCGAAGCCAAGGTTCAGGACGCGCTCACCGGATTTGCCCGTGGGCGGACGGTTCTCGTCATTGCTCATCGCCTCTCCACCGTGCGGGCGGCGGACCGCATCATCGTGATGGAAGATGGCCGCGCCGTCGAAGAAGGTACGCACGAAAGCCTGATGGCTCAGGGCGGCGCATACAAGCGGCTGGTGGAATTGCAGCTCAGCTAGTCGCCGGTAAAATCCGGATCGCGCTTTTCGAAGAACGCTTTCACGCCTTCGCGGAAATCATCCGTCTGCTGCATGAGCGCGAAGGCTTCGAGGTCTCGGTGCGCCGTGGCCTTGGCCAATGCAAGCGCGGCCACGTTCACGTCCTGCTTCACCATCTTCAGCGCCGTGGGCGGGAGTTTCGCGGCCGCCTCGGCCACTTCGCGCGCTTTCGCCAGAGCGCCGCCGGGCGGGGCGATGTGATCGACCAGGCCCCAGCCCAGCGCGGTGTCGGCGCTGACCTTTTCGCAGAGGCCCGCGATCCGTTTCGCGCGCGCGGGACCGACGAGCGCGACGAAGCGCGGGATCGAGCCCCAGCTCATGTTCATGCCGCGCTCGACTTCCGGCACGTAGATCGTGGACGCCTCGGACGCGACACGCAGGTCGCAGGACACCGCCAGCGCCGCGCCGCCGCCCACGCACCAGCCTTCGATTGCGCAGATTGTCAGCGCGTCGACCGCCTCCCAGGCCTCGCACATCGCGGGCCCGGTGCGCAGGCGCACGCGGCGCTCGGCGAGGCCGAGGCGGCGCACGTCCACGCCTTCGGCGTCGCGCAGGTCCGCGCCCATCGTGAAGTTTTCGGCCCGGCCCGCCAGGATCACGGCAGAGATGGCCGGATCCCCCGCGAAGAGATGCGCGGCCTCTGTCAACTCGCGCATCAGTTTCTGGCTGAGGGCATTTGCCTTGGTGCCGGTGTCAAAGCTGACGACAGCGAAGCGGCCTTCGGTCTGGATACGGACGAGATCCATGTGGTGCGTTACGCTTGCCCAGCTGGGCGTTCCTGCGGCAGCAGGGTCGCAGCATGCCGGATGAAGCGCGCCAGTTTCTCGGCGCTCTCGGCGCCCTGGACGGCGACCTTGCGGTTGGCGATGTAGGTCGGCGCGCCGGAGATGCCCATCTGACGGAACACTTCGGCCTCCTCGCGCACGGATTCGGTGTCCGCGCCGGAGGCGAGCAGGTCGGCCACTATGTCCGGGTCCAGATCAATCGAGCGGGCGATATCGACCAGCACCGCATGATCGCCGACATTGCGCGCCTCATTGAAATAGGCGCGGAAAAGCGCTTCCTTGGCGGCGGCGCCTTTGCCCTGTCCCTGCGCCCAGCGCACGAGGCGGTGGGCATCGAAACTGTTCGGCCGGCGTGTCACGGCGTCGAAGCGGTAGGGGATATCTTCGGCGTTGCCGTAATCGACCAGCGCCTGCCGCATCGCGGCCATGCGTTCGCGCCCTTCGGGCGAGCTCACCCGGCTCGACATATAGGCCTTGTAATCTACCCCTTCGGCCGGGATCGTGGGGTCGAGTTCATAGGGCCGGAACAGCAGGCGCACGTCCACTTCCGGGGCCAGCTTTCGCGCCTCCTCGATCCGCCGCAGCCCGAGCCAGCACCACGGACAGACGATGTCGGATACCATCTCGATGACGACAGTCATGGTACTTCCTCCGTATACGGCGCTCGGCGCGTCTTCAGCATGTCGAGCGTCACGCGCTTCAGCGCGCCTTCATGGGTCGCCTCAAGGATCACCGGCGGCGCGCATCCGGCCTCCCACGCCTCGCGCCAGCGATTGACGCACAGGCACCACCGATCGCCCGGTTTCAGGCCGGGAAAGGCATAGTCCCGGCGCGGCGTGATCAGGTCATTTCCGCGCGTGTAGCTGTATTGCAGGAAGTCCGCGGTGATCACCGCGCAGACCGTATGGCTGCCGGTATCCTGCGGGCCGGTTTCGCAACAGCCATTTCGGAAATAGCCCGTCAGCGGATCATGGCTGCAATCCTCGAGATCGCCGCCAAGAACGTTCCGCGCGCTCATGCGGCGGCCAGCGCCTTGGGTGTTTCGGACTTCGAGGTCGCCATCGCCAGCACCTTGAGATATCCGCGCTGCACTTCCATGCGCGCGGTGACGCCCTTGGCCGCCAGCGCCCGGTGAATGATGCCAAGGCGGTAGCAGGGCACGTGCATGAACATGTGGTGCTCGCAGTGATAGTTCACCCAATAGGGCGCGAGCAGGAGGCCTTCGAGCGGGTTCGCCAGCGTCGTGCGCGCGTGGCGCATGGGGTCGTTGTTGTCGGGCACCACGGCATGTTCGCCGATGTTCCGCAGCCGCGTGATCATCATCATCCAGGTCGCCATCGGAAGCAGCCAGAGAACAAAGTAGGCCCACCAATAACCCAAAACGGTCAGTACACTGAAGATCGCGAGATTCGTGATGATCATCGGGATCACCGCCTCGCGCGCCGACTGCGAGCGGTTCTCTGCGCCCGGGCCCTTCTTGATCCCGATGCCGAACGCGTTCGCAAACTGGTTCGAGCGCTGCTTGAAGAAGGTCTGGCCCGTCAGGTCGCGGATGATCTTGCGGCGAAGCGATGTGCGCGTCACGGGGAAGGGTTTCGAGAGGATGAGATCAGGGTCTTCCGCCTGCTGCGCATATTTGTGATGCGTCAGATGATACTGCCGGTAGGCCTTCAGGTGCCCGCCCATCGGCGCGCCGGCGAGCCAGTGGCCTACAAAGTCATTCACCTTCGCATTCGGGTGCAGCGCGCCATGCGCCGCGTCGTGCATCAGGATCGTGAGCCCGAGTTGGCGCGCGCCGATCAGCATGATAGAGACCGGCAGGAACCAGAGCGACCAGATCGACAGCGCCATCGCCGCCGCGATGATCCCCCAGGCATGCACGACCAGAAGCGGGCCCATCCAGCTGTTGCGCGCCGACAGGCGCTCCCAGTCGTCGCGGGTGAAGAGGTCGAGCGGACGGATACGGGCGGCAGAGGGCATAGAGTCAATATAGGCCAAGCTGACGCGCCCGTCACCGTTCCGGCGTTGTTTCCCTTGCGTCGGGCGCAAGGCCCCGGATTTCCATGGCGCGGCGGATATCCCTTGCCAACCACACGTCTGGTTTCGGCGCTGGTTTGCGGCGCAGTTCAAGGCCGAAGGGCAGGTCCACGCTTTCCGAACGAACGGGCGGCACGAGTTCGGACTGTGCGAAGATGGTCTTGGGTGCCCGCTCCGGAATCAGCGCCGCGATCAGGAAGCCGGTCGCAACGATCGCGCCGGCCCACACGTTGGACTTGAACACGGCCAGCGCCGCCTGCTCGCCCGACGCCTTGAGCCGCATGGTCTGCCATGCGCCATGCGCGAGGAAGCCGAGCGCCGCCAGCGCGCCGATGCGGCCGGCATCGTTGAACCATGCCGCCAGCGCGATCAGCGCCGCGGCGCCGAGGTGGAAGCAGAAGGCGATCAGCGCTGCGCGCTTGCCGAACAGGCGCGCCGTGGAGCGTACGCCGATCAGCGCGTCATCCTCGCGGTCCTGCAGGGCGTAGATGGTGTCATAGGCCACGGTCCAGAGCACGAGGCCGAAGTACAGAAGGTAGACCGGGCCTGTGATCAGGCTTGCGGTCGCGGCGCCGACGAGCACGCCCCAGTTAAAGGTCAGGCCCAGCCAAGCCTGCGGCCACCACGTCACGCGCTTCGTAAAGGGGTAGATGGCCACCAGCGGCAGCGCGAGCAGGGCGGTCAGCTTTGCGTCACCCGGCAGCAGCAGCCACACGACAAACGCCGCGCCCAGCTGCGCCAGGAGGAACATGTAGGCGTCGCGCACCGACACGGCGCCGGACGGGATGGGCCGCTGCGCCGTGCGGGCGACCTTTGCGTCGAAGTCGCGGTCGGTGATGTCGTTCCAGGTGCAGCCTGCGCCGCGCATCGCGACCGCGCCGATAAAGAACAGGGCGGCCCAGCCGAGATCGGCGAGGAACAGACCGCCGGACAGACGTTGGAACACGAGACCAATGATGCAGGGAATGAACAGCAGCCAGATGCCGACAGGCCGGTCGAGACGCGCCAGCATCGCATACGGCTGCCAGGCAGCCGGCAGGCTTTCCAGCCATCCGGGAAGGGCTGTATCGGCCGGGAAGCTGTAGGCTTCCGATTTGTCGGAGCGAGGCGGCGCGGTCATGACAAGCGGATATAAAGTATTTGCCATGTTCTCGCACCGGTTGTGGTTTCAAAACCACTCGGCGTGATGCAAAAACCACACCTGACAGGCGAGCCCGAACGGGACTATACCGCCGGGCATGCCGACAACGCCGCGACTCTTTGTTTCTGCTGATCTTTCTGCCGGGCAGGCCGTCGCCCTGGACGAGGAGCAATCGAACTACCTGCTGCGTGTGCTTCGCCTCGAATCCGGCGCCGAGGTGCGCCTGTTCAATGGCCGGGACGGGGAGTGGGACGCCGCGCTGGCGTCTGCGGGCAAGAAGGCGGCGGTTTCGCCGGTCACCCGCCGCCGGATCCAGCCACCCGCAGCATCGCCCGCGCTGACCTTGTTGTTCGCGCCGGTAAAGAAGGACGAAACCGACCTGATCGTCGAGAAAGCCACCGAACTGGGCGCGGTACGCATCGTTCCGGTTCTGACCCAGCGCACGCAAACGCGAACCGTGCGGCTGGATCGTTTTCGCAAGATCGCGCTCGAAGCGGCCGAGCAGACCGAGCGGCTGGACCTGCCCGAGATTGCCGATCTGACCACCCTGGACGTCGCGTTGGCCGCGCTTCCACCGGCTGCAGCGCTGGTTTTCTGTGATGAGGCGGGGGCCGATCCCGCGGCGCCCTGGGGCGGGGAGGATGGCCGCGCCGGGCCTGCGCGCCGCATTCTCGAGAGCCTGAAGGGCCGGGATGCGGCCATCCTGATCGGCCCGGAGGGCGGCTTCACGTCAGAGGAACGCGCCTTCCTGCGCGGCCGGGCGGGGACCTACGCCGTCAGCCTTGGCCCCCGCATCCTGCGCGCCGAGACCGCCGCCGTCGCCGCGATGGCGCTCTGGCAGGCGGTCTGCGGCGACTGGGATTGATCGCGACGGTTGTGCAACATTTTGGAAGGGGCATTGGCGTTGCCACATTTCAGCCTTATCTCCTCGCCGAAGAGAAACTGTGCCGGGAGGCCCGACGATGACCACGCCAACAAGTGACATCGACGAAGCCTCGCCCCGGATCGCCGGCAAGACCGAACTGGTCGAGTATCTCGAAGGCGGCAACAAGCCGAAAACCGACTGGCGCATCGGCACCGAACACGAGAAGTTTGGCTTCCTCTGGGATGGCCTGCGGCCTCTGCCGTATGACGGAAAGGCCTCGGTTCTGACGATGCTGGAAGGCCTGCGCGACCGGTTTGGCTGGGCCCCGATCATCGAAGGCGGCCACCTGATCGGCCTCAAGAAAGGCGGCGCCAGCGTCAGCCTGGAGCCCGGCGGGCAATTCGAACTCTCCGGCGCGCCGCTGGAATCGATCCACCAGACCTGCACGGAAGTCGGCCAGCACCTGTCCGAAGTGCGCGAACTGGCTGAGCCACTGGGTATCGGCTTCCTCGGCCTTGGCGCGAGCCCGATCTGGAGCCTCGCCGAGACGCCGGTGATGCCGAAAGGCCGCTACAAGATCATGACCGCGTACATGGACAAGGTCGGGCGCCTTGGCCGACAGATGATGTTCCGGACCTGCACGGTCCAGGCGAACCTCGACTTCTCGTCCGAGCCCGACATGGTTCAGAAGCTGCGCGTGTCGCTGGCGCTGCAGCCGCTCGGCACGGCGCTGTTTGCAAACTCCCCTTTCATCGACGGGCGGCCGAACGGGTTCCTGTCCTACCGCTCGCAGATTTGGACCGACACGGACCCTGACCGCTCGGGCATGCTGCCCTTCGCCTTCGAGCAGGGCTTCGGCTTTGAGCAATACGTGGACTACGCGCTTGATGTGCCGATGTATTTCGTGCGCCGGGGCGGCCAGTATCTTGACGCATCGGGCCTGAGCTTCCGCGATTTCATGGACGGCAAGCTGCCGATCCTGCCGGGCGAGCGGCCCGCGATGGACGATTTTGTCGATCACCTTTCGACTATCTTCCCGGAAGTGCGCCTGAAGCGTTTCCTCGAAATGCGCGGCTCGGATGCGGGTCCCTGGGACCGGCTGTGCGCCTTCTCGGCCTTCTGGACCGGCATCCTTTACTCGCAATCCTCGCTCGATGCGGCGTGGGACCTCGTGAAACACTGGACCGCGCCGGAGCGCGAAGTGATGCGGCAAGGCGTGCGCACGCTCGGCCTGCGTACGCCGATTCCGGGTGGCCGGTCGATGCAGGACCTGGCGAAAGAAGTGCTCGCGATTTCGCGTGCCGGCTTGCGCGACCGGGCCTTCCTATCGGCGGCGGGTGATGACGAGTCAGGCTTCCTGTCTGGCCTCGACGAGATTGCCGCTTCCGGGCTGACGCCCGCTGAACGGCTGCTGCAGCGCTATCATGGTCCTTGGAAGAAAGACCTGACGAAAGTATTCGCCGAAGAGGCATATTGAGGCCGTCGGCCCGTCCAGAACCTCTCCGTAAACCCCGTATGGAGCGCGTGGAGCATTTTCGTTGCGCAAGCGCGGACTTGCGCAACAGCAAATACCGCCTTGAGCCCCCCTGCGGGGCATGGTCAAACCTCTGACATATTCCGGCGGCCTTCGGCGCGCCGACGCAATTCAGCGCGCTGGGGAGCTTGCTAGTGACAGACATGACAACAACGGTTCCGGAGAAATCCTTTCTCGGACATCCGCGCGGACTGGTTATCTGCTTCCTTACCGAAATGTGGGAGCGATTTTCCTTCTACGGCATGCGCGGACTGTTGCTGCTTTACCTGACCCAGCATTTCCTGTTCTCGGACGAACGCTCGAACGTGATCTACGGCGCCTACATCGCGCTGGTTTACATCATGTCGATTGTGGGCGGCGTGCTGTCCGACAAGTATCTCGGGCAGGGCAAGGCCGTGACCTTCGGGGCGATCCTTCTCGTGCTGGGCCATTTCGGCATGGCGTTCGAGGGCGAGGGGTCGCGCGAAACGCTGATCACACCTGCCGGCGAGTTCGAAATCGTGGCCGAGGGCCGCGACAATCGCCGCCAGCTTTTTGTGGAGTACGAAGGCGAGACTCGCCGCGTCGTTTTTGAAACGACAAACTTCGCGACGCTTGGCGAAGCGCGTATTGCGCCGATCACGGATGAAGGCACGGGCGATTACGTGATCGAACGCGAAACGCGCGGTCTGGTGCAGAATATCTGCGCGGTCGCGGGTCTGGCGTGCGCCGGTCCGGAGCCCACGACGACACTTGTCCTGAACGGCGAGCGCCTGCCTGTCACCGAAAGCGGCGGCAAGATGCTGGTCGCCCAAAATGGCCAGGAACTGCCGTTCGAGGAATCGAGCGAAACCGACCTTCTCTTTCTCTCGGATGCCACGGCGGCAGACACGGCAGCCGTCGCGACCTTCCCTGACGGCTCCTACAAGACGGAAGTCGAAAGACAGGCGCTGTACGTCAACATCCTCTATCTTTCGCTGGCCCTGATCATCACGGGCGTCGGCTTCCTGAAGCCGAACGTATCGACCATCGTGGGTGATCTGTATCCGGAAGGTGATCCCCGGCGCGATGGCGGATTCACCCTTTTCTATATGGGCATCAACCTCGGTTCGTTCCTCGCGACCTTCTCCTGCGGTATCCTCGGCGTGCTGTATGGCTGGGCCTGGGGTTTCGGCCTTGCAGGCGTGGGCATGTTGCTCGGGTTGCTGGTCTTCCGGTTCGGACAGGGCTGGCTCGACGGCAAAGCCGCGCCGCCTGACCCGGAGAAACTGAAACAGCGCGTGTTCGGCCCGGTGACCGTCGAGATGGCCTGTTACGGATCGGCATTGCTGGTGATCCTCGTTTCAATCAGCCTGCTGATCTATGCCGAAATCGTGGGCACGCTGGCCATGATCGTCGGCATCGCCATGTTCATCTACATGATTGGATATTCCATCCTCCGCCTTAAAGGCGCGGCGCGGACGCGGATGTGGGCTGCGGTTTACTTTGCCATTGCGCAGATTCCCTTCTGGTCGTTGTTCGAACAGGCCGGTTCATCGCTCACGCTGGTGACGAGCCGTCTCGTCGATACGAACATATTCGGCTGGAGCGTACCGACCCCTGTTTTCCAGTCGCTGAATGCCGGTTTCATCTTCCTGTTCGCACCGGCCGTGGCCTGGCTGTGGGTCTGGCTTGCCAAACACAAATGGGAGCCTTCGACGCCGGTAAAATTTGCCATCGGCGTCTTCGGCGCAGGCCTTGGCTACCTCGTGCTGGTCGGCGGCATGTCGAGCGTCGGTGCCGCTGCATTGACGCCCGTCATCTTTATTTTCGCGATCTACTGGATCCACACGATGGCAGAGTTGATGCTGTCGCCGGTTGGCCTGTCGGCGATGACCAAGCTGGCGCCAGCCTCGCTGGTCGGATTGTTCATGGCGGCGTGGTTTGTCTATTCCGGACTTGGCAACGCGCTTTCGGGTGTGATTGCGTCGGCAGCGGGCGCGGAAACCGTGGGCGGACAAATCGTCGACCTGGCAGGCGCCAAGGCGAACTACATCCAGGTGTTCTCGTCCATCGGATACATCGGCATGATCATCGGCTTCCTGATGTTGCTCGTAGCACCGCTCGTCAAGCGCTGGATGGCGAACGTGGACGCTCCGGAAGCTGCGCTCAAGGCAGACGCCGCTTCAGGGTGATCCTGCGCCGACCACGGGCAGGCCGGCGTCGATCCAGCCGCCCGCCACGCTCATGCCGCCGGTGACGTTATAGACGTTGCTATAGCCTGCCGCGCGCGCCTTCTCGGCGGCGGCCGCGGAGCGCACGCCAGAGCGGCAGATGAACGCGATCGCGGCGTCCTTGTTGCCGCCCGCCGCGATGGCGAGGCGTCCGAGAAAGTCCGTGTCCTGAAGGGTGATCAGCGCGGCTCCGGGCGCAACACCGGTCTCCGCCCATTCGTCTGCGCGGCGAACGTCCACGAGGAGCACATCGCCCTTTGCGGCATACTCGTGAACGGTCTGGACCGAGACATCTTGCGCGGCGGCGTGGCCGGCGCCGCCGAGCGCAAACATCGCCGCGACAATCGATTTGAAGTTCATGGGGGGCTCCTTTCGCTCCGGGTGAAGGCCGCTTAGCCCAGGAGGCCTATGAGGATAATGATGAGCCCGAAGACCGACAGGCACAACATCGCCGCGATCTGCAGGAACAGCGTGCGCCAGAGCGCCGAGAACCAGCCGAGGCGGTAGGCGCCCTTGAGTTGGAAGAACATGTGCACCGGCAAGGCCATTGGGAGCGCGGTTGCCAGCCCGTCCAGCCAGCCGCCGGGGACCTTCAACATCAGCGCGATCACCATGAACATGAGCGATACGAAGGTCAGCGAATAGAGCACGAACACGCCGTGATCGAACAATGTCACGCCGCGTTTCCAGAGAAAGACAAGCGCCACGAAGGGCAGGGACAGCGGCACCAGCAGGAAGGAAAACTTGTAGGCCGAGTTCTCGAATTTGTAGAGCAGGAGGTCCGGGTTCAGCAGCTTCTTCTTGATTTTTTCCTGCTCGGCCGGGGTTCCGAACCCGATATTGATGTTGCCGTTCTCGACGGCCCGGCGCCACCGCTCCTGCCAGGTACCATCGGCTTTTTCGTCATAGATCACGTCGTCTTCCGGAGCCGGCGTGGCGACCGGATCTGCAGGTGCATCGGAAGCCGCAACGTCCGCCTGGGCAGGCGTATCCGCGTCCGCGGGTCCCGCGGCTGCCTCAAGACCCGCTTCGAGGCCGGGAGGCATTTCGAGCCCTTCCGCAGCAAGATCGGCTTTCACTTCGGCAACAATGGCGTCCTGATCTGCCGCCTCGGAATTGCTGGCAATGTTCGGCCCGCCCGTCATGGCGAACACGAAGAACATCAGGAAGATGGTGAACAGAAACGCCGCCAGAGGCGAGATGTAGCGGGCGCGGCGGCCCTCGATATAGTCATGCGTCAGCGTGCCGGGACGGAATGTCAGCTTGGGCAGCGTGTGCCAGAAGCGGCCGTCGAAATGGAGGATTCCGTGCAGGGCTTCCTCGACGAGGTGCCAAAGCGTGCGGTGGATGTGGGCCGGCTGGCCGCAGTTTCCGCAGAACTTGCCGTTCAACACCGTGCCGCAGTTTATGCAGGGGCCGCCATCGCCATGTCCGTGGCCTTCACCGTCCTGAAGGGCCTTGGAGGCGAGGCCCGCGGTGATCAGCGCGCCGCCAGCTTCGAGTTCACCGCTCATGTCTCATGCCCCCGGCTCTGACACGCGTGTGTAACGCCGCGTCAGCACACCGCCAAGGGTCGGCGTGGTTTAACCCGCGCCGCCGACCGTCAGTGACCCGACTTTGAGCGTTGGCTGGCCGACGCCGACCGGAACGGACTGGCCCGCCTTGCCGCAGACGCCGACCCCGTCATCCATCGCGAAATCATTGCCGATCATCGTGACGTCCGACAGCACAGTCGGGCCATGGCCGATCAGTGTGGCGTTCTTGACCGGGGCGACGATCTTGCCGTTCTCGACGAGATAGGCCTCGGTGCACTGGAACACGAAGTTGCCGGAGGTGATGTCCACCTGGCCGCCGCCGAAATCGACCGCCCAGAGGCCGCGCTTGATCGAGGCGACGATTTCGTTCGGGTCGCGGTCGCCGCCGAGCATCACGGTGTTGGTCATCCGCGGCATGGTCTGCGATTCGTAGCTTTCGCGGCGGCCGTTGCCCGTCGGCTCCATGCCCATCAGGCGGGCGTTCATGCGGTCCTGCATGTAGCCCCTCAGGATGCCGTCCTCGATCAGCACCGTCCGCTGGGTGGGCGTGCCTTCGTCGTCAAAGGAGAGCGAGCCGCGGCGGGCTTCGATCGAGCCGTCATCAATCACGGTAACGCCTTTGGCGGCGACCTGTTCGCCGATACGGCCGGCATAGACGCTGGTGCCCTTGCGGTTGAAGTCGCCCTCGAGGCCGTGGCCGACGGCTTCGTGCAGAAGCACGGCGGGCCAGCCTGGGCCGAGCACCACTTCCATCTCGCCGGCGGGGGCGGGGATCGATTGCAGGTTGACTTCGGCCTTGCGGATCGCCCTGCGTACCATAGCCTGCCAGCGGCCGGGCTGGATCCATTCTTCGTAAGCCGCGCGCCCACCCGCGCCCCAGCCCGCCGATTCGCGCCGGCCGTTCTCTTCCATTGTCACCGACACGTTGAGGCGGACGAGGGGGCGCACATCGTGGAAATGGGCGCCGTCGGGGCGCAGGATATCCACCTCTGTATGGCTGCCCGACAGCGAGACCGAGACCTGCACGACGCGTGGGTCGGCGGCGCGGGCGAAGGCATCGATCTCGGCGAGCAGGCTCGTCTTGTCGGTGAAGCCCGGGTTCAGGGTGGGGTCAATCGGCGCATAGAGGCGCCGGTTGGTCGGTTGCGGACCGGCGGCGAGCTTTCCCGAATAGCCGCGCTTGGCCTGCGCAGCGGTGCCGGCGGCGCGGCGGATGGCCTCCAGCGTCAGCTGCGAGGCATAGCCTGCGCCCTGAGATTCGCCCGCGACGACCCGGAGGCCGAAGCCCTGATCGGTGTCGTAGGCGGCAGATTTCAGCCGGCCGTCATCGAAGACGAAACTCTCCGAGCGGGATCGCTCGACATACAGGTCGGCATCATCTGCGCCCCGGGCTGCATCGGACAGCAGCGGCAGGGCGTCGGTCACGTCAAACGGCAAGGGTGTGTCTGTCATCCTTGCAAGATGCGGCGCGCCCTCGCCTTGGGCAAGCCGTGTTGTGTCAATTCGTGATGACTGTGAAGCGGGCGATCTGGCTGTCGGTGTGCGGGAAATCCGGGTTCAGCTCTTTCGATTTGACGAAATCATAATAAGCGCCCTGAATGTCGCCCATGTTCTCACGGGCAATCGCCCGGTTGAAATAGGCCGCATACAGGTCCTCGGAATTGAGTTCGATCGCCTTTTCCAGCGAGGCGAGGGCGGCGGGGTAATCCTTCTTGAAGATCAGCGCCGCGCCTTCGTTCAGCCAGGTGGCGCCGGTTTCCGGGCGCATGCGCTTGGATACGGCGTAATCACCAAGGGCGGCGTCATAGTCGCCCTGACGCATCCGGAGCACACCGCGATTCGTGTAGGTCGCGGCCTTGTTGGAGAGGTTCAGCGCCCCAAGTTGCAGGGCGCGGGTGCAGATCTCCTCGGCCTCGGAAGGTTGAGTGAGACCATACTTAACGGCGTCGTAGCAGTCGCGGGCAATTCCCCCGCCGATGACGGTGACCTGGGCGCCGGCGAGTGGTGCGAGGAGGGCGGCACACGCCGCAAGAGCGAAGACCCGGAACATAGTTGACTCCCTGTGTTTCTATGACTTCGGACATAGCACGAATTCGCGCGTGCGGCGATGCGCTGCGACAATTTTGAGCGCGGAAAGGTCTGGGGTTAAGGCCGGGGCTGGTATAGGAAGTTTGCGAATCCAAGCTCCCAAATCCGGGCCTGTGCCTGAAACACTACCGAGGTCTTTCAACTTGCGACACCTGTTTGCCGCCTTGTCCGCCATCCTGTTCGCCTCGCCCGCCTTTGCGGCGCTGCCCGAGGACGGCGCGATCAACTTCCAGCCGGCGGCGACGCGCATCGCGGAACGCATCCATGACTTCCACGTCGTCCTGCTCTGGATCATCACGCTGATCACGGCGCTGGTGACGGTGCTGCTCGTCTGGGTGATGGTGCGCTACAGCAGCGCTGCGAACAAGACGCCGCGCAAGTTCAGCCACAACACGACGGTCGAAGTGATCTGGACAGTTGTGCCGGCGCTGATCCTCGTCGGCATTGCCAGCCTTTCCTTCCCGAACCTCTATTATCAGGGTGTAACGCCGAACCTCGGCCAGATCGCGGCTACGTCGAAGGCGCTGCTCGCCGAGGGCAAGACTGCCGAGCACCTCGCCTACACCAAGAACCATTTCCCTGACGCCGCCGAAAAAGGCTTCGTCAACATCAAGATGCAAGGCAACCAGTGGAACTGGACCTATACCTACATGGACATCAAGGACGACTCCGACACCGCCATCGAGTTCGTCTCCAACGGCATCCACAAGGGCCGTCCGTCCGACAAGGCCAACTATGAAGCTGCCACCGGCCGTACCGACTTTGACAGCCAGCCGACGAATTATGCCGTCGACT
>JAIXRO010000154.1 GCA_027485145.1 Hyphomonadaceae bacterium | reverse complement strand
GTCATTGACCGTGATCGGTGCACGCGCTGCGGGCGCCTCTGCAGTGGCCTCTGCAGCGGGCGCCGCACCGGCGTCGACGGCTTCCGTCTTCTTTCCGCACGCGCCGAGCGCCACCAGGCCCATGAGAGCCGCCAGCCCAATCCGTTTTACAGACATCGTGTTCGCCTCCTTATCGTCGATGATCCGGAGATAAGCATATTTCTGTGACACGTGCTAAGCTCGCGCCAGCCACGGCTCAAGATCGTCCTCCTGGGCGATCAGCGCGAGGCCATTGGCGATGGAGACGAACTGGTCGCCAGTCTCGACCTTGCCTGCGCCGAAGCGCTCTTCGAAGCTCCGCCGCAAGGCGGGCACGTAGGACGTGCCGCCGGTCAGGAACACCCGGTCGATCGCCGCCTCGCCAAGGTTCGCGCGCCGCAGCGCCTCGCCCACGGTCGTCTGGATCGCGCGCACATCGTCCGCGATCCAGCCGTCAAACTCGCCCCGCGCGATCGTGCGGTGCAGTTTCAGCCGCCCGACATCGAGGTCAAACCGCGCTTCATTGGCGTGCGACAGCGCGGTCTTGAACTGCGCCACAGCCCGGTAGAGCAGGTAGGTCGCGTCCGCATCGAGGAAGGCGATGAATGCCTCGATCAGGCGCGGATCGTCCGCCATCTGAGCAAGCTTGAGCAGTTCGGCATAGTCCTTCGTGTACCGCATGATCGACAGTTGGTTCCACTGCGCGAACCGGCTGTAATAGGCGAGAGGCACGGGCAGCGTCTTGCCGCCGCTCGTGAAGCTGCTGCCCTTGCCGAACAGCGGCGAGACGACATGGTCGATGATGCGCTGGTCAAACGCGTCGCCCGCAATCCCGATGCCCGCATGCGACAGCGCCTCGGCCCGCAGCTTGCCCGCGCCCGGATCAAACCGCAGGATCGAGAAGTCGCTCGTCCCGCCGCCGAAATCCGCCACGAGGATCGTCGCGGGTTCGGTCAGGCGCTGCGCATAGAAGAACGCCGCCGCGACCGGCTCGTACACGTGATGGATCGTCTCGAAGCCCAGCCGCTTCAGCGCCGTCTCGTAGCGCGTCTGCGCGAGTGTCTCGTCCGGCTGCGCGCCCGCAAACTGCACCGGCCGGCCCATCACCACCTGCGTGGGCCAGTCGGCGCCGGACCGCTCCGACAGGCGCCGCAGGTAGGCTGCGAGCAGGTCCTCGAACCCCCATGGCTTGTTGTGGATCACGGTCGAGACGAACAGCGGGCTCGCCGCGAAGGTCTTGAACGACTGGATGAACCGGCAATCGCCGCCAAGTTCCAGGAACTGGTCGATCGCCCAGGGCCCGATCTCCATCATCGCCCGCTCCCCGCCCCGCTCCTCATCCTTCCAGAAGCAGAGGACTGAGCGGCAGGCCTCGAACGCCGCATTGTCATGGCGGAAGGTCAGCGCCTCGGTACGGCCGTCCGCACCGGCCAGCACCGCAACGCTGTTGGTCGTGCCGAAGTCGAGGCCGAGCGTGGAAGGGGCGTCCGTCATTGCGGGCTCTTGTGCTGAGGCCAAGGGCAGGCGAACTAGCAGCGGGCGGGGCTCGCAATCAATCCCGCCCGCCTCGTCTTTCCCGGTTTTTGTTTGCGGGCGCACGTTTCATGAGCTTCACCCTGCGCGCCCTCACCCCCGCCGACGCCCCCGCCGCCGCTGCGCTGCATGCCGCGGCTTTCCCCGATCCCTGGAGCGCGGCCGTCTTCGCGTCCTGGTTCGCAGACCCCGCCGCCGTTACGCTCGCCCGGTTCGAAGGCGGGGATCTCGTCACCTTCGTGCTGCTGAATGCGGTGCTGGGCGAGGCGGACATCCTGACCCTCGCCACACACCCCGCGCGCCGCAACGAAGGCCTCGCCCGCGACCTGCTCGCGGCCCTGATCGAAACGCTGACAACCCGCGGCGTGCACCGGCTGACGCTCGATGTCGCCGAAGACAATCTCCCCGCCCGCCGCCTCTACGCGCGCCTCGGCTTCACCCTCGATGGCCGCCGCAAGGGCTATTACGCCGCCGGCCGTGCTCAGCCGGTGGACGCGCTCCTGATGTCGTGTTCGCTTGCGCTATAGCCACGCGCAGGGCGGGGGCTATATCTGATCCTCAAACGCGGGAGAGACACATGGCCGACGACCTGAAACCGGTAACCCCTTCGAAAATCGACGTGCCGCCGGAAGTCTTCAAGCTCTACGACGCCTATTGCCACGGTGATCTCTCCCGCCGCGCCTTCTTCTCGAAACTCTCGACCTATGCCGCCGGCGGCGTCACCGTCTCGATGCTCGCCGCTTGCGTGATGCCGGATTATGGCCGCGCCCAGACCGCCGAGGGCGAGGCCGAGCTGATCGAGGAAACCGCCGCGTACAAATCGCCCAAAGGCGCCGGCGACATGTCCGGCTACCTCGTCCGCCCCGCGAACGCGAAGGGCAAGCTGCCCGGCATCGTCATCGTGCACGAGAACCGGGGCCTCAACCCGCACATCCTCGATGTCACCCGCCGCGCCGCCAAGGCCGGTTACGCCGCCTTTGCCCCGGACGCGCTGTTCCCGCTCGGCGGCTATCCCGGCAACGATGATGACGGCCGCGCCCTGCAGGCCAAGCGCACCGCGCCGGAAATGGTCGAGGATTTCATGGCCGCCGCCGAATTCCTGCGCGACCATGACGCCAGCAATGGCAAGATCGGCTGCACCGGTTTCTGCTTCGGCGGCGCCGTCACCAACCTCATGGCCGTGCGTCAGCCCTGGCTGAAAGCCTCCGTGCCCTATTATGGCGGCTGGCCGCCGATCGAAGACGCGGCGAAGGTCGAGGTGCCGCTGCAGATCCACCTCGCCAGCGATGACGAGCGCGTCAACGCCGGCTGGCCGCCCTACGAAGCCGCCCTCAAGGCCGCCGGCAAGCCGTACGAGGTCTTCATCTACGAAGGCACCCAGCACGGCTTCCACAATGACACGACGCCCCGCTTCAATCCGGACGCCGCCGCGCTCGCCTGGAGCCGCACGCTTGAATTTTTTGCAAAGAACCTCGCCTGATGCCCCTCAAGCCGCCCGCGATCTGGACTTCGGCCGCTTTGGAAGGCAAAAGGGCCGGCATGGACCGGCTCGAAAAACTCTG
The DNA here is from genome assembly GCA_027485145.1 of Hyphomonadaceae bacterium. Classification (GTDB taxonomy): domain Bacteria; phylum Pseudomonadota; class Alphaproteobacteria; order Caulobacterales; family Hyphomonadaceae; genus Hyphomonas. The sequence goes on along the minus strand of JAIXRO010000154.1, from coordinate 1,062 downwards.
CATCGAAAAAGGCCTGCGGATGACGGAGCCGCGGCGCATCATTGCGCGCGTCCTGTCCGTGTCTGACGATCATCCGGACGCCGAGGAACTGCACCGCCGCGCCAATTCCCTCGATGGCTCGATCTCGCTCGCCACGGTGTACCGCACGGTGAAACTGTTCGAGGATGCCGGCATCATCCAGGCGCATGACTTCCGCGACGGGCGCGCCCGCTACGAGGAAGTGCCCGCCGAACACCATGACCACCTGATCAACGTGAAGTCCGGCGAAGTGGTGGAATTCCACTCCGCCGAAATCGAGAAGCTGCAGGAAGAGATCGCCCGCAAGCTCGGCTTCAGGCTGATCGACCACCGGCTCGAACTGTACGGCGTGCCGATCAAGGACGGCGAGTAGCCGCGCCTTACTCCTGCGGCACCAGCTTGAAGATGCCGTCAAAGTCCTTCGTGGCGACGTAGAGATAACCGTCCGGGCCCTGAACAACATCGCGGAACGAATAGTTCGCGTCGCGCAGCAGGTCTTCCTTGCCGATCACCTTGCCCGCTTCGATGTCGACGCGCACGAGCACGAGCCCGCTCGGCCCGTTCATGCCGCCCACGAACAGGTCGCCCTTCCAGCCCGGATAGACATCGCTGGTCAGCATCGTCAGACCCGAAGGCGCAATCGACGGCACCCAGAACAGCTGCGGGTCGGTGAAGCCTTCGCCTTCGGTCTTGTCCGAAATGATCGTGCCGTCATAGTCGACGCCGTAGGTCACTTTCGGCCAGCCATAGTTGGCGCCCTTGGTGATGATGTTCAGCTCGTCGCCGCCCTTCGGGCCATGCTCGGTTTCCCAAAGCGTGCCGGACACCGTGTCATAGTAGAGCCCTTGCAGGTTGCGGTGCCCGTAGGACCAGACCGCCGGATTGCCCGCCACACCATCCGCGAACGGATTGTCCGCCGGGATCGATCCATCCGGATTGATCCGGATGATCTTGCCGTAGACCTTCTTCGGATCCTGCGCGAGTTCCTTGTACTTGTAGCCCTCGCCGATCGTCACGAACAGCGTGCCATCATTCGCGAAGGCG
>JAIXRO010000133.1 GCA_027485145.1 Hyphomonadaceae bacterium | reverse complement strand
TGAGCCCATGCGGCCGACGAGATCGCCAATTTCTACAGTATCACCTTTTGAAACGGTGATCGACCGCAAGTGTCCGTAACGCGACTTGAACCCATGTCCGTGATCGACTTCGACCAGCAAGCCGTAGCCTGACCGCGCGCCCGCATAGCTGATTTCGCCTGGGCCGGTCGTGACAATCGGGGCATCGCGGTATGCGGCCAGGTCAACGCCCATGTGCGGTGAAGGGCGCTTGGTGAAGGGGTCGACGCGGATGCCGTAAGGGCTGGTATAACGGTAAGGCACCGAGACCGGCTTGCCGAGCGGCAGGCTGTCGACGACCTTTTCATAATGCTTCATTTCCGCAATCCGGGCGCGGGCCTGGAAAATGCGGGTCATGAAATCCTGATCGCCGATCGACCATTGCGATCCGGAGGAGGTCAGGGCGCCCATCGAGACTTCGGGGCCGCCCATGGCGTCATTGTTCAGGAGGGTGTCGGTTCCGACGGCGGTCAGCATAAGGACGCCGCGGGCGCGTTCGGCGCGCTCTGCGGCGTGGTCTTCCATCAGGTCGAACAGGCGGTTGATGTCCTGCTCGATGGCCTTCGGCGTGCCGCGGGCGGCGGGGACGGTGAGGCCGGCGGTGAGGATCGGGGCATCGCGGGACTGGCGGCGGTCGGCTTCTTCGATCGTGGCCTCGACCAGGAGGGAGGCGCCGTCACCTTCGAGGGCGGACAATTTCTGTCCATCTTCCTCGCGCATTTCATTCAGAAGTTCTTCGAGGGCCTTTTGTTTCTTCTCAAGGTCTGCCGTTTCCTTGGAGCGTTCTTCAAGCAGGGTGCGCTGGAGGGATTCGCGGGCGCGCAGGTCCTGGACCCAGCGCTCATACTTGGCGAGATCCTTGCCCTCGCCGCCGGCCATCGCGGGGTCGCCGCCGCCGAACACGAAGCTCGCCGTGGCAAATACGGTCCATCCGGCGATGGCGGTTGCGCCTGCGGCCATCATGGCTTGTTGCCAGGGAGATACGGAAATGTACCGGACCGTGCCACCGCTTCGGTGGTAGATCTGGCGTTCAGGGAATGCACGATCGAACGTCGTCTTGAGGTTCGAACTCCACTTCGCCATGCAAGCTACCTGTAAGCTGGAAACTTCTTTTATAGCTGCAGAACAGTCTGCAACCGGCTTCCCATTCCCCGCGTCATACATACCCAATTCGACCGGGGGTGAAAGCCCCGCATGCCATATTTTTCGGCAATGTTCGCAGTTGAACGTAAACTTCTCATTAACTCGCGCACAGTTTGGGCAATGCTATCCGTCAGGCGAGCAAAGATGCAGTTATTGCGCCAGTGCGGCGAGTATATCCTCCGCATGCCCCTTTACTTTCACTTTCGGCCATACCCGCACGATTCTGCCTTTCGGGCTGATCAGGAAGGTGCGCCGGACGAGACCCATGTAGGTCCGGCCGTACAGGGATTTTTCCTCCCACGTGCCATACGCATTGGAGACATCGCCCGACTCGTCGCTTCCGAGCAGAACCGTCAGCCCGTGCTTGGCGGCGAACTTCACATGCTTTGTCACGGGATCACGGGACACGCCGAGCACAACCGCGCCCGCCGCCTCGAAGGCGTCCTGATGAGCGCTGAAGTCGAGGGCTTCCTGGGTGCAGCCGGGCGTGTCGTCCTTGGGATAGAAATAGAGGACGAGGTGGCGGCCCGCGAAGTCCTTCAGGCGCTTCGGTCCGGCGGTGGTTTCGAGGGCGAAGTCCGGCGCCTTGTCCCCCGGGTTCAACTCAGTGGTCATGCAGCACTCCTATGGTCTCAATCTCTTCACGCAATTATAGGTTCTAGGTGCCAAGAGGGCTGCGGCAAAACCCGGTTTTTCAAGGAGCCAGTGTCTGGTCCGCCAAACTGCCTTCGTCATCATCATGGAGATCCTCGGCGGTCTGGTCCTGGTGCTCATGGCGGCAGCGGCGATCCTGCTGCTGCGCCTGTCGAGCGGTCCCCTCGATCTCAGTGCGTTCCGCGACGATCTGGAGACGGCGATCACCGGTGCGCGCGACGGCCGGCCCGTATCTGTCGGCGGGCTGCAGCTCGAATGGTCACCCGAATCCAAGCGCGTCGAGATCACGGCCCAGAATGTCGTCCTGATGGACGCCGACGGCCGACCGGCCGCCGAAGCGGCCGAATCCGAGATCGTGCTGTCCGCCTCGGCGCTGGTCCTCGGGCAAGTCGAAGTGCTGCGGATGACGCTGAAGGATGGCTGGATCGGGCTCGACGCGGCGGGGCCGAATCTCTGGACCATCGGCGGCGATCCGCTGCCCGAGATCAAGGCGCGCAAACTGCCGGACACGCCGCAGGGCTGGCTCGATTTTGCCAACGAGGTGCTTCCGGAATGGCTGGCGGCGCTGCGCGAGGCGGACGAGTCGATGGCGTTCGAATCGATCCGGTTCGAACGGTTCGAACTGCGCGTGCGGTCGGCGAAACTCGAACTGCTGGGCACCGTTCGCAACGCCACCGGGGACCTGACGCGTTCGGATGACGGCCTGAAGCTGCTGGTGTCCGGCAGCGGGCTGGGTCACGGCCTGCCGGGCGGAATTGCCGTCCGTATGCAGACGAGTGAGCAGGGCACGCGGATGCTGGCCGAGCTTGGCGTGGCGGACTGGCCGCTGGGCGAGCTGCTGCGCCGGACAGGACTTGGCGGTGAAGGCTCCGAAGGGCTGAACTCCACATTCGAAGTGTCGACCGGCTTCACCCAGAAAACAGGTATCGAGACGGTCAGCCTGAAGGCGACCACCGGGCCGGGCCGGATCAAGATCGGCGAGATCACGCACCCTGTCACCGACCTGCAGATATCCGGCACGTATGGACGCCCCGAAGACCGGTTGGTCATGACAATCGCTTCGTCTGCCAGCGGCATGTTCAAGGGGCGCGCGGAACTCACACTGGAACGCGCGCTGATGGGCAAAGGCTTCCGGCCGTTCCGGCTGACGAGCCCGGCCTTCACGGCGAACCTCCAGCCATTCCTCGCGGCGCCGATGGATTTCGAGGCGCTTGAGGCGTCCGGAGAGGCGGATCTCAAGGCGCTTGCGGTGCGCGGGGCGACGGCGAAGTTCGTCACGGGCGGGGCGGCGTTCGAACTGGCGGGCGACATGGCGATGACGCCGGACCGCCAGCCGGGCGAATCGCTGATGATCGGGACGCTCGACGCGCAGGTGCCGGGCGCGCTGCCGTTCGAGACAGTCGTTGCGCTCTGGCCGGTGTCTCTGGCGCACGGCGCGCGCAATTTTGGCGCGACGCAGGTGTTGGCCGGACGGGCGCTCGACGCGAAGGGACGGGTGACGCTGCAGCGCGACAGCTTTGCGCAAGGCTATCTGCGCGACACCGACCTCGAGGTCACGTTCGCGGTCGAGGGCGCGAAAGTGAAATTCCTCGAGGACCTGCCACCGGTCGAGAATGCGTCCGGCACGGGGCGGCTGACCGGTAACAGTTTCAAGGTGGTGCTCGAGAAGGGCGAGTATGCCGGATGGGTGATTGACGAGGGGCTCGTGGATTTTCCGGCCTTCAATCCGAAGGGCCAGATCTTCCGGGTGTTTGCCAAGGGGAATGGTCCGGCGCGCAATATCGTCAGGACGCTCAACGATTCGCGTCTGGAGTTCGATCTCGATCCCGCGCGGGTGTCGGGCGATGCGGAGATGACGTACGAGTTGTTCCGCCCGGCGCTCGATGATGTTCCGTATGAGGACCTTCGCTTCAAGGGGTTCGGCACGGTGCGCAATGGCGGGCTGAAGGGCGCGGCGTTCGGCTTCGATCTCAACAGCACGGCCATGAAGGTCGATCTGGACCAGGACGGTATCCGGATGACCGGGGACGGCAAGATGGGGCCCACGCCGGCCTCCTTCGTCTGGTCCGACAAGTTCACCGATGACGGCAAGCCGGCCGAACTGACCGCGAAGGGCGTGGTGACGGCGGACCTGCTCAACGGGCTTGGTCTGCCGGGCCGGGCGTACATGACGGGCGAAGCGCCGCTGGACGTGAAGGCAACGCTGGAAGGCGCGGATCTCGCGACGGCAATCGTCAATATCGATTTTGCAGGCGCCCGCCTCGACATCGCGGAGTTCGGCTGGCTGAAGCCGCGCGGCGGCGCGTCGAAAGCCAATATCGACTATCGCAAGACCGGCGATCGGGTGACGTCCAAGGTGCGCTTCTCCGCCGACGGCGTGGCGCTGGACGGGGACTTCACGCTGGACGCGGCCGATTCGCGGCTGGTGTCGGCGGACCTGCGGCGGGCGTTCATCCGTAATGTGGCCGATGTGACCGGCAAGATCAGCCGGAACCCGGCGGGCGAATTCAGTTTCACACTGGGCGGCAAGCATCTCGATATCTCCGGGTTGATGCCGGGCATTGGCGGGATGGGCGGCGAGGGCGGCGGCGAAGGAACGGCGATGACGCTGAACGCCGCTGTGGACCGGCTGACGCTGCGCGCCGGGCTCGACCTGCGCGACGCCGAGCTTGCGGTGATGACGACGCGCAAGGGCTTGCAGACCCTGACGGCGAGTGGCCTTGCCGGGGGCGGCGCGCCGCTGGTCGGCTCGATTGATGCGACCGGCAAGGGACCGGCGCGGCTGAGCGTGACGTCCGGCGATGCGGGCTTCCTCGCGAGCGCGTTCCTGAATTCGAACTTCCTGTCGGGCGGCACACTGGAGATGAACGGGACGCTGGAGGACGGGGCGACACCGGCCAACCTGATGGTGCGGATCGAGGATGCACGGGTCAGCGATGCGCCGTTCCTGACGCAGATCCTGTCGCTCGCTTCGTTGCGGGGGCTTGCCGACACGCTGGGCGGGGACGGCGTGCTGCTGAGCCGGATCGACCTGCCGCTGAAGATTTCGAAGGGACGCTATATCGTCAATGGCGCGAAGGCCCAGGGGCCGGCGCTGGGCTTCACGGCGAGCGGCTTCATCGATTCCAAGACGACGGATATCGAGATCGACGGCGTGCTGGTGCCGAGCTTTGGCGTAAACTCCGCCCTCGGAGGAATTCCGATCCTGGGTGACCTCGTGGTCGGCCGGGACGGGGAGGGCGTGTTCTCGCTGACCTACGGGGTGCGCGGCAAGCTCGACAAGGCGAGCGTTTCGGTGAACCCGCTCTCGGCGCTGGCACCAGGCGTGATCCGCCGCATTTTCGAGAACCCGTCGGACACGAAGATTCCCGAGGCCAAACCGCGCGCGCCGGACAAGCCCGCGCCGAAGGAATTGCCGCCGATCAAGGATGAAACGTTTTAAGTTCAGTCGATGATTTTGACCAAAGCAACGCTCTTTCTGCTCGACTTCACTTTGAACGCGTTGAGATCGGGAAGCATCTCTCCGTATGCGTGCAGTTGCTTCTCATTGGTGACTTGAACGTCGTTCACAAACACATTTCCGGTGCGGATCAATCGAATCGCGTCACCGTTGGTCTTCGCCATTTGAGCAGCCTTCAAAAGAGCGACTGTCGAGCGGGCAATCTCCCATTGACCTTTTGAAATTTCGTATGTGGGCAAGCTTTCAACTGGTCCGACAGAGTAAATTGCGGAAGTAGCAGTTGTATAAGCTTCTGCAGCCGCGATCTCTCCGTGGAGAAGTTTGGTAGCTTCATCGGCCAACACCTTCTTGGCATCGTTGATCTCGGCGCCTTTCAGGGCTTCGAGGCGGAGGATCTCATCCTTCGGGAGTTCCGTGAACAGACGAAGAAAGCGGCCGACATCGCCGTCTTCCGTATTTCGCCAGAACTGCCAATATTCATAAGGGCTGCGCATGTCGGCGTTGAGCCAGACGGCTCCTTCTGCCGTCTTCCCCATCTTTCCACCGGACGCGGTTGTGATCAGCGGCCAGGTCAGGCCGTAGGCTTTCCCCCCGTCGGCCTTGTGGATCAGGTCCACGCCGCCGAGAATGTTGCCCCACTGATCTGATCCTCCGATTTGCATCTGACATCCATGGCGCCGGGACAGCTCGAGGAAATCGTAGGACTGCATCAGCAGATAGTTGAACTCGAGGAAGGTGTAGGGCTGTTCAGAGGCGAGGCGGCGAGCCACCGTTTCCTGTTTCACCATCGTGTTGATGGTGAAATGCACGCCGATCTCGCGCAGCAGCTGGATGTAACCCAGCTTTCCGAGCCAGTCGTCATTGTTCACCATGATCGCGTCCGAGGCGCCTGGCCCGAAGGTCAGGAAAGGATCGAATGCCTTGCGGATGCCAGCCGCGTTCGATGCGATTTCTGTTTCCGTGAGAATGGGCCTCGACTTCTCCTTGTCGGTCGGATCACCGATCTTGGTGGTCCCTCCGCCAATCAGGACAATCGGCTTGCCACCGAACTTCTGGAAATGACGCAGGGTCATGATCCCGACCAGCGATCCGACATGCAGGCTGCGCGCGGTCGCATCGCAACCATAATAACAAGACGGCGTTCCCGAGGCGCAGTAAGCGTCAAGCTCTGCCTCATGCGTCATCTGCTTGATGAAGCCGCGCCAGCTGAGCTCGCGCAGGAATTCCGACTTGTATTGGCTCATCTTCTCGTGTCTCCGTCACGGGTCAGGGCGCCTAACACGGAAAGGGCAAGGCTTGAACACTGCAGCCGAAAAAACAGATTTCGTTGCCAAACCCGTCTGGGTGGCGGGCTTCATGTCCGGCACGTCGCTGGACGCGGTGGATGCCGCCCTGATCCTGACGGACGGGGAGAAGGTGGTCGATTTCGGCGCGGCGGTGGAGCGCAAGTACACGGCGGCCGAGCGCGGCGTCCTGCAGGCGGCGACGGACGCCGCGCGGGCCTGGAACTGGACGGGGCCGATCCCGGAGGCGCCGTTCAAGGCCGCGTTGGACGTCATCACGCGTACGCACGTGGATGCCTGGCACAAGCTGACAAGTCCCGCGCGCGCGCCGCAACCGCTGCTGGTGGGCGTGCATGGCCAGACGGTGTTGCACCGGCGCACGCAGCCCGGCCAGAAGGGCGCGACGCTGCAACTGGTCGATCCGTTCGCGCTGAAAGCGGCGATGGGCGTGCCGCTGGTGTGCGATTTCCGGTCGGCGGATGTCGAAGCGGGCGGGCAGGGCGCGCCGCTGGCACCAGCCTATCACGCCGCGCTGCTGGACCGGCTGGGCCATGAGCCGGCCTGCGTGCTGAACCTTGGCGGGGTGGCGAACATAACGGCGCGGCTCGCCGATGGCAGCCTGATCGCGTTCGATACCGGACCCGCGAACGGGCCAATCGATGAATGGGTGGAGGGCCACGGGCGCGGCACGCATGATGCGGGCGGCAAGCTTGCGCTGGCGGGCAAGGTGCATACGGGGCTGCTGGCGCAGCTGATGGATCATGACTGGTTCAACGAAAAGCCGCCCAAGTCCCTCGACCGGTATGATTTCAATGCCAGCATGGCGCGGGGATTGTCCGTCGAGGACGGCGCCGCGACGTTGACCGCGTTCACGGCGGCGGCGGTGGCGGCGGGGGTGGATCAGTTGCCGGAGAAACCCTCCCGCGTGATCGCGTGCGGCGGCGGTAGGCACAATCCGGCGCTGATGGCGGCGCTGAAGGGCGCGTTGCCGTGTCCGCTGATGTCCGCAGAGGACGCGGGCTGGCGCGGTGATTCGATCGAGGCGGAGGCGTTTGCGTTCCTTGCGGCGCGGCGGATGCGCCAGCTGCCGCTGAGCTGGCCGATGACGACGGGCGTGCCGGCGCCGATGACGGGCGGGCAGGTGTTTATCTAGGCGCGGGCGAGCGAGGTGAGGTCGCCGCCCGTGAGCCGGTAAACGGTCCAGCCTTCGACGGGCTTTGCGCCGAGCGAGAGATAGAAGTCGATCGAGGGCTGGTTCCAGTCGAGCACGGACCATTCGAGGCGGCCGCAACCTCGCTCAACCGCGAGCTCGGCGAGCCGCTTCAGGAGCGCCTTGCCATAGCCCTTGCCGCGATGCGCGGGGTCCACGAAGAGGTCCTCGAGATAGATGCCGGGCTTGCCGAGGAAGGTCGAGAAGTTGTGGAAGAAGAGCGCGAAGCCTGCAGGCTGCGCGTCCTCCTCGATCAACAGAACTTCCGCATACGGTCGATCGCCGAACAGGTAGCGCGCCAGCGAGACTGGTTCTACGAGGCATTCGTGGGCGAGCTTTTCATACGCGGCCAGCGCGTGAATGAAGCCGTTGATGGTCTCGATATCGTCTTCGGTTGCGAAGCGGATGAGCGCCATTGAATTGTCCCTCCGCGCGGCGCGCGACTATTCGTCGAAGTCGTCCTCGTCCTCGACCACGTCGGCGTCGAGGCCTTCTTCGGCTTCAAGGCGGAGTTGCTGGTCGGCCTCGTTGAGGCGGCGCAGGAGGTATTCTTCGCAGACGCCGAGCAGTTCTTCGCGCTTGTCCACGTAGAAGTGGTTTGCGCCCTTGATCCGGGCGCGGTCCACCTTGTGGCCCTTCTGGACACGGACTTTCGTCAGGGCGCGTTCGACGTCCTCAGGCGTCGCGATCGAATCGGCGTCGCCGGAGACGATCAGGCCGGAGGCCGGGCAGGGCGCGAGGAAGGAGAGGTCATAGTGGTTGGCGGGCGGGGAGATGGCGAGGAAACCGTCGATCTCCGGGCGGCGCATCAGCAGCTGGAGCGTGATCCAGGCGCCGAAGGAATAGCCCGCGCACCAGACGAGGCGGGGGCTTTCCGAGAGGTTTTCCAGATAGTCGAGCACGTAGGCGGCGTCTTCCAGTTCGCCGATGCCCTGGTCATAGACGCCCTGCGAGCGGCCGACGCCGCGCGAATTGTAACGCAGGACGCCAAAGCCGTTCTTCTCGAACAGCTGGTAGAGCATGATGGTGACCGGATCCTGCATCGTGCCGCCCGCTTTCGGGTGGGGATGGAGGATCAGAGCGATCGGCGCGCCAGGGTATGGCGGCTCGGTGTATCGCGCTTCGATCCGCCCTTGCGGGCCCGGAATGATGATTTCTGCCATCTGTGCCTCGGCTATTTTCAGCTGAAGGGCGCGTAGATAGGCCAAGTCGCTTTCGAAATGCAAATTTTTCTGCAGGGGGCCTGTGGCCGGTCTTGCGAGACCGGAAAACTTGTGGGACGCTTTGCTCAACAAAGGACATTGAAATGAAAACGATGGTCTTGGCAGTCGCGGTTCTGGCCTTTGCATTGAGCGGTTGTGCGGCGGTGCCTGAAGCGATGGCTGAAGCTGCGCCAGCGAGTGAAGCGGCGCGGGCTGATACAGCGGCCGAGCCCATTCCCGACAGCGCCATGTCGTTCCTGTTCGGTGAGTGGGTCGGCACCGCCAAGGGTACTGACGCGAACCAGCAACCCTATGAAGTAATTCAGACGGAAAGGGTGGGCCCGCTTCTGGATGGCAAGATCACGCTGATCGAGGGGCGGGGCTATGACGCGTCCGGCGCGACACTTTTCAACGCGTTTGCGGTGGTTTCAAAGAATGCCCAAACGGGCGCGCTCGAGTTCCGCTCCTATTCGGGGGACTATGCGGGCACATATCCGTTCGAACTGACGGCGAACGGTTTCAAATGGAGCCTGCCCGCGGGCCCGGCTGCCAGGATGGTGTACACGGCTGTCGTGGCCGGAGACTCCTGGGAGCAGATAGGCGAATACGTTCCAGACGGCGGCGCGCCCGTCAAAGTGTTTGAAATGTCGCTGAAGCGGACGGGGCCGTCCGATTGGCCCGCCAGCGGACGGGTTGTGCCCTAGGCGCAGAGCCAACGTGCAATTCCCCTCTGCCCCCGCTATATGGGGAAGATGATCTACGCCGACTACAACGCCACCGCCCCGATGCGGCCAGAAGCGCAGCGCGCCCTGCTCGCGGCGCTGGAGCTTGGCGCGGCAAATCCGTCGTCCGTGCACCGGGCCGGGCGGGCGGCGCGGGCGGCGGTTGAGACGGCGCGGGCCCAGATTGGCGGGGCGATCGGTTCGCGCGCGGCGGACATCGTGTTCACGAGCGGCGGCACCGAATCGCTGGCCCTGGCCATCCAGGGCGCGGTTCTGGCGCTGGCGGGGAAGGCGACGCTGATCGTCTCGGCGATCGAGCATGAGGCGGCAGGCAAGGCCGCAGGGCATGCCGGCGTACCAGTCGAAACAGCGTATGTGGGTGCAGACGGGCGGGTCGACCTCGACGATCTGGGCGCCCGCCTCACGGGCTGGGATGCAGACCGGAAGGGCACGCCGATCCTCGTGCTGATGCTGGCGAACAACGAGACGGGCATCCTTCAGCCGGTGGCCGAGGCGGCGGCGCTGGTGCGCGGGGCAGGCGGGCTGACGGTGTGTGACGCGGTCCAGGCGTTCGGCAAGGTGCAGGTGAATGCCGCGCTGCTCGGTGTAGATTACATCGCGCTGTCGGCGCACAAGATTGGCGGGCCGCAGGGCGTCGGCGCCCTCTGGCACAGGGCGGGCGCGCCGCTGAAGGCGCTGCAGTATGGCGGCGGGCAGGAACGGGGTCTGCGCTCCGGCACCGAGAATGTGGCGGGCATTGCCGGGTTCGGCGCGGCGGCAGAAGCGGCGGTCCGCGACCTGCCGACGTATGCGGCGCTGGCGAAGCCCCGCGATGCGATGGAAGCGCGCCTCAAGGCCGAGGGCGGAGTGGTCGTCATCGGTGAAGGCTCGCCTCGATTGGCGGGCACGTCGAACTTTGCGCGGGCCGGGTTCCGGGCCGAAACGCAGGTGATGGCGCTGGATCTGGCCGGCGTCTGCGTGTCGGCGGGTTCGGCTTGCTCTTCGGGCAAGGTGAAGCGCTCGCTGGTGCTGATGGCGATGGGCGCCGATGACGCAGTGGCGGAATCGGCCATTCGCGCCAGTTTCGGATGGGATACAAAGCCGGGTGACTTCGAGCGACTGGCAGATGCCTGGCTCGAAGCCGCCCGGAGAACCGTATTGAAGGAAACCGCGTGATGGATTGCTGCGGCGGCGTGGACGAGCATGACGAGACCTGCACCGAAGTGAAGGTGAAGGACGGAATCGACGCGGGCACTGTGGCGGCCGCGAAGCGGCTGGAGTCGGAGAACTATTCGGCCGGGTTCGTCACCGACATCGAAATGGAATTTGCACCGAAGGGGCTGTCGGAAAGCACGGTGCGGTTCATCTCGGCCAAGAAGGGTGAGCCGGACTGGCTGCTCGAATGGCGGCTCGATGCGTATCGCCGCTGGCTGACGATGGTGGAGCCGGACTGGGCGCGGGTGAACTATCCGAAGATCGACTACCAGGCTTTCTATTATTACGCGGCGCCGAAGAACGCGGCGAAGTACAAGTCGATCGACGAAGTGCCGAAGGAAATTCTCGACACCTATGCCAAGCTGGGCATTCCGCTGCGCGAGGCGGAAGTGCTGCTGGGCGTTGAAGGCGCGGCCGAGACGGCCGCGACCGCGCGCGAGAAGCCGCGCATCGCCGTGGACGCCGTGTTTGACTCGGTATCGGTCGCGACCACGTTCCGCGAAGAGCTGAAGAAGGCCGGCGTGATCTTCATGTCGATTTCCGAGGCCGTGCATGAGTATCCGGAGCTGGTGCGCAAGTATCTCGGCACGGTTGTTCCGGCGACGGACAATTATTTTGCGACGCTGAACACGGCCGTGTTTTCGGACGGCACGTTCGTCTATGTGCCCAAGGGTGTGCGCTGCCCCATGGAGCTGTCGACCTATTTCCGCATGAACGCGGAAAGCACCGGGCAGTTCGAACGGACACTGATCATTGCCGATGAGGGCGCCTACGTCTCCTACCTTGAAGGCTGCACGGCGCCGATGCGGGATGAGAACCAGCTTCATGCGGCAGTCGTTGAACTCGTCGCGCTCGATGATGCGGAGATCAAGTACTCGACCGTCCAGAACTGGTGGCCGGGCGATGAGGATGGCAAGGGCGGCATCTATAACTTCGTGACGAAGCGCGGCGATTGCCGGGGCGCGCGGTCGAAGATTTCCTGGACGCAGGTCGAGACGGGATCTGCGATCACGTGGAAGTATCCGTCCTGCGTGCTGCGCGGGGATGACTCGGTGGGCGAGTTCTATTCGATCGCGGTGACCAATGGCCGCCAGCAGGCCGACACCGGCACAAAGATGATCCACCTTGGCAAGCGCACCAGGAGCCGGATCATTTCCAAAGGCATCTCGGCGGGCAAATCCGACAACACGTATCGCGGCCTCGTCTCGATCCACAAGAAGGCCGAAGGCGCGCGCAATTTCACGCAGTGCGACAGCCTGCTGATCGGCGACAAATGCGGCGCGCATACCGTTCCGTATATCGAGAACCGCCGCGCCGACGCTCAATTGGAGCATGAAGCGACGACGACGAAACTGTCGGAAGACCAGCTATTCTATGTGCGCCAGCGCGGCATCGGCGAGGAGCAGGCGGTGGCGCTGCTCGTCAACGGTTTCGTGCGCGACGTGCTGCAGGAACTGCCGATGGAGTTCGCCGTCGAGGCGCAGAAGCTTCTGGAAGTCAGTCTTGAGGGGAGTGTGGGATGATCATGAAACCGGGACTGGTGGGGATTGGGCTGATGCTGGCGGTGGGGTGCACGCCCAAGGCGCCCGAAGGGCCGACGCCGGAAGAGCTCGCCGCGCAAGCGGCGCTGGAACGTTTGATGGGCACGGAAACCTGTACCGACGCCTCCGCGAGTTCTGGCGGCATGCAGCCGGAGCTGATGCCCTGCCGGATATCGCTGGGCGAGGGAAAGCCGAGCCTCGTCGTGACGGCGACGCCGATGACGGACGGCGCGGAAGGTCTGTCAGGCCAGATCCGCATCGAGACCTGGGGCGACGGCGGCCTGTCGCTTCAGGTGATCGAAGAAACGGCGCTCTACGCCTACAACTACCCTTATACCGAGGATTTGACCGCGGACGGACTGCCAGACCTCATGGTGCCGCTGATGACAGGCAACGTGAACACGTCTTATGCGCTGTGGGTCCAGGGCGCGGATGGCCAGTTTGCCCGCGCAGGTGAGCTGGGCGGTGTCAGTATCGGACAAACGCCTCAGGGGCTGATTGCCGCTTCGGGACGCTCGAGCGCGGCGGAATGGGAAACCGGCTATTTCCGGGTAACCAATGGCGCGCTGGAAGAAGTGGCCGCCGTGGTTAACCGCGCCGACCCGGAACCCGGCGAGCCGGCCCGCACGGAGCCCGCCTGCGAGGTTATCCGCATTGTCGAGGGCGTGGACCCGGCGCCGTTCTGCCAGGCAGCGCCTGCGGCGCCAGAGTAAACCGGCCCGGAACTTGCTGCGTTGTCTCCTCGAACGGCCGCTGCAGGCCGACCGGGAGGACGTCATGTGGAAAGAATTGATCGGGCTTGGCCTGATCTGCGTTGCTGTATTTCTGGCACCGCTGATGGCTGCGGCGGCCTGAAATAGGGGGAAACCCGTATCGGGCCTGCGGCAAACTCCGCTTTGTGCTTTCAAATCCGCCCGGGGCGCCCTAAATCCCCGGCATGTTGAAGATTGAAAACCTGTCTGCCACCGTCGGCGAAGGCGAGGATGCAAAGACCATCCTGAACGGCCTGTCGCTGGCTGTTCCCACCGGCGAAGTCCACGCCATCATGGGCCCGAACGGTGCGGGCAAGTCCACGCTTTCCTATGTGCTCACCGGGCGTGAAGGCTATGCGGTCACGGGCGGAACGGCGACGCTGAACGGCGCCGACATGCTCGCATTGGAGCCCGAAGCGCGCGCGGCGGCGGGGCTGTTCCTGTCCTTCCAGTATCCGGTCGAGATTCCGGGCGTGCCGGTGATGACCTTCGTGCGCACCGCGATGAACGCGCAGCGCAAGGCGCGCGGCGAGGCGGAGATCTCGGCGCCGGACTTCATCAAGAAATCGCGCGAGATCGCCAAGGTGCTGAGCCTTGATCCCGAGATGCTGAAGCGGCCGGTGAATGTCGGCTTCTCCGGCGGCGAGAAGAAGCGGCTAGAGATCTACCAGATGATGATGCTGGAGCCGCGCTTCATGGTGCTGGACGAGACCGATTCCGGGCTCGACATCGACGCGCTCCGCACGGTGGCCGAGGGCGTCAACGCCTTGCGCGCGCCGAGCCGCGGCATGCTTGTGATTACGCACTACCAGCGCCTGCTGGACTATATAAAACCGGACAAGGTGCACGTGCTGGCCAAGGGCCGCATCATCAAGACGGGCGGACCTGACCTTGCGCACCGGCTGGAAGCCGAAGGCTATGACGGCGTGCTGGCGGAGGCCGTGTGAGCACCGCCCTGAAGGACATGATCCGTAATCCGACGGTCGCGGAGCTGGAGCTGGTTGCGCGCTATGCGGCGCTGAAGGCCGACGCGCGGCGGGAGCGGTTGTTCGAAGCGTTCGCGCAGACGGGTTTGCCGGGGCGGCGAATCGAAGGCTGGCGCTGGACGGATTTCAAGGCGGCCTTGACCTCGCTCGATGCGCCGAAAGTGGCGACCGCGCGTGATCCTCTGGCGCGGGACGGAGTCGCAACTCTGCGCTTCACGCCATCGGGGTATGCTGCGCCCAAGGCTTTGCCGGCCGGACTGAAGCTGCTGGCGAAAGACGATGTGCAGGCGATGGGCGGCGCGGAAGATGCACCGCTGGGCGCGCTCGCGGCCGCCTTGTCCGGCGGCAGGACGCCGGCCACGCTGCTCGTAGACGTGAGCGCCGGGGTGCCCGTGCATCTGCACATGGTGTTTGAAGGGCCGGGCGCGATCAATGCAGCGCGAGTGGTGTTCCTGCTTCGTCCGGGGGCGGAGCTTCATTTGTCCGAGAGCCATCTGGGCGGGGCGGCGCTGTCGGCATCGCTGATCGAGTTCACGCTCAACAAGGACGCCCGACTGAACCGGACAGTTTACCAGATCGGCGGCGCCGGCGAGGCACAGGCAATCACGGCGCTGATCGAACAGGATGCTGGTGCGGAGAGCGTGCAGACGGTGCTGGCCTTTGGCGCGAAAGTGGCGCGGATCGAGACGCGGCTGGTGCACCGGGAGTCAGGATCGAAGGCGACTCTGAATGCGGCCTATCTGGCAGGCGCTGGCCTGCAGGCGGATATCACGACGCATGTGCGCCATGGTGCGCCGTCCTGCATCACCGGGCAGGTGACAAAGGGCGCCGTTCTGGACGGCGGTCGCGGCGTGTTCCAGGGCAAGTTCCATGTGCCGCGCACGGCGGGCCAGCAGACGGATGCCTCGATGCAGCACAAGGCCCTTCTGCTGGAAGAGGGCGCCGAAGTGTTCGCGAAGCCCGAACTCGAAATTCTGGCAGACGATGTTCAGTGTGCGCACGGAAATACGTCGGGCGCGCTGGACGCTGCACAACTGTTCTATCTTCGCCAGCGCGGGATTCCGCTCGTCCAGGCGCGGGCGCTGCTGACTGAAGCGTTCATTGCCGAAGCGCTGGAAGGCGCGGGGGCCTTGGAAGAGGCGCTCCGAGCCGAAGCGAGTGCGTGGCTGAACCATGCCGCGTAAGCTTGATCTGACTGCTATCCGCGCCGAGTTCCCGATCCTCTCACGTCAGGTGAACGGGCATCCGCTCGTTTATCTCGACAACGCCGCGAGCGCGCAGAAGCCGGACGCCGTGATCGACGCAATGGCAAATCAGGCGCGCACGGCCTACGCGAACGTGCACCGGGGCCTGCACACGCTGGCCAATGAGGCCACCGAGGCGTTCGAGGCGGCGCGCGAGACCGTGCGCGCGTTTCTCAATGCGCCGTTTACGGACAATGTGATCTTCACCAAGGGGTCGACCGAGGGCGTCAACCTCGTGGCCGCCGCGCTCGGTGCGCGCATCCAGCCCGGCGACGAGATCGTGCTGTCGATCATGGAGCACCATTCGAATATCGTTCCCTGGCATTTCCTGCGCGAGCGCCATGGCGCGGTGCTGCGCTGGGTGGGTCTGACGGAAGACGGCTCGCTCGACATGGACGCGATGCGCGCCGCGATCGGGCCCAAGACGAAAATGGTCGCGGTCACACACATGAGCAATGTGCTGGGCACGGTGACCGATGTGGCGGCCATTGCGGCGATGGCGCACGGCGTCGGCGCGGAGCTGCTGGCGGATGGCAGCCAGGCAGCCGTGCACCTCGCCGTCGATGTGCAGGCCCTCGGTTGCGACTGGTATGTGTTCACGGGCCACAAGGTGTACGGGCCGACCGGGATCGGCGCGCTCTATGGCACAGCGGAAGCGCTTGACCGCGCGCGGCCTTATCAGGGCGGCGGCGAGATGATCGAGATCGTGGAAACGGACCGGATCACCTACAACACCGCGCCGCACAAGTTCGAGGCGGGCACGCCGCCGATTCTCGAGGCGGTCGGTCTTGGCGCCGCGCTGCGGTGGATGGGGCAGTTCGATACCGCCGACGTCGCGGCGCATGAGCATGCGCTTTACACGCGTGCGCGCGAGGCGCTGCGCGGCATCAACGGCCTGAAGGTGCACGGCGAGGCGCCGGGCAAGGGCGCAGTGCTTTCGTTCAGCCTCGAGGGCGCGCATCCGCACGACCTCGCCCAGATCCTCGACCGTTACGGCGTGGCGATCCGGGCGGGCCACCACTGCGCGCAGCCGCTGATGCAGTATCTGGGCGTTTCCGCCACGGCCCGCGCCAGCTTCGCGCTGTACAACACGGAAGGCGAAGTTGATGCCTTCGCCGAAGCGCTCGCCAAGGCGCGGAAAATGCTGGTATAGGGAAGCGCATGGCAGACGATATGGCATCCCGGGATACGATGAACGCGGCGGAAACACCCGCAGCGTCAGCGATTCCACAGGACGAGATGGACCGGATCACGGACGCGCTGATTGCGGCGTTCAAGACCGTTTTCGACCCGGAAATCCCGGTCGATGTGTATGAGCTGGGCCTGATCTACAAGGTCGATATCGATGATGACCGGAAGGTCGACATCGAGATGACCCTGACCGCGCCGGGCTGCCCGGTGGCCGGGGACATGCCGGGCTGGATCGAGAACGCCGCCAAGACGGTCGAGGGCGTTGCCGACGTCGAAGTGCGCCTGAC
>JAIXRO010000042.1 GCA_027485145.1 Hyphomonadaceae bacterium | reverse complement strand
GCGCCGTAGTTGGCCTGGCCGAAGTTGCCGTAGAGGCCCGTCGACGAGGTGGTGACAACGATCCGGCCGTAGTTCTGGGCCTTCATGATGTCCCAGGCGGCGTGGACGGGCAGGAAGCTGCCGCGCAGGTGAACGGCCAGCACGAGGTCTATATCCTCGACGGTCATCTTGGAGAAGGACCGGTCGCGCAGGATGCCTGCATTGGCGATGATGATGTCGATGCGGCCCCACTTGGCCATCGTGTCGTCGATCATCTTCTTCACGCCCGCGACATCGGAGACCGACGAACCATTGGCGATCGCTTCGCCGCCCATCGCTTCGATTTCCTTGACGACCGCTTCTGCGGCTGCCGAATTGCCGCCGGTTCCGTCCATCGACCCGCCGAGATCGTTGATGACGACCTTGGCGCCGCGGCGGGCGAGTTCGAGGGCGTGGCAACGGCCAAGGCCGCCACCAGCACCGGTGACGATGGCAACGCGGCCGTCAAAGCGGATCTCGGACATGGGGGACTCCTGATGCAGGTTGTGTGAGTTGCGCGGTGTCACACCAGACGTTCACGTCAACGTCAAGCATCTCCGCTGCGTCATGCGGCCCCGCCTGCGTTCACGCTCGCGCGCCATGACCTTTGGGCAGTCTTGCCTGTGCAGCGGGGTCATGGTTTCGTTAGTTCTGAAACAGCACTTGGGAGGAACAACGATGCTGGCCTATGTGACGCTCGGAACCAACAACAAGGAAAAGGCGACCGCCTTCTATGACGCCGTGCTCGGCGAGATGGGCGCGAAGCGGTTCTTCGCCAATGACCGGCTCCAGTTCTACGGGGTTGCGCCGGGCCAGCCGATGATCGCTATCGGCGACCCTTATGACAAGGGAACGGCGTCTGTCGGCAACGGTGTCATGCCGGCGCTGGCTGCCAAGGACAAGGAAACCGTGGACAAGGTCTACAAGAAGGCTCTCGAACTGGGCGCAACCGATGAAGGCGCCCCGGGCAACCGGATGCCGACTTTCTACGGCGCCTATTTCCGCGATCCGGACGGTAACAAGATCTGCGTTTGCAAACTCGGCTGACCGTCTGCCCGCTGTTTGACCGGAACGGGCGCCTCAGGGCGCCCGTTTTCGGTTTTGCGCCGGGCGGCGGCGCGGGTTGCCATTGCCAGCTTTCCAAGCCGGGGCCGGGCGTCTAAGCCTTGCTTGGGGCAGAGTAGAGCGGGAGTTGTGGGCGATGCTGGACGGATACACCTGGGGTTGGGACAATGGCCGGGCGCTGATCGGGATCGTTCTGATCTACGCGTTCTGCTGGGCGATCTCAGCCAATCGCAAGGCGCTGCCCTGGAAGATCATTCTTGGCGCGACGATCCTTCAATTCAGCTTCGCGTTTCTCTTTTTCGGAGTGCCGAAACTGCTGGGTCTCGGCGGCACGGTCGAGGGCGGGGATAACCCGGTCGTCAAGGCGTTGGTGGACGCGACCCGCTACGGAACCAGCTTCGTTTACGGCTATGTCGGTGACAACACGCTTGTCGCGCAGCCCTTTACGCCATTCACGACGGCCGAAGGCCTCGTACCGCCATCCTTCTTTTTCCAGATCCTGCCGCTGATCATCGTCGTGGCCGCGCTGTCCGCGATGCTCTGGCACTGGGGCATCCTGAAATGGATCACCAACGCCTTTGCATTCATCTTCAGGCGGACGATGGGCATCAGCGGGCCCACCTCGCTCGCGGTGTCTGCCAACGTGTTCATGGGCATGACCGAAGCGCCGCTGCTGATCCGGCCCTACCTGAAAAGCATGACACGCTCGGAACTGCTGATCATGATGACGGCGGGCTTTGCGACGATCGCCGGTTCCGTGATGGTCGTTTATGCCACCATGCTGGACGGTAAATTGCCCGATCCCATCACGCAGCTCTTCGTGGCTTCGATGATCGCCGCCCCGGCCGCTGTATCGGTTGCGCTGACGCTCATCCCCGAAACGGAAACGTCGCGCGCGACAGATCAGCCAGCGGATTTCAAATACTCCTCAACGATGGACGCCTTCTCGACGGGCGCCACGGACGGCCTCAAGATCGTCTTCAATATTGCCACCATGCTGATTGCGGCGCTGGCCTTGCTTTACCTTGTCAACGAAGGCTTCAAGGCGGTTCCGGACGTGGCAGGTGCGCCGCTGTCGATCGAGCGAATTCTCGGCTGGATCTTTGCGCCGCTGATGTACATGATCGGCGTACCGCTGGACGAAGCCGCGAAGTCGGGCGGCCTTATGGGCGTCAAGACGGTGCTCACCGAGTTTGTCGCGTTCATCCAGCTCGCCAACGTGCCGCTTGAGGACATGGACCCTCGCACCCGTATGATTACGGCTCACGCGGTGTGCGGTTTTGCGAACTTCGGTTCCGTCGGCATCCTTCTGGGCGGCCTCTCGATCATGGAGCCGGAGCGGCGGGACGACTTCATGAAACTCGCCTGGCACACGCTTCTGGCGGGCACGCTGGCGACCTGCCTGTCCGGCGCCGTGGTCGGCTCGCTCCCCTACGAGCTGTTTTCGCGCGGTTGACGGCGGACCGTTCAGTCCCGCTGATGCTTCGTTTAAGGAAAACAGCGTGGCCGGGTGGCCTTTTCTTCGAGACAAGGGCCGGCCAGCCCAAGCGGCAAGGAGTACGCATTGCCCTTTGTGATCGACGAATTGTTCCTGTGGCTGGTCCTGGTCGGTTTTCTCGCCCAACTGGTCGATGGCGCGCTCGGGATGGCCTATGGCGTCATCTCGACCTCCGCGATGCTGGCGATGGGGATTCCGCCGTCGCTGGCCAGCGCCAACGTGCATGCCGCCGAAGTCTTTACCACGGCGGCGTCCGGCACATCGCACGCGCTGGCGCGGAACGTGGACTGGAACGTGTTCTGGCGTCTCGCCCTGTTTGGCTCGGCCGGTGCAATCATCGGGGCTTTTGCCATCAGTTATGCCGACAAGTTCATGGACACCAAGATGGTGCGCCCGGTGATCGCCGGATACCTACTGCTGATGGGCATTATCGTTATCTGGAAGGGGCTTCGGCCCAAAGGCAGTGAGCCGAAGATCGGCCGCGTGCGCGTTCTCGGTTTCGCTGGTGGCCTGGCAGACGCGATTGGCGGCGGCGGCTGGGGTCCTGTGGTCACGTCCAACCTGATCGCCCGCGGCGGCGAGCCAAGCCGCATGGTCGGCACGGTCAACATTGCCGAGTTTGTTGTCACCCTGGCGGCGAGCGGAGCCTTCCTTCTCGCCCTTGGCCCGACGTTCGGTAAAGCAGCGCTCGCGCTCCTGATCGGCGGTGTATTGGCTGCCCCGATTGCCGCCTGGGCGGCGCGTCGCATCCCGCGTCAGATTTTCACAGTGATCGTCGGTATCCTCATCTGTCTGGTCAGTGTCTATAACATCTGGCGGGCGCTGGGTTGAGACGCGCCCCGTTCGGGGAGTGCCGCGTGCCGTTTCGCAAGGGAATCTTTGTTCTGGCCGCCGCCAGCCTCGCTCAGGCGGCGCTGGGGCAGGAACCCGCGCCACTGGACCGTGTCGCCCGGCTTGCGCCTGTCGAAGTCTGGGGAGATCGCCGGGCGGCTGATCCGGGCGCACGTTCGGTGCTCGAGGCGGATCTGATCGGCGACACCGCCGCCGACCGCCCGGCCGAAATCCTGAACCAGGCGCCCAGCGTGAACATCCAGATGAATTCCGGGCAGGAGCACCTGATCGCGATCCGCTCGCCGGTGCTGAGCGGCGGGGCCGGGCAGGGAAGTTTCCTGATTCTCGAAAACGGCGTGCCGACCCGCTCGCCGGCCTTCGGCAACGTCAACAGCCTTATCGAGCCGCATCTGGAGATCGCCGGCGCCATCGAAGTGATCCGCGGGCCGGGCAGTGCGAAGTATGGCTCAAACGCCGTGCACGGACTGATCAACGTCATCCTGCCCGAGCCAGATACGGAGCAATCCCTGCGCACGAGTTACGGCACGCTTGGACGCTGGCGCGGCGATGCGTCGATAGGTTTAGATGAGCGCACACGCCTGAACGTGTCCTTGATGGATGACACGGGCTGGCGCGACGCCACCGGCGGCGAGCAGCAGAAGTTTTCCGTCCTCACCGAGCAAGCATTCGGAGACTGGGACGCGACCGCATGGATTTCGGCCTCGAATCTCAACCAGGAAACCGCGAGCTTCATTCAGGGCCCGCGCGCCTATGACGACCGCGATCTGGCCAAGACAAATCCGAACCCGGAAGCCTTCCGGGACGCCTGGTCGGCTCGCGCCGCGATCCGGCTGGGGCGGGATCTGGGGCCGGGCAGGCTGACGCTGACGCCGAACCTGCACAGCCAGGGCATGGTCTTCTCGCAGCACTTCCTGCCCTATGGCGGCGTCGAGAAGAACGCCCATACCGGCGGCGGCCTGATGGCGCGCTATGATCTGGAGACGGACGGTCTCGTCGATTGGCGGTTCGGAGCCGACACGGACTTCGCCTCAGGCTATCTCAAGGAAATCCAGCCCCGCCCCAACGCAAACCCGGCCTTTCCGCGCGGTATCCATTACGACTACCTCGTCGAGACGCGGGTGTTCGCGCTCTGGAGCGAAGCGGATGTGCAGCTGACGGACGATCTTCGCCTGCTCGCCGGCCTGCGCGGTGAAACGCATGACTATGCCTACGACACGCGCGCCCCGGCCGGCATCCGAGGCCGTTTCAATGTGCCGGCCGACCGGTCAGACGATTTCAGTTTCCTGACACCCAAGCTCGGCATCGTCTGGGACCGGGACTGGTACAGTCTGTACGCGAACTATGCGCGCGGCGCACGCGCGCCTCAGGTCTCGGACCTCTATCGGCTCCAGAACCGTCAGGTCGCCGGTGAGATCGAAGCTGAGGCGATCGACAGTCTCGAAGCTGGAATTCGGGGTGATGCGCTCTTCGGTCACCTCGATTTCGACATTGCCGCCTACTGGATGGAGAAGGAAAACTTCTTCTTTCGGGACTCCGATGGCTTCAATGTCGTCGACGGGTCGACGCGCCATCTGGGCATCGAAGCCGCCGCGACACTGCGCATCGATGACCGTTTGAGCCTTGGCGGCAATCTCGCCTGGAGCGACCAGACCTATACGTTTGACCGCCGCGTCATCGCAGGCCAACAGAACGAGTTGATTTCCAATGGAAACCGCATCGATACAGCCCCCGAATGGCTGGCCGATGCGCGGATCGACTGGCAGGTCACGGATGCACTCGCGCTTTCGCTGACGGCCGAACATGTCGGCGAATACTTCACCGATCCGGCCAACACGGTCGCCTACCCGGGGCACACTGTGTTCGGGGCGCGCGCGGCCTGGGCGATCAGCAACACGCTCGAAGCCTCGCTGATCGTGCGCAACGTGACCGACGAAGCCTATGCCGACCGGGCGGATGTCGCCTTCGGCAATGAGCGCTATTTCCCGGGTGAGCCGCTGAACGCGACCTTCGCCCTGACGAAAAAATTCTGACCGGAAAATTCAAGGAGGATTCGATGAAGCTTTACCACAGCCCCCAGGCCCCGAACCCGGACCGTGTCGTCTATTTCCTCCGCGCCAAGGGAAAGCTCGGCGCCGTGGACCTCGAAGAAGTGTCCATCATGAAGCAGGAGCACAAGACGGCGGGCTACCGTGAGGTCTCGCCCTATTCGCAGGTTCCCGCGCTGGTGCTCGATGACGGAACGAACATCACCGAGAGCCGTGCCATCTGCACTTATTTTGAAGGGCTTTTCCCGGAGCCGAACCTGATGGGGATGGATCCGAAGGAAAAGGCGCTGATCGAGATGTGGGACCGGCGTGTGGAACTCATGCTTTTCAGCCAGTTCGCCGGCTGGTTCCGAAACGCGCATCCCGCCATGGCGCCGCTGGAAGTGCCGCAGAGTGCCGAGACGGCCGCCAAGAGTGAAAAGGCCGCGAAGAAGATGGCCGAGAGGCTCAATGAGCATCTGGCGGGTCATGAGTTTGTCGCCGCCGACCGCTTCTCGATCGCGGACATCACCCTTTACATCACCTGCGGCTTCGCCCGCGTGATGAAATGGACGCCGCATAAGGACCTGCCGCACCTTGGCCGCTGGCACGATGCCATGACGGCGCGCGGGTTTGCGGGCTAGGGCGGGTCAGGCGGACAAAAAGTCCGTACAAGGAGGTATTTGCCGATGATCCGTCAATTGCTGACTGCCGCACTCGCATTTTTGTTGACGGGCTGCCTGCAGCGGGACTCGTGGACCGTGGCTGTGCCTGCCGCTTCAGCCGGCGACCTAGCCCTGATGGCGCCGGCCGGCCGCTTGCCTGCCGGTGTGCGACCGGTCACTTACCGCGCTGCATTGGATCTTGATCCGCGCCAGGACCGTTTCAGCGGCCGGGTCGAGATAGATATCGAACTCGATGACCCGGCGCCGGGTCTCTGGTTGCACGGGGATGATCTTGACGTCTCAGCCGTCACCATCACTGCCGGTGGTGAAACGCAGGCTGCGTCCTGGACGGAGGTGCTTGAAACCGGCGTCGTTTGGGTCGGCTTCCCGAAGCAACTCGCCGCGCGCAAGGCAACGCTGAACATCGAATATGATGCGGCCTTCAATGCAAGCCTTGCGGGACTGTTCAGGGTCGAGTCCCAGGGAAAGACTTACGCACTGGCGAAGTCTGAAAGCATAGAGGCCCGCCGCTTCCTGCCCGGCTTTGACGAGCCCGGCCTCAAGGCCGTGTTCGAGGTGTCGATCACGGTTCCGGACGGCATGCAGGCGATCGCCAACACACCCGAAATCTCGCGCGTACCCGCTCGCGAAGGTTTCGAGACCATCCGCTTTGCACCGACCCGCCCACTTTCGACCTACCTTTTGTCCACGGCTGTGGGGGATTTCGACAAGGTCGTGCGCGCGCCGCTGCCACCCAACCGTGTACGGACCTTTGAAGTTCCGCTCACGGGCTATGCGCGGGCAGGCAAAGGCGGAGAACTCGATTTCGCGCTGACGCTCACGCCGCACATGATGCAGATCTTCGAGGAGATGCTGCAGCAACCCTATCCCTATGAGAAACTCGATCTCATTGCCGCGCCGCAATGGCCTTCCGGGGCCACGGAACTCGCCGCCGCGATCACTTACCGCGAGGCCCGCATCCTCAAGGGGCCGAATGCCGGTCCGGCTCTCATCCGCGCCATCAAGGAAATTCACGCGCACGAGATTGCGCATATGTGGTTTGGCAACCTCGTCACGCCGCCCTGGTGGGATGATCTCTGGCTCAAGGAGGGCTTCGCGGTCTGGAGCGAGACGGCTGTGCTGTCAGTCATGGAGCCGGACGGGAAACACGAGGTTGCGGCCGTCGCAGATGGCCTGACCGCGATGGCGCTCGACAGTCTGTCGAGTGCCCGCGCCGTGGCCGCCCCGATCGGGCGCAATGAGGATATCCGCAACGCCTATGATGCGATCACCTATTCGAAGGGACAGTCCATCATCCGCATGGTGGATCATTACTTCACGCCGGAACGTTTCCGCCCGGCGCTGGGTCGCTACATTGCCCGCTATGCAGACGGTGAGGCCAGCAGCGCGGATTTCTACGCCGCGATTGGCGATGCCACCGGCGAGCCGGCGATCGGCGACGTGTTCCGGGACTTTGTCACGCGTCAGGGCGTACCGCTGATCGAGGCAGATGTCACATGCGGAGACGGCCAGCCCATTCTCAAGCTTCGTCAGAGCCGCTATAAGCCCCTCGGCTCCGTGATAGATCCGGACGCGCGCTGGACGGTACCAGTTTGCGTTGCCTGGCTGGATGGCGCCGAGCGCCGCGAAACGTGCACTTTGCTCCGTGAGCAGATGTCTTCAATTCGCATGAACAGCCGCAGCTGCCCCGCCACTCTCATTCCGAATACGGACGGCGCGGGCTATTACCGCTTCGGCCTTTCGCCAGACGGCTGGCGCGCGCTGGGCGATGCCCTGAGCCGCTTGCCTGCGACCGAAGCTCTGGCCAGCCTGGACAGCGCGGAAGCCGCGTTCAATGCCGGAACGCTGAACGGGCGGTCCTATCTTGGTATCCTGCTGCCGGCGCTCGCGCATCCGGATGCAACAGTCCTCGCATCGGGCCTGCGTGCCGCAGACGGTCTCCTTCGCCAGACCGGCGCCGCTGCGCCGGCTTCGCTGGGGCGCGACATCGCGGCCGCGTTGGATGCTCGCCCGGCCTCGGGAGGCGAGGCGGACGCCCGTATGCTCGGTTTCCGCGCCTTGACGCTCGAGATCCCCGAAGCGCGCGCCGAACTCCGCCGGCGTCTTGAGCCCTTGCTGAACGGCACGGGGGGCCTGTCGAGCGACCTTTACGTGCCCGCCGTTCGCGTTGCCTTCGAAGAGGGCGACCCGGATGCGTTCGAGAGAATTCTGGCCGCCCGCAAACGCCTTGACGACGCCGTCTTCACCCAGGCCGTCGCCGATTCCATCGGCGCGGTTCGCGACCCCGCTCTCGCCCGGCGCGCGGGGGACCTTATGTTCGAGAGTGCCTTCGGCGGGGCGGCGAGTTTTTCCATCGCATCGAGCCTGATGAGCAATCCTCAGCACCGGGACGATATCTGGGCGCGCCTGAACGCGGATTTCCCGGCCTTCCTGAGCGCCATTCCTGCGCAGTCGCGCCGCGCCACACCTCGCCTCGCCCGCGCCTTCTGTGATGCCGGGCGGATCGCCGAGCTTGATGCCCTGTTCGCTGCGCATGGCGGCGAGGCGCCGGGCCACGAACAGGCGCTCGCCGAAACGAAGGAGTACCTGACGCTGTGCTCGGTTCAGGCGGAGGCTGCCCGCATTGCCGTGGAGCGGTTGCCCTAGCGAGCCAGACGCCAGGCCCACACAGTGCCTGCGTCAGGATCAACTACTTCGCCGGTTCGGATAAATCCCAGCCGTTCAAGCACGCTGGCAGATGCGTTGGGTCCGGCCAATGTGTGCGCCGTTACCGCCTTGACCGAAGCATCGCCAAACGCGCGCGAGACCATCAGTCGGGCAGCCGCTTGTGCGAGGCCGCGGCCACGGAAGCTTGGCGCGAGTGCATAACCAATTTCGACCTCTGCGGCAGCGTTTGGTGACCCCTTGAAGCCGCCCCAGCCGAACAGCGTGCGCGGGCTCTCTGTGAGGAAAAAAGCAGTCCCCCATGGCGCTGGGTCGCCGCGGTCCGAATACATTCGATGCGTTGCAGTCAGGGCTTCCGGAAAGTCGAGCCAACCGGACGCAACCGCTCCGCCGATCGCGCGGGCGAGCCGATCGTCGCCGATCAGCGCTGCACCCAAAAGTTCGAGTGTGGCGTCGAGCAACAGGATCCGTTCAGGCATTCTTGATATTCATCCCGCCATCAACAGGAATGTGAACGCCGTTCAGGAAACTCGCCGCCGGCAGGACCAGTGACAGCGTCATGTTCGCCACTTCTTCCGGGATGCCGTACCGGCGCAGCGGCACGCGCCGCTTGGCGTAGATTTCCTTGTGCTCATCCGGAATGCCCGCCGTAATGCCAGTGGTGATCGGACCGGGGCAGATACAGTTCACCGTGATGCCCTCGCGGCCGAGATCGACCGCCAGTCCGCGTGTCAGGCCGATCACGCCATGCTTGGCTGCCACGTAGGGCGAGTTTCCGGGCGTCGCGCCTAGGCCTTCGGTGGAGGCAATATTGACGATCCGGCCCCAGCCATTCTTTCGCATGTAGGGCAGCGCCGCGCGAATGGCGCGCTGGTGGGACGTTAGCATGACGTTGATGCTTGGCCCCCAGCTGTCCTCATAGCTTTCCTCGCCGACCTGCGCCGGAATGGCGAAGCCCGCATTGTTGACGAGAATATCCATCCCGCCGAAATGCGCCGCCGCTTCATCCACCACGCGCTTGATCGCCGCGCCGTCGCCCACATCCAGCGCCCAGCCTTTGACATGGCTGATGCCGGCGGCCTTGATCTCTTCGACGACGATATCGACGTTCGCTTGCTTGAGGTCGGTCACGGCCACGTTCGCCCCCTCGCGCGCGAACAGGTGCGCGGTGGCGCGTCCCATTCCGCTGGCGGCGCCGGTGATCAGCGCCGTCTTGCCTTTGATCGAGCGGGAAAGCTCCACATAGGGGGGCTGGCTCATGGTTGTTTCCTCCGTTTTTTGATGGTGCCTGAAAAATTGAGGCAGGGCCGTCCGTTGGATGTCACGATCCCGCGGACGAACACGAGCGAGCCGCCTTCCCGCAGCATCTCGCCGCGCGCCTCGACATATTCGCCGACCAGCGGTCCATCGAGGAATTCCGACGTGAACGCGACCGTCAGGCCGTAGGACCCCTGCAGGCCGTCATGGGCGATGGCAAACAGCGCGAAATCGGCGAACGCCATCAGGCAGCCGCCATGCATGACGCCGCCGGCATTCATGTGCTTGCGCTCGGCGCGGAAGGCCGAGACGGGGCCTTTTTCGTCGACCCGGAAGTAGAACGGTCCGGCGGTTTCATATTCGAAGGGCTCGTCTGGCCAGGTCGTCCAGCCTGCAAACTCCCCGTCCTGAACCGTCATCGTCCGCATGCATTCCCCCGGCATTTTCTGGCTGCGTCAACCATACCGCCACGCACCCCTTCGACAAGCGTGTCGTTGGGGCATAAAGTGCGCCGGAAAACATAGTCCGGGAGACGAAACCCATGGCCTTTGACGCCGAAACCCGCGCCGCACTGATTGAACAGGTGCGCCGCTTCGTGACCGAGACCTGCGTGCCGGTCGAGGCGCAGGTCGGCGAGGAAGATGCTGTCCCGCAGCATGTCGTCGACGAGATGAAGGCCCTCGGCCTGTTCGGCATCGCGGTGCCCGAGCAGTATGGCGGGCTGGATCTCGACATGGAAACGGAATGCCTTGTGGCCATGGAGCTCGGCAAAACGTCTCCGGCCTTCCGCTCGGTCGCCGGCACGAATATCGGCATCGGCAGCCAGGCGCTCGTGCTCTTCGGCACCGAGGCCCAGAAATCGAAATGGCTGCCCGGCGTCGCGTCCGGTGACCTGATCGCGAGCTTTGCGCTGACCGAACCGGAAGCCGGCTCGGACGCCGCTGGCCTCAAGACCAGGGCGACCCGCGACGGCGACCACTACGTTCTCAACGGCACCAAGCGCTACATCACCAATGCCAACAAGGCCGATCTGTTCACCGTCATGGCACGGACGAACCCGAACGAGCCCGGCGCCAAGGGCGTCTCGGCGTTCATCGTCGAGCGCGGCACGCCCGGCCTCTCGGTCGGCGTGCCCGAGAAGAAGATGGGCCAGCAGGGCGCACATATCTGCGACGTGATCTTCGAGAACGCGCGCGTGCCCGCTGCGAACATGATCGCCAAAGAGGGCGAAGGCTTCAAGGTCGCGATGAGCGTGCTCGACAAGGGCCGCTTGCACATCTCGGCGGTCGCCACCGGCGTCTCCAAGCGCCTCATCCGCGAGATGGTCACCTATGCGCTAGAGCGCAAGCAGTTCGGCAAGCCGATCTTCGAGCACCAGCTGATCCAGGGCATGATCGCCGACAGCCAGGCCGAAACCTACGCCGCAGAGTGCATGATCCTCGACGCCGCGCGCCGCCGCGATGCTGGTGAGGACGTCACGATGCTCGCGTCCTCCGCCAAGCTGTTCGCCACGGAAGCCTGCGGCCGCGTTGCCGACCGCGCCGTACAGGTCTTCGGCGGCGCTGGCTACGTCACCGATTATGGAATCGAGCGCTTCTACCGCGACGTCCGCATCTTCCGCCTTTACGAAGGCACAAGCCAGATCCAGCAGATCATCATCGCCCGCGAACTCGCCCGGGCCGCCAAAGCAGGAAACCTCTGATGTTCGACCACGACCCCACAGACCCGCACGAAGTCGGCCTCAACGCAGACCGCCTCGCGGCCATGCCCGCCTACTTCAAGTCCAACTATATCGACACCGGCAAGGTGCCGTGCATGGGTCTGCTCGTCTCGCGCGCAGGTGAAATCGCCCACGAAAGCTATACCGGTACAACCGAGATGGGCGGCACGGAGCCGATCAGTGCCGAGACGATCTTCCGCATCTATTCGATGACGAAGCCGATCACGACGCTCGCCATCATGATGCTGCTCGAAGACTGCAAGATCCGGCTCGATCATCCGGTCAGCCGCTACATCCCGGAATACAAGAATGCGATGGTCTGGGATGGCGGCACCGCGGCCGCACCTAAGCTGCGCAAACCGGACCGCGAGATGACCGTGCTTGACCTTGTCACGCACACCTCCGGCCTCACCTACGGCTTCCTGTTCCAGGACGAGACCGACGAGATTTATCGCATCAACAAGGTTGGCCATCCCAAGGACACGCTGCAGGACATGGCCCGCCAGATCGGCCAGCTTCCGCTGGCGTTCTCTCCGGGTACGGAATGGCGCTACAGCCACTCGATCGATGTGCTGGGCGCGCTCGTCGAAATCATCTCCGGCCAGCCGCTGGACGAGTTCTTCCGTGAACGCATCTTTGGCCCACTCGGCATGGACGATACCGACTTCTGGGTCCCGCCCGGGAAGATCCACCGCCTGATGGCCTGCTACCAGAAAGACGCGAAGACCGGCGAGACGACCCTCGCGGATCCGGCGGGCGCCGCCTCGAAACTCTATGCGACGCGCCCGAACCTGCTGAATGCCGGCGGCGGCCTCGCCTCCACGATGCGCGATTATCACCGCTTCACCCTGATGCTGCTGCGCGGCGGCACGCTCGACGGCGCGCGTATCATCAGCCCGAAGACCTGGGAGTTCATGCGCCAGAACCACCTGCCGGACAACCAGACCATGCGCGGCATGGGCCGCTCGGCCTTCACCGAAGTGATGGCGGACGGTGTCGGCTTCGGCCTCGGCGGCTCGGTTGTCACCGACATCGTGCAGACCCGCCAACCGGGTAGCGACGGCACCTTCAGCTGGGGCGGCCTCGCCTCGACCTTCTTCTGGATCGACCCCGAAGAAGAACTGATCGCCATCCAGGCCACGCAGCTGATGCCGTCATCGACATACCCGATGCGCATGCAATTCCAGCAACTCGTCTATTCGGCCATCGACTGGTGAGTGACGAGCCCAAGAACCCGGTCCGGTCCGCCATCCTTGAGCTGACCGCCGCAAAGGGCGCCGGCAAGACGATCACGCCGGAAGATGCCGCCAAGGCGGTCAGCCCGGACAATTTCGTGCGTGTGCTGAAGGACGTGCGCGCCGAAGCCATCCGCCTGCACAAGGCGGGCACGATCGCGATCTACCGGAAGGGCAAGCCGGTCGGCAATCCGGATGAGTTCAAGGGCGTGTATCGGCTCGGCCTGCCGCCAGGCTAGATCATGGCCAAACCGCCTGACCCGTTCCACGAGTTTGTCATCGAACTGCTCGCCCCGATGGGCCTCGTCAGCATACGGCGCATGTTCGGTGGCGCCGGTGTGTTCCGGGACGGTCTGATGTTCGCGCTGCTGGCAGACGACACTCTCTATCTGAAGACCGATGCCTCACTCCGCACGGACCTTGAGGCCGAAGGCGGCGCCCCATTCATCTGGACCAAGCCGAGCACGGGCGAGGCCATCGACATGGGCTATGTCAGCCTGCCATCCTCGGCGATGGATGATCCGGACGAGGCGGCCAGTTGGGCACGGCGCGCGCTTGCGGTGGCGAAGGCCAAAGCCGCCGCCAAGCCGGTTCCCAAGCCCGGAAGGAAGAAATGATCAGGCCACTTCCGGGCGCTTGACCGGCTGGTCGAGTGAAAACGCAAATTCCGTGGACCCATGCTCACGCAGGTGCTGCAACCGCTGCCAGCCATCCTCCAGCGTGAAGCGTTCGCCCCTCGGCGCCCACCACATCACGAAGGCCGGCCCGTCGCTGCGGTCGATCTCGTTGGCGAGGCGGCGCATGCTCGGCGGATGCGTGCGGCCTGAGTGGCTGAACGTCTTCAGGTCGTCCAGGGAACGCCAGATCGCGAGTGTCGAGATATCCGGCGCGCGCCAATCCTGCGGATACGGAAACGCATTGGTCAGGTCGCGCCAGCTGCCATCCGGGCAGCGCAGACCGTGGTCATGATGGATCAGGCCATCAAACGTGTCAGCATCCTTGAAGATGCGTGGCAGCAGCGCGACGAAAACCTGAACGAATTCATTGCTGAGGTCGAACTTGCCCATCGGTCGTGCGCAGTTGAAATGCACAAGCCTGTAATCCATCGTGCCCTATCCGGTTGCCCATCCGTTGGGGCACCCTAGGCCAAAATGCGTTTCGTAATCTTTAAGAGAAACAATATTTCAGCCCTGCAATCAGGGATTACTTTCCCTTGAACACCGCCGGCCGCTTCTGCAGGAAGGCGGAGACGCCTTCACGGAAGTCTTCGGTACGGCCGGCATCACGCTGGGCGACGCGCTCGTTATGCAACGCAGCGCCGAAATCGTCGTCACACGCATCCCAGATGCACTGTCGTGCCAACGACAGGGCCACGGTCGGGCCGGTTGCCAGCTTATGGGCCAGCTCCTTGGCCGTTTCCATCAGCTTTGCGTCTTCGACCACCCGGTTCACGAGGCCCCATTGCAGGGCGGTCTCGGCGGGAAGCTTTTCACCCAGAAGTGCCATTTCCA
Organism: Hyphomonadaceae bacterium; assembly: GCA_027485145.1. Lineage (GTDB taxonomy): Bacteria > Pseudomonadota > Alphaproteobacteria > Caulobacterales > Hyphomonadaceae > Hyphomonas. Next base: position 15,892 of record JAIXRO010000042.1, on the reverse strand, counting down.
TCGCCCGCACGCGGCCGATCGTCTTGGCAAGGAGGTAGCTCGACCCGCCATCTGGCACCAGGCCGATGCGGCGGAAGGCCTGCAGGAAGTAGGCGCTCTTGGCGGCCACGACCAGATCGCCCATCAGGCCGATGGCGCAGCCGACGCCAGCCGCCGCGCCGTTCACGGCCGTGATCACCGGATGGGGATGTTCGCGGATGGCCGTCACGAGCGGATTGTAGAAGGCGTCCAGCGCCTTGCCAGCGTCGGGCATCGATTCCGGGTGCGCAATCGCCGGGCCCGATCCCATACCGCCGAGGTTGGCGCCGGAACAGAAGCCGCGGCCCTTGCCGGTCAGGATGGTACAGCGCGCTTCCTTGGCGGCGACTTCCAGCGCATGCAGAAGCTCGATGGCGGTATCGACGCCGCAGGCGTTCAAGGTCTTGTCGTCATCGAAGGCGATGATCGCAATGTCGCCGTCGCGCTCGTAGGAAATCTTCTCGTACTTGGTCATCTGGCGCTCTCCCTCATCCGGTATGTGCCTGAGTTAACGCGATTGCTCCGCCCCGGGAACGCCTCACGCAGGGGCAAGGTTTTGCGAAACACTTGGCGCGAACGGTGAACGCGCGCTACACTGTTCACAGATTGATCCGCCGCAACGGCGCACATTTCGGGAGAATTCAGATGGCCCTCGACGGAACCCCAGGCTCAGGCATGCGCGCGCTGCTCGACAAGCAAAAGGCCGCGCACCTGCGCGACGGCATCCCCTCCATCGCAAAGCGGACGGAATGGCTGGACAAGTCGATTGACCTGCTCGCCACGCACGGCAACGCGCTGAACGATGCCATGTGTGCGGACTTCGGCCATCGCTCGAAGGACCAGTCGAACCTCACCGATATCGCGGGCTCGATCGGCGCTTTGAAACACGCCAAGGCGCACCTCGCTAAGTGGATGAAGGGCGAGAAGCGCAAGGTGGAATTCCCGCTCGGCCTGCTCGGTTCGAAGGCCGAAATCCAGTACCAGCCGAAAGGCGTCATCGGGGTTATCAGCCCGTGGAATTTCCCGGTCAACCTGACCTTCACCCCGCTGGCCGGCGTTTTCGCGGCCGGCAACCGCACGATGATCAAGCCGTCGGAATTCACCGAGGCAACCTCTGAACTGATGCGCGAACTGATCGCCAAGTATTACAGCCCCGAGGAATGTGTCGTCATCACCGGCGGCCCGGATGTGGGTGCTGAGTTCACCAAGCTGCCATTCGATCACCTGCTTTTCACCGGCGCGACCTCCGTGGCGAAACACGTGATGCGCGCTGCGGCCGACAATCTTGTGCCGCTGACCCTCGAACTGGGCGGCAAGAGCCCGGTCATCCTCGGCCGCTCGGCCGACATGCAGAAAGCCGCCAGCCGCATCATGGCGGGCAAGACGCTGAACGCCGGCCAGATCTGCCTTGCGCCGGACTATGCCTTCGTGCCGAAAGAAAAGACGCAGGAGTTCGTCAGCGCCGCCACGCGCGCCGTCGAGACGATGTATCCTTCGGGCCTCAAGGACAATGACGACTACACCTCGGTCGTGAACCAGCGCCACTATGACCGCATCATGGGGTATCTCGACGACGCGCGCGCCAAGGGCGGGCAGGTCATCGAGATCAATCCGAAAGGCGAGAACTTCGCCCAGCAACCCCATCACAAGATTGCGCCGCACATCATCGTCGATCCGACCGACGACATGAAAGTGATGCAGGACGAGATCTTCGGGCCGATCCTGCCGGTCAAATCCTATGGCGAAACGAAGGACGCGCTGGCCTACATCAACGCGCATGATCGCCCGCTCGGCCTCTACTATTTTGGTGAAGACGCTGCAGAGAAAGACCTTGTACTGAACAACACGACCTCAGGCGGCGTGACTGTCAATGACGTGATCTTCCACGTCGCGCAGGAAGACCTCCCCTTCGGCGGCGTCGGCCCGTCCGGTATGGGCAGCTATCACGGCCGCGACGGTTTCCTCGAATTCAGCCACAAGAAGGCGATCTATACCCAGACGGGCAACGATATCCTCGCCATGATGCGTCCGCCCTATGGCGACACCTACCGCAAGCAGGTCAAAGGGCGCATGAAGAAATAGTCTGGGTGCAGACTGTAATCGGCAAGGGTCCAGATTTCTCATCCCGGCTTTGGCCGGGATGATACGTTTGGGACACCGCTGAAGGCTCGCCCCGTCCCCTTTCCCGGAAGCGTGACCCTCACGCCGCTGAAAGTGCGACGCCCACCCTGACCAACGTCAGGATGGGCGTCTCGTCAGTTCGGCCTGATCCTTGAAATCAGCGCTTCTTGAGGAAGGACGGGATGTCCGAACCGAAGCCTTTCACCTTGTCAGGTGCCGGCTCGAGGATCAGGTCATCGTCCTTGCGCTTGAAGTCGCGGCTTGGCCGCTCGCGCTTGTCGCTGGTGCGATCGGTGCGTTCAGTGCGCTCCATCCGCGGCGTCTCGGTCCGTTCCGCGCGGGGCTGTTCGCTCCGTTCACGGCGTTTCTCGCCGCGCGGCGGGCGAGGGCCGCGCTCGCGCCGAGGGGCGTCGTCGCGCTTGACCGCCTCATCGTGCGAAACCGTCGCTTCAACCGGAACATCGGCCACCACAGGGGCGTTTGTTACCACCGCTTCCGCTACGGCCGGCTTGTCTTCACCGCTTTCGCGGCGGCGCGGACCACGGTCACGGCCTTCGCCGCGCTCGCTGCGCCCGCGAGGACCGCGCTCGCGGTCCCGGTCACGGCCGCCTCGGCCACCTGGCCGGTCGCGTTTCTCTTCCGGCGGAAGGTTTGCCAGCTCGTCCAGCAGGCCGTCCGGCATGAAATCCTTCACGTCCTGCTTGATCATCTTCAGCACGAAGCCCCAGGATTTTTCGTCTCCCGGCGCCACCAGCGTGAAGCTTTCGCCCGAACGGCCCGCGCGGCCCGTACGGCCGATGCGGTGGATATAGTCTTCATCCTTGGGCGGAGGGCCGAAGTTGAACACATGGCCCACATCCGGAATGTCGAGGCCGCGCGCGGCAACGTCAGAGGCCACGAGAAGTTTCAGCGATCCGTTGCGGAAGCGCTGCAGCGTATCGGAACGCACGGACTGGGGCAGGTCGCCGTGGATCGGCGCGGCGTCATGGCCATGCTTCGTGAGCGAGGCGGCCACCACGTCCACTTCGACCTTGCGGTTGCAGAACACGATCCCGTTCTTCACGTCGCAGGCTTCGATCACGCGGCGCAGCGCCGTGCGGCGCGCCTTGCCATCATTCGTGGGCAGATGAACCACGTGCTGGGTGATCGTCTGCGCCGCATCGGTGGGACGCGTCACTTCGATCTTCTTCGGATCCTTCTGGAACGTCTTCGCCAGGCGCTGGATGTCGGTCGGGAACGTCGCCGAGAAGAGCAGTGTCTGGCGGCTCGCCGGCAGTTTCGAACAGATCTTCTCGATGTCCGGGATGAATCCCATGTCGAGCATCCGGTCAGCCTCGTCGATGATCAGCGTCTCGACGCCCATCAACAGCATCTTGCCGCGGTCGAACTGGTCCATCAGGCGGCCCGGCGTCGCGATCAGCACGTCCACGCCGCGCTGCAGCAGCGCTTCCTGGTCCTTGAAGCTGACCCCGCCGATCAGCAGCGCCATCGTCAGTTTGAGGTACTTGCCATATTTCTCGAAGTTCTCGGCAACCTGCGCGGCGAGTTCGCGCGTCGGGCAGAGGATCAGGCAGCGCGGCATGCGCGCCCGGGCCCGGCCGGTGGAAAGGCGCTGGATCATCGGCAGCACGAAGGCGGCCGTCTTGCCGGTGCCGGTCTGGGCAATGCCGGTCACGTCGCCACCCATCAGGATGTGCGGAATGGCTTCGCGCTGGATGGGGGTGGGAATGGTATAGCCGGATTCAAGCACGGCTTTGAGGATGTTTTCGGCAAGGCCGAAGTCCGCGAATGTGGTCTCAGTCAAGGGTAGTGTCTCCGGGATGTCTGGTTGATTGGCCTGGCCGCCCGTATTGGCAGCTCTCATCCTGCGGTTTCAGGTCCCCATGACCGGAAAGTCCGCAGCCGGGCGAATCCCATGCCCGGGTATCTTGATGCGGTGCACATAGGGCAAAAACGTCCGCAGCGATAGGCCGCTTGTGGAAATGTTTTGACCCGGCCGGTTAAGGCTGCAGCGTGCGGTAGTTCAGAATGTCCTGGTGCAACTCGTCCAGCACGCGTTTGGCCCGGCCCCAGTCGGATGCCTGGCCAAAGGTCGCCGCGCTTGTCACCAGCGTACCTTCAGACTTGCGCTCGATGGTGAGCGAAAGTTTGCCCGTCCAGGTCGTCATGGTCGATGGCAGCTCGGCCTCGACGACGCAGCCATCCGTGCCTTCGTGCACCGCGACGAGGCGTTGGTTGCGGCTGGCAAACGAGCAGAGAATCGCGGCGAGCACGCGGCCGAACGGGGTGGAATAGCCATTCCGGGCTTCCTTTCCGGTCTTCAGCCCGAGGCGTTCGGCCATCGGGGTGGCGATTTCTGCAATCAACTTGATCGGAACCACCGTCGTGCCGGACGCCTTCAGGATCGGCTCGGCAATCTTCATGAACTCTTCGGCTGTCATCCCGGCCTTGCTGGCCTTGGAGGCGTTGGCGATCAGTTCCTTCACCTGCGGGTGCGCCAGCACCACCCGGTAGCTTGTCGTCTCGCGCCAGTCTTCGCCGGTCCAGGGCTCCGGCGCCGGGGTGGCGGGTTGGACGACAGGGACGGGATCCGGGGCCTGCACGAAGCCCGTCATGGGCGGCACACTCTCGCCGCGTACCAACCGGGCGCCGCATCCGGCGCAGAACACATGTTCCGGCTGGGCCGGTCGTCCGCATTGCGTGCAGAACATGTTGAAGGTCTCCCCTCTTCTGGCCGGAGCGATAACCCGTTACGTATCAGGCCCCGGCGTCGGCCAGGTTCTGGTTCGCGAAGTCCCAGTTCACCAGGCTCGACAGGAACGTGTCGATATAGTCGGGGCGGCGGTTCTGGTAATCGATGTAATAGGCGTGTTCCCACACATCCATCGTCAGCAGCGGGGTGGTGCCGGCTTCCGTCAGCGGGGTTTCCGCGTTCGGGGTCTTGGTGATCGCCAGTTTGCCGCCCTTGTAGACCAGCCAGGCCCAGCCCGAGCCGAACTGCGTGGCGCCCGCAGCCTTGAACTCTTTGACGAAGTTGTCGTAGCCGCCGAGATCGCGCTCGATCAGCTCGGCCACCTTGCCATGCGGCTTGCCGCCGCCGCCGGGCTTCATCGAGTGCCAGTAGAACGTATGGTTCCAGACCTGCGCGGAATTGTTGAAGATGCCGGCCTTCGCCTTGTCGCCGGCCGAGTCCTTGATCACCGTTTCCAGCGCGGCGGTCTCGTGGGGCGTGCCGGCGAGAAGGCCGTTCAGGTTCGTCACATAGGCCTGATGGTGCTTGCCATAGTGGAAGTTCAGCGTCTCTTCGGAGATGTGCGGCGCCAGCGCGGTGCGGGCATAGGGCAGCTCGGGCAGGGTGAAGGCCATGGGAAACGTCCTCTCGTGCGGATTTGGTGTCTTTCGCTTTGCAGCGGTTTCGCACATATGGGGCCCATGTCAAACCAGACCAGACCCCTGACGAAAACGCCGTGGGACGAGATCGACAAGCGCGTCCGGCGTGTCGACGAGGACCGCTGGATTTCGAGCCGATTTGCCCCGGCGCCGGAGCGCCGCGCGCTGACCGCCCTTTACGCATTCAACTATGAACTCGTGCGCGTGCAGGACGCGGTCACCGAACAGCCGCTGGGCCTGATCCGCTTCCAGTGGTGGCGCGAGGCGATCAACGAGATCGACGAGGGCCGCCCGCCGCGCGGCCATGACGTCTGCCTCGCAATCGGCGAGGAAGTCGCGGCCGGCCGCCTGAAGACCGGCGCGCTGCAGAAGCTGGTCGATGGCTACCAGACCGCCTTTGTGGAGCAGGACCGAAGCAGGGAACCGGAAGGCTGGGTCGCCCTCGCCGCCGCGAACATCCTGATTCCCGTCCACAACTGGGCCGAGGAAATCCGCGGCGTCTCGGCCGCCTATGCCGCCGTGCGGCGCAAGTCCGGTCACGCCTTTGGCCCGCACGTCTCTCCGGCCCCGAAACCGCTCCGCCCCGCCGTCGCCCATTTCCGGCTGCGCAAGCTCTATTGCGAGGGCAAGGTCCCGAACGCCCTGTCGAAACGCTTCTCGATCATGAAGGCGATGAATACCGGCGAGGTCTGATTTTCGGCGCACAAGTTGTCGCTTGTCCCTCGCTTTCCCTTGAAATCCCGTCCGCCCCACCTGTCACCCCGGCGAAAGCCGGGGCCCGGAAAGCCAGGCAAAACAAGCGTTTCTGGCTCGCGGCGTTTGCTCCTCCGAAAAAACCTGAACTTTTCTGCCCTCCGCGAATCCGGCCGGGTCCGCACCCGGGGTATTCTCCCCCCTATGTCCCATTTCGCCCGCATCCGCCGTCATCCGGTCTTCGCGCCCTACTTTGCGGCGGTGCATCCGTTTTTCTGGCCGATCCTCTACTGGCAGCTCAGCCGCCTGATCCGCTGGATGAAGGACGAAAACCTCTCCGGCGCCCTCCTCGGCGTCACATGGTGGGGCCAGCTCCACGTGATCTTCCCGGGCGACAAGAACCCGGACCCGAACACCTACAGGCCTTATGCGCTGTCACGCCCCCGCTGGGACGATCCCGCCTGGGCAAGCGATGTGCCGCCGTGTTTTGCAACCTTCATCACGCTCGAGGCGCTCAAGGCGGCCCTCATCCTCCCCCGCGCAGCGGGCGGAGGTGGCTGGACGCGAAGCGTCCAGACGGAGGGGGCTCTGCCCTCACAGCTTTTGAACACAAGCTAGTTTCTGTCATCCCGGCGAAAGCCGGGGCCCAGTGAGCCTGCCTTGCGGCCGCCCCGAAGTCTGGGTCCCGGCTTTCGCCGGGATGACAAGCACTGAACTCAATCAAAACCTGCAACCCCGGCCAGCCCCGCTGCGTCCGGACGCCCGTGCTGAGGGAACCCCTACCGGGCGCCGTGCGTTTAACTTGCGCACCTCCAAAGGACGCCCGACCATGAAACGCCCATATCTCGTCTCGCTTGCCCTGATGGTTGTCGTCGTAGCCTGCGCCTCCGAGGATGCAGCGCCCGTCTCGACCGGTTTCGGTCCGTCGCCGCAGCTGCCGGCCCCCGAGAGCAAACTGCTCCCCACCGTGAAAGTGGCGAAGGCGGAAATCTGGCTGGACGGCGAGATGCCCACCCCCGCAGCCGGCTATGCGGTCACCGAGTTTGCGCGCGGCCTTGACCATCCGCGGTGGCTCTACGAACTGCCGAACGGTGACGTTCTCGTCGCCGAATCCAACGCGCCCCCTCGGCCCGATGACGGCGGCGGCATTCGCGGCTTCTTCATGAAGCAGGCCATGAGTCGCGCCGGTGCAGGCGTTCCGAGTGCGAACCGTATTTCGCTGTTGCGCGACGCGGATGGAAACGGCGTCGCCGAACTGAAGACGGCCTACATGACCGGTCTCAGCTCGCCCTTTGGCATGGTGCTGATAGACAACGCGCTGTATGTCGCCAACGCAGACGGTATCGTCCGTGTGCAGTACAAATCCGGCGAAACGGCCAACGCGGCAACGCCCGAAGACTTCTTTGCCTTGCCCGGCGGGCCGATCAATCACCACTGGACGAAGAACATTGTTGCCAATGCTGAAGGCACAAAAATCTACGCGGCCGTGGGCTCCAACAGCAATATCGTCGAGAACGGGATGGAGGCCGAGACGGGCCGCGCCGCCATCTGGGAAATCGATGTCGCGATCGGCAAGGGCCGCGTCTTCGCGAGCGGCCTGCGCAATCCGGTCGGCATGGATTTCGCCGCTGACGGCACGCTCTACACGGTCGTCTACGAGCGCGACGAACTCGGCGACAATCTGGTCCCGGACTATCTAACGTCCGTGAAGGACGGTGCCTTCTATGGCTGGCCGTACAGCTATTACGGCCAGACGGTCGACACGCGTGTTGAACCCTCCGACCCCGAACTTGTCGCCAGGGCCATCGCGCCCGACTATGCCCTCGGCGCGCACACCGCCTCGCTCGGGCTCGACGTGTCGGACGGCGCGGCCGCGGGCATGGGCGTCGCGTTCGGGCCCGGCGCCTTCATCGGACAGCACGGTTCCTGGAACCGCGATCCGCGCAGCGGCTATGAAGTCATCTTCATTCCGTTCGGCGCAAACGGTCCGCAGGGCGAACCGCAGAAAGTGCTGACAGGCTTCCTGCAGGGCGATCTCGCGCGCGGCCGTCCGGTCGGCGTGAAGCTCGACCAACGCGGCGGGCTTCTCGTCGCCGATGATGTCGGCAACCGCATCTGGCGCGTGACGAAGGAGTGATCAGTCCGCTTTCGTCAGCCGCAGGAGAAATGGCAGCGGCCAGAGCATCAGGAACAGGTTCGGGATCCACCAGGACGGATCGAAATCGCCGGTCAGCGTCCAGTAGGATATCGCCATGATCCCGGCGCAGAAAGTCAGCGTCAGCGAGACCGCGGCCCAGATTTTCCAGTCGCCGGCATTCGTCCGTTCACGGTGCAAGGCCCAGAGACCGGTCAGCGAAAACGCAAGATCAATCGGCAGGAATGACCAGTTCCACGCCACCACGCGCGGATCGTCATAATCCTTGAACAGCCATTCCGGCGGCAGGGACAAAAGGCCAAGCGCCATCAGCGCCGTAACTGCCCAGTAGGCCAGCATGCCAATGTCGGTGAAGAACATCAGCCTGCGGCGCATTGTCTATTCCGCCGCCACGGCGACTTCGCCTGCCAGCCAGGCGTCGAAATCCTCGAGCGCCCGCACCGCCTGCGCAATCTTCTTCGCCCGGCCCTTGTCCTTGCCGCGAAGGCGTTTGCCGTCAGGCCCGGTCTTCGAATAGTCGGCGATGTCCGGGATCAGGCCAAAATTGACGTTCATCGGCTGGAAGGTCTGGCCCGCCGCGAGATGCCCGCCCGTGATGTGGTTCACGAGGGCGCCCATCGCCGTGGTCGGCGGCGGCGGCTCGAGCCGCTTGCCCAGCCGCTCGGCTGCGGCCAGCCTCCCGGCGAGCAGGCCCATCGCCGCGCTTTCCACATAGCCTTCGACGCCCGTCACCTGACCCGCAAAGCGCAGCCGCGGCATCGTCTTCATGCGGAGTTGCCGGTCCAGCAGCTTCGGGGAATTGAGGAACGTATTGCGGTGAATGCCGCCCAGGCGCGCGAACTCGGCCTGTTCCAGTCCAGGGATCATCCGGAAGATATCGGTCTGCGCACCATGCTTCAGCTTCGTCTGGAAGCCGACCATGTTCCACAAGGTGCCCAGCGCATTGTCCTGGCGCAGCTGCACGATGGCATGTGCCTTGACGGTGGGGTTGTGCGGATTGGTCAGGCCAACCGGTTTCATCGGGCCGAAGCGCAGCGTCTCGCGCCCGCGCTGCGCCATCACTTCGATCGGCAGGCAGCCTTCGAAATAGGGCGTGTTCTTTTCCCATTCCTTGAATTCGGTTTTCGGCGCCGCGATCAGCGCGTCGAGGAAGCGATTGTACTCTTCCTCCGTCATCGGACAATTGATGTAGGCCTCGGTATCGCCGCCCGGCCCCGCCTTGTCATAGCGGCTCTGGCGCCAGGCTTTCGTCATGTCGACGGAGTCGAAATAGACGATCGGCGCGATGGCATCAAAGAAGGCGAGATCCGTCTCGCCGGTATGCGCGCGGATCGCCTCGGCCAGCGCCATCGAGGTCAAAGGCCCGGTGGCGACGATCACGGAGTCCCAGTCTTCCGGCGGAAGGCCCGCGATTTCCTCGCGCACGATCGTCACCAGCGGGTGTGATTCCAGCTTCGCGGTGATGGCTTCGGCAAAGCCCTCGCGGTCCACGGCCAGCGCGCTGCCAGCCGGAACCTGATGCACTTTGGCGGTCGTGATGATCAGCCCGCCCGCGCGGCGCATCTCTTCGTGCAGCACACCGACGGCATTCGTCGTGTGGTCGTCCGAGCGGAACGAGTTCGAGCAGACGAGTTCGGCCAGCTTGTCTGTCTGGTGCGCCTCGGTGCCGCGCACGCCGCGCATCTCGTGAAGGATCACGGGAACTCCGGCCGAGGCGATCTGCCAGGCCGCTTCGGAGCCGGCCATTCCGCCGCCGATCACATGAATGGGTTTCAGGGTCATGGCCGGGACATGAAGCAGCCGGGCCGGGCGCGTCAAGATGGCGTTTGCCCCCGCGCGGTGCACGATTTACGTGTCTTGACGATGGCTGAACCGCTCCAAACCCGTTCCCTGATCGCCGAAGCCTGGCGCACCGGCCTCGCCGCGCTGGCGCCGAACGCGGCGTGGCTCGCCCTGTTTGCGCTGCTCATGGGGGGCTGGAGCGCCAGCACTGCCGACGCAGACCGGATTGCCATCACCACGGTGCTGGCGGGGCTGGCATTTGCGGCCGGGGTGCGGCTTTCGCTGGGCCTGTACCGGACGCTGCTGGGCACGCGTTCCGGCACGCTGCTTTCGCTCGCGCATGCGAACCTGGCTGCGACCCTGGGCTTTGGGTTCATTGCCTTTTTCATCCTGTTCTTCTGCGGCGCGTTCGGGGTGATGATGCTGCACCTGTCCGGCCTCGTCGATCTGGCGGCCGAGCCGGATGCGGCGGCAGTCTCGGCGGCGCAGGCGAGGCTTTACGGCACGCCGTATGGCGCCGCGCTCATTCTCGTTTCGCTCGCCGGCGCAGCGGCTTTGGCCTTCGTTGCGCTGCGGCTGCTGATTTTTGCGCCGATGACAGTCACTGCCTCGAAGGCGCATGTATTCCGGACCTGGCCACTGACGAAGGGCCGTGTCCTGCCGTTGGCCCTGGCTGCGCTGGCAACCTATGCCGCACCGCTGGTTGCTGGCCTGATTGCCATGCGCCTGATCGGCACGTACCTGCCGGCGTCAATCGCCGGTGATTTCGGACGCGGCGCTCTGGCTGTGGTTTGCCTGACTCCTTTCCTGCTCGCCGGGCATGGCGTCGCTGCAGCCGCCTTTCAGCGGCTGAAGCCGGAACCCGAACCGGCGCTGGCCGAGGCTGGTTGATAGACAGGGCCGAACCCGGCTACCCTGCGGTCAGCTTTCGGGGAGACAGCCAGATGATCCGGGGATTCACGTTCGAGCGCGCGCTCAGCTGGCCATTCACGGCGCCCCATGTGGCGACCTTTCCCTGGGTGTTTGGCCTCGCCTATGCGCTTGTTTTCATGACGCTCATCGGTGTGACCGGCCTGCTCGGGGCTGGGGATTTCATCGCCTGGATCGATGCGCTTGAGGCGGCTGACGGCACCAATGATCCGGACCTGGCCCTCGCGGTCTTCTTCAGCGGCCTCTTCAAGCTGTTGCCCTGGGTTGGCCTGCTGGGGCTCGCCAGCTGGGCCATCTGGGCGATGTTCGAGACCGCGTCGCAGCGGCGCTACCTGTTCGGCCAGACATTCTCGCTCGGCTTCGGCGCGGACGAATTGCGGATGATGGCCGTGGGCTTTCTGTGGAGCCTCTTGGGGACGATCCTTCTGGCCGTGCCGATGATCCTGATCATGGGCTCGGCCTTCGCGGTGATGTTCGCGGGGTCAACGGGACTTTCCGAAGACGAAGTGGCGCAGCAGATTCTTGGCCCGATGCTGGCCGCCTTTGGCGTGATCCTGCTGATCTTTCCGGTTTACGTCTTCTTCGCTACGCGGCTCGCGCCCTGTTTTGCCTTGACGGTCCGGGAACGGAAGATCCGCTTCTTCGATGCGTGGAATGTCTCGCGCGGACGGTTCTGGCCGATCCTCGGGGCCTATGTGATCCTCGCGATCTGCGGCGGCATGCTCGGCCAGGTGATCACCGGCATCGCGCAGTTGCTGCTTGTGCCGGCCATGGTCAGCTTCAACGGGACGGGTCAAAATGCCGACCAGTTTACCGCGATGCTGACGTCGCCCGGCTTTCTGGCCCCTCTGGGTTTTTATCTTTTCATTGTGCTGTTCGTGCAGGGTGTGATGCAGCATGCAGTGGGCGGACCGGCGGCGTTCGCCGTTCGGCATGACCCGCGCGGCGGTGTCGAAGAGGAAAACCAGATTGAAGCGTTCAACTGATACGTCCGGAGACTTTCGATGCGCGCAGATGCACTCGATCTGAAGGGCGCCGCGACGCACTTTCTGCGTACGGAAGGTCCGCGCGGGTTCCTGTTCAGCTTCGCGCTCGTGTATGCCGTGTTCGCGCTCATTCTGCAGGTAGTCGGCCTCTGGACGCAGGCGCCGATCTACGAGATCTACCTGCGCGCATTCACCGAAAATGACGGCGACATCACGCCCTACATGGACGAGTTGAACGCGGTTTCTGTTCAGGCCAATCTGGGGTCGCTGATCATGTTGCCGTTCAGCCTGGCGCTCTGGGTCGTGTTCGAGGCCGCCAGCCAGCGGCGATACATCCGGGCCGAGGGGTTTCGCCTTGCGCTCGGCGCCGATGAGGGCCGGCTTGCGCTTGTCGGTCTGATCTGGTTTGCCTTGCTCATTGCTGGCTATCTCGGCCTGCTGCTTGCCGCCTTCATTCCGGGCATGATCATTGGCTTGGCGGTGGGCATGGTGGCCGGCATCGTGATCGGCGGTGTCGTGTTACTTGCCGGGTTTGTCGCGGCGCTCTGGCTGTTCGCGCGGCTGTCGACGGCGTCTGCGCTGACCGTGAGGGACAACCAGATCCGGTTCTTCGAATCCTGGCAGCTGACGAGAGGCCAGGGATGGCGCATTGCGGGCAGCTATTTCCTGCTGTTTGCGGCTTTCCTGATCCTGTCACTGATCGTGTACGGAATTGTCGCCCTCGTCGCCTTTGCCTTGCTGGCGCCTGCCATCGATTCCAGCGCGGGCAGCGAGACGGCCGATGCCATCCTGTCGGTGGCGGGCCAGCCCTCCTTCTGGGCGCCGCTTTCCATCCTCATGTTCCTCGTGCTGATGATGCAGAGCGTATTCTCGCACGCCCTCGGCGGACCCGCCGCACTGGTCGTGCGGCGCCGCACGGTCGAAGGCGGGATGACGCTGACGGATACGTTCGGGTAGGCAATCGCAACCTGTGCCCGATCGGCAGCGCTCATCCTGAGCGAAGTCGAAGGATGGCCAAGCCAATCCGTCAGCTCGCCCCGGCTCTCCTTCGACTTCGCTCAGGATGAACCTTCCTCATCGGCGGCGTGGACGCTACTTGGCGCCCGCGCCCGCCTTTAATTTCTTCGCGGGCTTCTTCGCCTTCTCGTCCGCAGGCGGCGCAGCCTTGGCAGCCGCCTTGTCCCGTTTGCTGCGGGCGGCGCGGCGTTCGTCCTGGCGGCGGAAGGTTTCGGCGAGGAAGCGGCCCGTATGGCTTTCCGGGATCGCCGCGATGTCTTCCGGCGTACCGGCCGCAATCAGCTTGCCGCCGCCATCGCCGCCCTCGGGGCCGAGGTCCAGCACCCAGTCGGCGGTCTTCACGACGTCGAGGTTGTGTTCGATGACCACGATCGTGTTGCCGGCGTCCACCAGTTCATGGAGCACTTCGAGCAGCTTCTTCACATCTTCGAAGTGGAGACCCGTGGTTGGCTCGTCCAGGATATACAGTGTACGGCCTGTCGCGCGTTTCGCGAGTTCCTTGGCGAGCTTGACACGCTGCGCTTCGCCGCCCGAGAGCGTCGTGGCCTGCTGGCCAACCTTCACATAGCCAAGTCCGACCTGGTTCAGCGTGTCGAGCTTGCCGGCAATGGCCGGAACGGCGGCGAAGAATTTCGCGCCGTCTTCGACCGTCATGTCGAGCACATCGGCAATCGACTTGCCCTTGAAGAGGACTTCCAGCGTTTCGCGGTTATAGCGTTTGCCCTTGCAGGTTTCGCAGGTGACATAAACGTCCGGCAGGAAGTGCATCTCGATCTTGATGACGCCGTCGCCCTGGCAGGCCTCGCAGCGCCCGCCCTTGACGTTGAAGCTGAACCGGCCCGGCGCATAGCCGCGCGCCTTTGCTTCCGGCAAGCCGGCATACCAGTCCCGGATCGGGCCAAACGCGCCGGTATAGGTGGCGGGGTTTGAGCGCGGCGTGCGCCCGATCGGCGACTGGTCGATGTCGATGACCTTGTCGAGATGTTGCAGGCCGTCGAGGCTCTCGTACGGCGCGGGCGATTCCGAGGCGCCATTGAGCTTGCGGGCAAGCGCCTTGTAGAGCGTCTCGATGATCAGCGTGGACTTGCCGCCGCCGGAGACGCCGGTGACGCAGGTGAAGGTGCCAAGCGGAATCGAGGCGGTGACGTTCTTGAGGTTGTTCCCGGTCGCGCCCTTGATGACGAGGCTGCGCGAGCCTTTCGTCACCGGGCGGCGTTTCGGGATCGCGATTTCGCGCGTCCCGTTCAGATAGTCCGCCGTCAGACTTTTCGGGTTGGCCATCACCTCCTCGGGTGTGCCGCTGGCGATGATCTCACCGCCATGGACCCCGGCCGCGGGGCCCATGTCGATCACATGGTCCGCTGTCAGGATCGCATCTTCGTCATGCTCGACCACGATCACCGAATTTCCGAGATCCCTCAGCCTGCGGAGCGTCACCAGCAGGCGCTCGTTATCGCGCTGGTGCAGGCCGATGGACGGCTCGTCGAGCACATAGAGCACACCGGTAAGGCCCGAGCCGATCTGCGAGGCGAGGCGGATGCGCTGGCTTTCGCCGCCGGACAGTGTGCCGGACGCGCGGCCGAGGGAGAGGTAATCGAGGCCGACATCATTGAGGAAGTTCAGCCGGTCGTTGATCTCCTTCAGGATGCGCGCAGCGATTTCCTTTTGCTGTTTCGTCAGCGTCTTGTTGACACCGCCGAACCACTCCCCCGCCTTGCGGATGGAGAAGTCTCCTGCCTGCGAGATGTCGAGGCCTGCGATCTTCACCGCGAGGGCCTGCGGCTTGAGGCGCTTGCCGCCGCAGGCCGGGCATGGCGCGGCCGACTGGAAGCGCGCGATCTCCTCGCGCACCCAGGCCGAGTCCGTTTCGCGGTAGCGCCGGTCGAGATTCGGGATCACGCCTTCGAAGGTTTTCTTCGTCTTGTAGGTGCGCATCCCGTCATCATAGAGGAACTGGATTTCCTCATCGCCGGTGCCGTGGAGGATGATGTCCTGGATATTCTCCGGCAGCTTGTTCCAGGGCTTGGTCAGGTCGAACTTGTAGTGAGCGGCGAGGGCTTGCAGCGTTTGGGTCTGGTAGGGCGAGGTCGTCTTCGCCCAGGGGGCGATGGCGCCGTCGAGCAGGCCGAGATCCTTGTCCGGAACGACTAGCGCGGGATCGATCTTCAGCTGCTCGCCAAGCCCGTCGCAGGACGGGCAGGCGCCGAACGGATTGTTGAACGAGAAGAGGCGCGGCTCGATTTCCGGAATCGAGAAGCCGGAGACCGGGCAGGCGAAATTGGCGCTGAAATTGGTGCGCTTGGGCTCGGTCTCGCCGGGGGCGATGTCAGCATATTCGGCGATGGCGATGCCTTGGGCGAGGCCGAGCGCGGTCTCGAAACTCTCGGCGAGGCGCTGCTCCATCCCGGTGCGCACCACGATGCGGTCCACCACAACGTCGATGTCGTGCTTGAATTTCTTGTCGAGCTTTGGCGGGTCTTCCAGTTCGTGGAAGGTGCCGTTGACCTTGACGCGCTGGTAGCCGTTCTTGAGGAGCTCGGCAAATTCCTTGCGGAACTCGCCCTTCCGTCCACGGACGATAGGCGCGAGCAGAAAGAGGCGCGTGCCCTCTTCCAGCTCCATCGTGCGATCGACCATCTGGCTCACAGTCTGGCTCTCGATGGGCAGGCCGGTGGCTGGCGAATACGGTACACCGACGCGGGCCCAGAGAAGGCGCATGTAGTCGTAAATCTCGGTGACCGTGCCGACGGTGGAGCGCGGGTTGCGGCTGGTTGTCTTCTGCTCGATCGAGATGGCGGGC
>JAIXRO010000006.1 GCA_027485145.1 Hyphomonadaceae bacterium | reverse complement strand
GTCGAGACGAGTTATCACCGCCTTGACCTTGCGGGTGCAGCGGGCCTTTTCAACTAAATCATTCAACTAGTGATCTGCCAGACCAAGTTTTGTCTCGTCATTGAGCAGAGGGAAATTCAGAAAGTTCTGAAATTTCAAACGAACAGATCATCCATCTTGTGGAGAGAATTATGCCATTTTTACTCACAGCTGTAATGGCGCTTGGATTAACAAATGCTTCGCCAGTCACAACCGTTGGGCAGTCAATCCAGATCGATCACAACACCGGACCACTGACCGCGAACTATCAAGGCAACATCAAGATCGATCAGAAGCAGATCGGTACCGTTGCTCCGAGCGGTCGGCCTTCGACGCTTCGCTGTATGTGGACGGCCAGCATTGCCGTCACGCGGGATGCAAAGACAGCGGCCGGGATGATCTTGAGCCGCCAGTTTGTTCTTGAAAATGTTGCTTCAGGCAGTCACGCAGGCTGGTGTAGCAAGAACAAGACCGCGATTGCCGAAAATGTTGCAAAACGCACGCCAGATCTTGAACGCCATATGACGGCCTTGGTTCAGGAGGATCGTAACATTCTGCTCGCCGACCTCGACAGGTTACGCAGTTCGGCACGGACAATGTGATACGTCACTGTTCGATTTTGGCCGCCGTTGCAGGCGCAACGGCGGCTGTCGAAATTGAAATGCATGGCCGTCCCCAGCCGCGACCTCACAAAGCAGGCGCATAGAGGCTGGGACGCCGCCCTAGGATCCAGTCGCAGGGTCCTCAGGCTTCGACCCGCCATGGATCGATCCGGCACGCGACCGCTTTGTTATGCCTCAAGACGATGCTGGGCTGGCCGTGCGAGCCCAGCGGCGGGCGGCATGGATGAGAACGCCGCTTCCGATCTCTTGAAGCAAACTTGACTCACAATCGGAAGCTCGTAATCTCAACCTTATGGAACTTCCTTCCACATACTCGCGCTTTGTTCCCCACGGTGGTCAACTCGCCGCGCGCCTCCAGTCCGGGCTTGTGCTGCTTTAACGACGCCAAGCCCGGATCTTATTCGATCTGGTATTCAGGAGCGGGATTTTCTCCCCTCCTCGCTCGAATAGGCAGGACTCCCCAACCTTACATCTGATGGCCGATTTGCCGTCGTGCTTCCGCTCGTCGCTGAGTTGCATGCGTTTTTGAGCCTACCCGGCCGCGCAACCTCGCCAGCCGGCAAGGACACCAATCCTGACAGCTGAGCAAGGTCACGCTTTGCGGGCGCATGACGACCGTTCTTCGCAAAAGATCTTGCGCCGATTGTGTCTATCAAAGTGATTTCTGAACAAGGTCCGTGAAACTTGAAAAACCAACCGAACTATAAAGGCGTATTCCAATTACATTCGCATTTGCTTGAACCGCGCCCTCCCGACGGCGAACCTGCACGGTTGACACTACTACCAAGCCCTATTCTCAACCTACGCCTGCCCGCGTCCGACCGTATCCCTGTGGCCTGGCAAGTGGCAACATCCGAGCTGGCGCGGCAGGGTGACATCGAAATCGGCTTCCTGCCCAGACGCTCTGCCTTCAGCCTTCAACATTTGATGGTGTGGGCAAAAGGGATGGCCTCCCACCCCTCCCCGCCGGTCTTTGCTCCTTGGCAATGCTGGTCGGCTGATAGGCTTCAGACTTCCAAGCATCTGCCCATCCCCAGCGCTCGCTGGATCAGCGCATATCCCTGCATCTCCATCGGACACTATCAAGCGCAGGTTGGCTTGAATGGTCCGATGTTGATGTCACCGCTTGCTGCCGGTTGTGTCCGAGATGAACCGTGCCCAAGGCCTGATGTGCTTCAAGCAATGATTGAAGCAGGAATCCGAGAAAATCGCAGGAAGATAACGATCATAACAGACGCCTGGCGCCGCAACCGGGTCATCATGAATCTGCTTCTGCCAAACCTCGCCAAGTTGCGCGACAGGATCCCGATCGAGGTTTTGTTGATCGAAAACGCACGAGACGACCTGGCCCGGGACCCGCGCACCGGAGAGGCAATTATCACGTTGCCTGATTTGCGCAGCAGGGTGATCGCCATACTGTCGGAAAGCGGATGGCTAAACGGACCGTGGCCCTTGCTTTGGCATGATCAGCAAGTCTGCATGATCTCGAGCGAATGCCTACTTGGAATGCCCCACGCCCTACCGCTTGATCTTGGGTTGCTGGTGCAGGCGCTCGCGCTCGCCGCACAGAATGGGGGACATGTCATCCGTGCGAACCAATTACTCAACGCGTTGGCATTACTTAGAGATTGCGGAATTCTTGCGACGAGCGCCACATCTGCGACGTTTGAACACGACAAATCAAGCGATGAAGGTTTCATCGACCACCTGCACCGCAGCCTCACATCTGGCGGGTCTCCGGATGCGTCTGCACAATTCGATCTACAACGTGGCGATGCGCGAAAATCCACCTCGCCGCCTTGTTTGACGCTTGTCCGGTCTCCGAGCGCGTGAGAGCCCGAAACGCCTTCAGGCAAATGACTGTCAACATGTCTGACCGATAAAAACCGGAGGGAGCATCCTTCGCATCATTTTTTGATATGGAAGGGTGCGGTGGCCGTTGGCAGCCCCACAACACAGAGTGGCAGGGGCCAGGCTTTAGCTCCCGTCGGACCGTTAAACTTGGGATCAAAGAAGGTTCTCTCTCGCCGGTTTTGTCCCTTCCCTTCCATTCGAGGCGCTCGGTCCAAAGCTCCAGCACCGTTGCTGTTGAATGGCGCTATTCCGAACGCGCCATCGCGCCTGCCAGAACGGTCTGATGTGCAAGAACTGCCAGCAGATCAGAGCGCGTGACAATCCCTACCAGACTTTGACCTTCAACTACCGGGGCAGCCTGAACCCCGCCATCAGCCAGCAATTGGACCAGTATCCCGACCCCGTCTTCAGGTCTGACGACCCGCAAATCTGTCGTCATGATATCTTGCGCAGAGATTCTTCGGTTGGCCGGGTCAAGCAGCGCGCGCAGGTTGCCAGCAAATCCCCCTTCCCGCGGAAGCGAAAGACTACGTGCCCGCTGAATCAGATCGTTCTGCGAGATGATCCCTTCGAGCCTCTGGTCTGCATCCACGACGGGCAGCGTCTTGAAGTGATGCTTGCGGAACAGATCGGCAATGGTTCCGAGTGATGTATCTGGCGCGACGGAGACAATATCCTTCGACATGACTTCGCCGCAGGTCAGCCCGGCGAAATGGCGGCGCGCAGCCTCAGCCTCGGCTGCCGCGAGAATGCGCCCGAAATCCTCGGCACCGATATTCGCACCGAGATTGAACTCACTGAGAACACGCTCCAGAACGTCCGGTGCCAACCCCAGCCGCCGATCGGGCGCGGCATCGCCGGTTTGGTGGGCGCCGGTCTCGGAAGCCTGACGGAACGGGTATCGCCGCCCTGTGAGGCGATTGTAGACGACCGCCAACAACACAAGAAGCGCAGTGTCGAGCAAAACAGGTGACAGCGCAAAGGCAATGCCAACCCTGCCGCCTTCGACGGCAATCAGCACGATTGCGAGCGCCACTGCACCTCCCGGCGGGTGCATTGCCCTGAGTATTGCCATCACAAAAATAGCCCCGCCCACGGCAAGGCCAACGCTGACTTCGGCAGGCAGCCCCAGCTGGAGCACAGCGATCGCAACCAGAGCCGACACCGTGTTGCCCATGATCGCCGAAAAGGGCTGAGCCAGCGGGGAGTTGGGGATGGCAAACAGCAAGAACGCGCTAGCACCGAGCGGTGCGATCAGCAAAAAATTGGCAAAATCACCGCGCCAGGCGTTGAGCACGACCAGCAATCCGCCACTCAACGACAGGGCAATCCCCGCACCTAGGCCTGCTCGCAGCGCCTCTTGCGGGCGAGGCCGCGGCATAGCCGGGCCGACTGACCGAACAATACGGCGCCAAAGGCTGGCCGTCTGGGACAAGCGAGGCGAGGACTCGACCAGCCTTCGGGTATGTCCGCCAACGGCTTGAGTTTCACCGCTGGTTCCGGGCTCGGGTGCCATTGCAGTCCTTTTCATTCCTACCCACTTGCCGTGCGTCCGCCACATACATCCCTGTCCGCAAATTGCGACCACAGAGGAAAAAACAAACTCCGGCTACCAAACAGATTTTCGATGGCTGACCTGCAAGGGCGTGCGCAGGCAAGGCATACGTTGTGCAGCAAGACTTCCAGTTTCAGGCCTGCTACCAGCACGCAATGAGAAGACTGTTCAATGGCTCTGGCAAACCGGACCTCGCAATTGATTTCGGCACGGCAAATACCCGCGTCGTGACAGCAGAGGGTGGCATCGTGTTTGACGAGCCATCCCTGTGCTGTTTCGCCATAGGTTCCGGTTCCGGCGAGCTCGTCGCTACCGGAAATGCCGCCCAGCTTATGAAGGATCGGACGACGGGCAATCTGCGGATCGTGCGCCCGCTCAATCGCGGCGTGCTCGCGGACATTCTGGCCGCACGTCATTTCCTGGCCTATGCGGTTCAAGCCAGCGTCGGCCAGCGCCGGCTGCGGTCGTTCCGGGCTATCATCGGTGTTCCGGCTGACGCTACCAAGGCCGAGCGCGGCGCATTGTTGACGGCGGCGCGGGACGCCGGACTTGGCGGAGTGGAACTGCTATCTGAGCCGCTGGCAGCCGCGCGCGGTGCAGATCTTGATGTCGATCAAGCGCGGGGCTCGATGATTGTGGAATGCGGCGCCGGCACAACGGAAGCCGCCGTTGTTTCGCTTGGCGGCATCTGTGCATCGGCCTCACTTCGCGGAGGAGGTGATGCGCTTGATGCCGCAATTGTCGATTACCTGCACTTTCAGCACAAGTTCCTGATCAGCCCGACCACCGCTGAAAAAATCAAGTGTGACATAATCGGTGCGGAACAGGACGAACCCACCTCGGCGACCGACGTCGTGGTCAAGGGGCGCAGTCTTGTAACCGGGCTTCCGCAAGTGATCAGGCTGCCAGTAGCCGAATTGCTGCCGGTTGCAGCAAGGCACACTGCCGGGATCACCCGTTTGGTGCTTGATTTGCTAGGCAGCCTTTCTCCTGAACTGAGCCGTGACGTGCACGATAGTGGTATCGTGCTGACCGGCGGCAGCGCGGCCGTCAGCCTGGTCAAATCGGCATTGGTCAAGGCGACCGGGCTGCAAATTGCGGTTGCGCCGAGCGCCGCACACTGTGTGGTCAAGGGATTGAGGAAAGCTCTGACCCACTGATCTGTCGAGCTGCAACTCAGGTTTGACTTCAACGGCGATCAAGATCACATGACGATAATGTCATACCGTTCCTCTCTTCAGCTTCGACGCTGTCGCACGAGTCCGCTTGTTTGGGGCTAGTGCCCCCGGACAGCGATGAACACTGCCGGCGCGGTCCGGGGCAAATCCAACTCCACCCATCAATTTTTCTGCGCCCGCAGGCGCATTGAACGCGCCAGGACGAATGGCGCGGAAGGAATTGTCATGACTGACCAGCCAGTTGTCGATGCTCAGACCCCGATCGTGATCCGGGCGAGCGATGCCGACCGTATAACCAACCTTGCCATTGCCGCTGAAGACCGCCTCCCGCAGGTTGCCGCTCTCCTGCTCCGGGAACTCAATCGCGCCAAAGTCATCCCTGATACCGAAATGCCGGCCGACGTCGTAACCATGCAAGCGACGGTAAAGTTCATCGATGAAGCAAGCGGCGTCGAACGCACCCTGCGGCTCGTGTATCCGACGGAAGCCGATTTCGACGCAGGTCGCATCTCGATCCTGTCTCTGGTCGGAGCAGGACTCCTCGGCCTAAAGGCGGGCCAGTCGATCATGTGGCCTGATCGCGCAGGAAAGGAGCGGCCTCTGCGGATCATTGACGTTATGCAGGGGTAGAAGCCGAACAAAGGCCGTCGTTCATTGCGCCAAATGTTCGGGCGGCCTTTGCAGGCATGTGCTCAGGCCTCGGCCGCCAGGGTTCCCGGTTGACTGCTCGCCGCGCGTTCGAGCGACACGATCTCGGTCAAAACCGACAGAAGCGCGGTTGTCGCGGCGTCCTGTTCCCATGCGTAAGCCGATAGGACCATTGGCGGGACTGGTTCAAACTGCCGGCAAGTCTGAACTGCGTAGGGTGCGATTGTGGCAACAGGCAGGATCGAGACGCCAAGCCCGGCTTCCACGGCGCGCAGCACACTGACGAGACTGTTCCCGGTGAAGGCCAGATACCAGCGCAATCCTGCAGCCTCGATCTGTTCGATCATCTGGTCCCGGTAGAGCCCACCCGGCGGAAAGGCGACGAGCGGTATTGGTTCAGACCACTGCTGCAATTGGTTAGCGACCTCGATCCAAGCCAGCGGCTCGGAAAAACTCGCGCGCGCGTCCGCCTGCGCACGGGGCTCCTTGACGATAACCACGTCGAATTCCCCTTCGCGAAACTGCCGCGACAGATCCCTGCTGAGCCCTGTCGTCACATCGAGACGAATTTCACGGTAGCGCTCGGCAAACCGGGCGAACCCCTGGCTCATCGTGGCCGTCATCAGATCATCGGGTAAGCCGACCTGGAGGGTTCTGCTTCCCGATGGATCAGCCAGCAACGCTGCAGCCTCGCTCTGAAGGGCGAGAATGCGCCTCGCATATCCGATCAGGCGTTCGCCCGCTGGGGTGAGCTTGACGGGCCGGGCAGAGCGATCGAGCAGGGCCTTGCCAATCAGGCCCTCCAGTCGGCCGATCTGCTGACTGATCGTTGACTGGGTCGAGTGCAGTCGATGGGCCGCAGCTGTAAAGCTCCCGGCATCGGCAACCGACACAAACGCCTCGAGAAGTCTGGGATCAAACACTGCATCATTATAGATGTGAATGATAGGCATTCAATCATTTCATTCGAATATGAAGCGACCCTCCGCTACTGGCGGATAGTCCCATTACCCGGGCCTAGCCACAAAATCAGGATCAGACCAATGAAGATGTCCAGCTTGTTTGCGCCGATTGCGCTCAGCCTCATCGCTGCCCCGGCCGCGGCGGCAGAGATATCGACCCATGTGCTCGACCTGGCAGAAGGTGTCGGCGGCGCAAATGTCCCTGTCACTCTTTCGAAGCGTGACGCCGCTGGAACCTGGGTGGAGGTGGGCACGGCTCGCACGGACCAGAACGGCCGCGTGCGTAGCTTTGGCCCGGACGCCGATTTTGAGACCGGGGTCTATCGGCTGCAATTCGATATGACCGCCTATCCGAACGCTGAAGCGAAGCCGTTCTTCCCTGAGATAACCGTGACATTCAGAATGTCAGACAAGGCTGGGCACTATCATGTTCCCGTCGTGGTCAGCCCCTTTGGCTATTCGACCTATCGCGGCAACTGATGATGATTGGCCCGCTGATCCCGCTTGCGGTCGCTGCCGCGACTGCCTTGCCGGCGCCTGCCGTGCAGCGGTCTGTGTCGCTCGAAATGGCCAATGCTCTCGCTTACGAGACACTCGCATCGTGTCGCGCCATGAACCGGGATGCTGTTGTCGCTGTCGTTGATCGTGGCGGCAACCTGATTGCTCTCCAGCGGGGGGATAACATCGGGCCGCACAACACTCGCGCCGCCGAGCTCAAGGCCTTCACTGCCCTTTCGACGAAGACCAGCACATCTGGTTTGGCGGAGAGGGCTGCAACCGATCCCGGATCGCGCAACCTGGCGAATATCCCTGAACTCCTGCTGCTGGGCGGCGGCTTGCCGATCGTGCACGCCGGAGAGGTGATTGGCGGCATCGGGGTCGCAGGCTCAGGCGGGTCGGTAAGCGACGAGCAATGCGCCAGCGCAGCGCTCGCAAAACTGGTCCCATAGGGCCTGTATTCGTAATGCCTTCGCTTGGATCCCGGATGATCGGCTGGGTCTGATCGCGTCCTTACCTGTTGCTGACATTCACCGCGCTGTTTTGGGCCGGCAATTCGATTGTCGGACGTGCTGCTCGTGATGTCATGCCGCCCGTGGCGTTGGCGTTCTGGCGCTGGGCGCTGGCTTTGCTTTTGCTCCTGCCGTTTGCATGGCCTCACCTGCGGCGTGACTTTGCTACCCTGAAAGCCAACTGGCGTTGGGTGCTGGTTCTGGGGGCACTGGGGATCGGCACCTTAAACACCCTTCTTTACACAGGCCTGCAGACCACAACGGCGGTCAACGGCTTGCTGCTTCAGTCGATGCAGCCTGCACTGATACTGATGCTCGGTGCGCTCGTTTTCGGCGAGCAAGTCCGGATTCCGCAAATCATCGGAATATGCCTATCGATTACTGGCGCCTTGATCATCGTTCTACGCGGTGATCTGTCGGCACTTCTCGGGCTGAAATTCAATTTGGGCGATCTCGTGATCTGCGCGGCGGTCGTCGTCTGGTCGTTCTATTCTGTGTTACTGCGCAAGCGCCCGACCGTTCATCCGCTAAGCTTTCTGCCGGCGACTTTCATGATCGGCATCGCCGCCATCTCACCATTTTACCTGTCCGAGATCGCCAGCGGTCATCTTATCGAGAGCCGCCCTGAAAGCTGGCTGGCGATCGGCTATGTCTGTCTGTTTCCCTCGCTGATTGCCTATCTCTTCTTCAATCGCGGCGTCGAGTTGCTCGGTTCGGCTGCGACCGGGCTTTATCTCAATATCATGCCCGTGATCGGAGCCCTGCTTGCGGTGGCGATCCTTTCCGAACCTATCCGCTGGTTCCATTTTCTTGGCATGGGCCTGATCGGCGCAGGGATTGTCAGCGCAGCGCGCATCGGTCGTCAACCGATCGCGCGCGCCATCCACGTGGCCCCGCGCCCTTAGTCAGCCAGTTTGGCGGTGATTTCAGGCGTAGCATCGAGCGCGGCAAAGCCCATGGTCTTCCAGAAGCCAGCCGCACCCTCGGCCGCGACGAGCTCGGCAGACTTTAAGCCGTCTTGCACAGCCGGATCGGAGGCGTGATCAACGAGCCTGCGCCTGATCCCGAGGCCTTGGCCCGTGGTCTCAACCGCCAGATCGTGAATGAACAGGATTTCGGCGAATCCGACTTCCTCGAGCGGCGTGCCTAGCGGCGGCGGAGCATTGCGCTGCCAGCCATGCGCTAGCATGTAGCCGACCAACTGACCCTTCACACTCGCTGCGAGGTTAAAAGGGGTTTTAACATACGTCACGGGTTCGCACAAAACGCCTCCTGACGCTTCGGATCAGATTCTAAGACACGCCTTGCAAAAGCCGGTCACGGATTGCGTCTGGTCGGCGCGCGATGTCTGCTAGCGTGAAGCGGTCGAGATGGGACTGGAACGCTTTGAGCGCACCTCCGAGAGCGGGTTTCAGGCCGCATGCCCCTTCGATCACACATGGCTCCTCGCCGCCCATGCAGGCCACGAAGCCCTCGAACCGCTCGAAGCTTCGCACCAAGGCACCAACGTTGATTTCGGCTGGCGGCCGTGCAAGCCGCATTCCTCCGCTTCGCCCACGTGTCGTCGTGACCAATTGTGCGGCGGTCAGTGCTTGCGCGACCTTGGCGAGGTGGTTGCGCGAAATCCCATAATGCGCAGCCAACCAGTCAACCGACAGAACCTCGTCGGTTGAGGCCAGCGCCATCAGGATGCGGAGCGCATAATCGGTTTTGAGCGTGAGCTGCATAAATTCAGCATATCGAATATTGCTTTTACCGACAAGGTAGCTAAAGAGGTATTTCAAATACCCATATATGAGTCGCCAAGATGATCAAGACACCGCAATCTCATGAAGCAAGCGCGCACGCGGCCCATGCCCGTCAGGCCAAGCGCCACGAAGCCGAGGCAATTGGCATCGACGAGCGCTTTATCTCCGACATGGTCGAAGGCTTCTATGCCGACATCCGCAAGGATGATCTGCTTGGCCCGGTGTTCGCCGAGCGGATCGCCGACTGGCCCCCACATCTTGCCCACATGAAACAATTTTGGCGTTCGATCCTTCATAACAGCGGTGAATTCTCGGGTAATCCGATGGCCCGCCACATCGCCATTCCCGGCCTTGCGCCGCGCCATTTCGTCCGCTGGCTCGAACTCTTCTACGCCAACCTGCGCACGATGACGCAGAACCCGCGTTCGGCCGAGCTTGTCGGGGAACGTGCGCGAATGGTCGCCGAAAGCCTGCTCGCCGGCATCCTCGTCCGTCGCGAGGGCATTGCTGGTGCAATCAAGAAGGATGAACTTCCCCATGTTTGAAGCAAGACACGGATTTCCTGACCATGCGGTCGCCGAAAGGTTGGAAGACCTCCTGCCCGACGTCGTCCCGGCGATCGAAGCACAGCCCACTGCCCAGCCTGAGCAACGCGGCTTCGAGTTGCCTGCGCGTATCTGGCAGACAATGCTCGCGTGCTACGGCGTGTTTTTCCTCGCAATGACAACCGCGTTGGGGTCGAGCGGGAAGGCGATGCTGTCGATCGTCGTCTCAATCGTTTACGTGATCGTGTTCTTCGGCGCCGCGAAGATCGTCATTCGCCAGAACCCCGCACGCGAGCCGTCTCCGCTGGATCGCACGGGGGTTCTTGCAACATGGTGCGGACCGATGGATCGCAAGGCTGTCTACGGCCAGATCCTTGTCGTCCCATTGGCGGTGGCCCTGTTCGGGATCGCGGCGTGCGCCATCATTCTTGCAAGCGGGGCCGCTACATGAGCGGCGGAACTGAAATGCAGGGACCCTTCAGCCTTCCTCCCGAAGCAAAGGTTTATCGCACCATAGGCCCATTCGACGGGACCAGCTTGCCTAAGGGACTGCTGCGCGAGCACCGGCTGAAAGCAGGATCCTGGGGCAGGCTGCGAGTTCTGTCAGGCGAAATCCGGTTCGTTTGGGACGTTGCAGACCGCGAGGGCGAAGCCGTGGTTGTCGGCCCCGGCGCGACGGTGATCATACCGCCTGTCATCGGGCACCATCTCGAACTGACGGCGACCGACGTTCTACTGGAGATCGAATTTCTCGAGTTATTGGCGTTAAAGGGCTGATGGTGGTGCATCGCCATCCTCGAACCGGTGTCGTGACTATGTAGCCAGTAAAATTGTGGAACGTGACCGCGTCAGTCGAAGATGTCGAAGATCGAGCTGCGCTTCTTGCGATAGCCGCGTTCGCCATGCTCACCGCGCTCGCCATATTCCCCGCGCTCTCCGCCCTCGCCATAGCCGCCATAGATGGGCTGCTGAGGCGGCGGTGAACGGTGTTGTGGTTGCGACGGCGAAGCGCTGCTTTGCGCAGACTCCATGAGCTTTTCCAACTCGCCTCGATCAAGCCAAACGCCGCGGCAGGTGGGACACATATCAAATTGAACCCCGTCTCGGTCCACAGTCTGCATCGAGCTATTGTCATTGGGGCAGAGGAGCAAAGGCATGAAAGCTTCCTTTATGTGGGGTCAAATCAACATAGCCATCGGCGACAGACAGCCTCAGTCTCTGCGGCTCGGGCTGGATGAGCAGAAATCTTCTATGCCCTCATGATAGCACTTCAGCCGGAAATGAGTAGGGCAAGCGGCTTAGGGTCAGGCCGATACTGCCCCCGGTTAGCAGCTTCGCCCCAAATCAGAGGCTCGGAAATGTTGGTGCAAGCGTCAGACTGCGTTTGCGGCTCCTTCCCAATCGCCACATCCATTTTTCTTCGCAATAATGCTTGTGGATCGAAAACCCGGAAAGCTCGTCGCATGTTCGCATCGGGGACCACTTAAACGAGATTGTTGTCATGCGGAGGCCGGTCAAGGCGACTTGCCTGTGGACACCCTTCCACCTAGCCCAAACAGATGGCGACAACAGCAGGAAACATATCGGTCATCGGGGAGCGCGCGGCGTTCTTCTGGGCGGGGTGCGCGGCGATCAGCGGGGGCGTGCTGCTGCATCTGCCGATGCTGGCGATGGCTCATTCCATGGGCAATCACCTTGCAGGCATGCCAATGGACGGCAGCATGTGGCTGGGCATGGCCCTGATCGCGGTGGGCGTGCCGCTCGCCTGCTTCGGCGCGCTACCCAAGGTGCGAGCCCAGCAAAGCGACGATGCGGGGACGGATTACGAGGCACCCGACAGCACTCCGCTAGGCCGCTGGCACGCTGCGACCCTACTGGTCCTCACGCTCGGCCTCGTTATCGACGTGATGAAGCCTGCGACGCTCGGCTTCGTGCTACCCGGCCTATCTGCGGAATACGGGATCGCCAAGTCCGAGGCCGCGTTGCTGCCGCTGGTCGCGCTGACCGGAACGACGGTCGGCTCGTTCTTATGGGGCTGGCTTGCGGATGTCTACGGGCGGCGGGTCTCAATCCTGCTTTCGACCATCCTGTTCGTCTCGACCGCGATCTGCGGTGCAATGCCAGCCTTCGCCTGGAACCTCGTGATGTGCTTCTTGATGGGCATCTCGGCGGGCGGGATGCTGCCGGTGATCTATACGCTGCTAGCCGAGGTCATGCCGCCGCGCCACCGCAGTTGGGTGCTGGTGCTGGTCGGCGGGACGGGGCTGGTGGGCGGCTATCTTGCCGCGAGCGGGGCAGCCTATGTGCTCGAACCGGTCTATGGCTGGCGCGCGCTGTGGTTACAGGGTTTCCCGAGCGGGCTGCTGCTGCTTGCCTTGGCGCGCTTCATACCAGAGACCCCGCGCTTCCTCGCCGAGCGGGGCCGAGTGGCCGAGCTCGAGCGGATGCAGCACCGCTTCGGCCTTGTGCCCAAGCCCCGGCCGCAGCAAGCCCCCAACTCCGCTGGTGCCGATGCGCCAGCCCCGGCCGATCACCGCCGGATCACCGCCGCGCTGGTGACGACTGCGCTGTGCTGGAGCTTCGTCAATTTCGGGTTGCTGTTGTGGCTCCCGTCCGATCTTCAGGCGCGCGGCTACAGCGCCGCGGTGGCGAGCGGGATCCTTGCCAAATCCTCGCTGCTGGCCTTGCCCACGATCCTCCTCGCTGCCTTCTTCTACGCGCGGCGCAGCAGCAAGTGGACGCTGGTGGGCACGGTCGCCCTTACCGTCATCGGCCTTGTCGGCGCGCTGCTGCCGCCCGCAGTGCTGAGCTGGGAACCGCTGCTGGTCGCCGTCATCGCGGTCCTGATCGTCGGCACCAACGGGACGATAGCAGTGCTGCTGCCCTATACGGCGGAGAATTATCCGCTCGGCACACGCGGGCGGGCAACTGGGCTCGTCGCAGGGAGCAGCAAGTTCGGTGGGGTCGCCGTGCAGATCGCCGCGCTGGCGGGCTTCGCACCGACGCTAGTGGGCGCATCGCTGACGTTATTAGTTCCGACGGTGGTGTCGGCAGGGTTGATCGCTTGGTTCGGCCGCGAAACGCAGGGCCGTAGCCTGCGCGAACTGGAAGCGGAGTAGCACCACGTTTGACTGCTAAGTGAAGCAAATTGGACATTCGACTTCCCACCCATTCTTGGTCAGTTACTTGGCGAATGCGCGATACTTAAAACGTTGTGACGGGTTCGGGTGGAATCGGCGTTCAGTTTGGACGTCGTGAACGACCGGCTCCGGGTC
This sequence comes from Hyphomonadaceae bacterium, assembly GCA_027485145.1. Taxonomy (GTDB): domain Bacteria; phylum Pseudomonadota; class Alphaproteobacteria; order Caulobacterales; family Hyphomonadaceae; genus Hyphomonas. Next base: position 6,549 of record JAIXRO010000006.1, on the reverse strand, counting down.
GACACCTGTCCCTGCCCTGCTCAGGCTATAAATGGCTGCTATTTGTGGCTCGTTTCGCCAATCCCAAGATGGGGGATGCGACACGTAAGCTGATGTGCCAAAATCGAAGATCAGCTTTTGATGCGGACATTCTGGCAATGTGACATTCTACGAGGGATGCGGCGTTTCGAAGCGGGTTGATCCCATCAGCGACAGAGCGCATCACCGACTGCGATGACGACGCCTACGTTACTCATGCAGGAACTCAGCCTGACCCGCCGTGGCAAGCGCGAGCGGATCGCGCTTCTCGAGTCCGGCGAAATGCGCACTATTCTTTATGGGATCGACGTCACCGACGCCACCCTTGCTCAGGAGCGCGAAGAGCTTGAACTGATCGAGACGGTGCTGCAGGCGTTCGGCGCCCCGCTATAGGACCAAGTATCCTGCGATATCGGACAATGCGTTGATCGGACGCGATTACCGTCCTGAGATGGCGAATGCCTTGCAGCTGTGTCTTCCGGGCAATGCAAAAGGCGAAGTGGTGCGGAGCCCTTCGCTATGAGGACCGGATCCAGCGGAAACAGATCAGGTCGCCTCCAGAAGCGATACCATACGTGCGGCAATCTCGCGCTCCCCCATGATCACATGATCCGCCCCTAGCTTTTTGAGGTAGGCGACCTCATCGTCTGAATGCGCCCTCGCGATGATCTGTATCGCAGGATTAAGCGCGAGCGCGTTCTGCGCGATCGCGCCAGCCTCGAACCCTCCGGGGATTGCCAGCAATAGCCGGGCGGCTTGCTCGATATCGGCTTGCTCCAACACCGCCGGATCGGCAGCGTTGCCTTCGATAAAGATGAGGCCGCGCGGCTCACCATCTTCCGTCCGCTCGGTGCGCGTTTCGATCACAACAAACTTGCCCGGCCCGCTATGCGCTGCAGCTATGAGCCTTCCCACGCGCCCGAACCCGACGAGAATTGTGTGGCCGGTTGGAGACGCAGGCGTTGCCGGAGCCGCAACCTCTCGCACGCCGGAACCGCGAACGGGTGCTCGCCCGACAGCGAGCGAGAAAATGAAAGGGTTGGCCAGGATCGAGAGGATTGCCCCTGCAAGGATCAGATCGCGCGCTTCGGGCGGCAAGATGCCGAGCCCCGTGCCGAGCCCTGCCAGGATGAACGAAAACTCCCCGATCTGGGCAAGGCTGGCCGAAACGGTCAAAGCGGTTTCGTTCGGGTGTCCGAAGGCTCTGACGATCAAGTAGGCGATCAACGATTTGCCAAAGATGATGATCGCGACCGTCGCAACCAGCGGCCACGGCTGCTCGACCACGACGGCAGGATCGAACAGCATTCCGACCGAAACGAAGAACAGCACGGCAAAAGCATCGCGCAGCGGAAGGGTTTCCTCCGCAGCGCGGCGGCTAAGCTGGGATTCCCCAAGGATCATGCCGGCAAAGAACGCGCCCAACGCAAAGGAGACGTCGAACAGGGATGCCGCACCGAACGCCACGCCGAGCGCAATGGACAGCACCGCAAGGCGGAACAGTTCGCGCGAGCCTGTATGGGCCACCCAATGCAGTCCCGCAGGGATCAGCCGCTTCCCGACGATCAGCATCAAAGCGATGAACCCTGCCACCTTAAGCAGTGTGACAAAGAGCAGGCGGGCCACGGCACTGCCATCGGACACGGCGCCGTTCACGAGATCGGCAATGACCGGCAGCATGACCAACGCAAGGACCATCGCCAGATCTTCGACGATCAGCCACCCGACGGCGATTTTGCCGCGTTCCGTCTTGACCGCGTCACGCGCCTGCAGTGCCCTCAGCAGCACTACCGTGCTGGCGACAGACAGAGCCAGTCCGAAGACAAGGCCTGCCACCACCGACCAGCCCAGGATAAGCGCTAGGCCAAGACCAAGTGCCGTCGCTCCGGCAATCTGCGCCAGCGCGCCCGGGACGGCGATGCGGCGCACCGACAGCAGGTCTTTCAGTGAAAAGTGCAGGCCGACGCCGAACATCAGCAGGATTACGCCGATCTCGGCCAGCTCCGTTGCCAGGTCGGCGTCTGCAACATAGCCCGGTGTGAAGGGGCCGATGATGACGCCGGCAAAAAGGTAGCCTGCAACAGGTGACACGCGCAGCCGGTGTGCCAGGGCCCCCATGATGAAGGCAATCACCAGACCGGCGACGATGGTGGCGATCAAGGGGGTGTGGTGCGGCATGAGCGGATTAGATGCCAGGCAGGCTAGTGCGTCAAGCTTCCCCGGTTTGCGGCTCTCGCAATTCCCGCTGCGCTACCCGCTGGTCGTGGTCTCCGATCCTGAGCTTGCGCCCAGCCCAGTTGATCGTTGGTCCTTGGATCACGCTCGACAGCAGCACCACGAAGAAGACGATGTTGAAGATCTCGAAGGCACCTTCCACCCCGGCAACGATTGGGAAGGTCGCCAGCACGATCGGCACCGCCCCGCGCAGGCCCGCCCATGAGACGAACAGCTTGGCACGCCATCCGAATTTGCGGAAAGGAGCAAGACAGACAAAGACGCTGATCGGGCGGGCTACGAACATCAGGATGAACGTGATGATGATTCCCGGCGCGACTGCAGGGCCGAGTGCGGACGGTGTCACCAGCAGGCCCAATGTCAGGAACATTGCTACCTGGGCCAGCCAGGCCATGCCGTCTTGAAAGGTTGAGACAGTCCGCTTGGCCGCGTAGTTCCGGTTCCCTGCAACCAGCCCTGCAATATAGGCAGCCAGGAAGCCGTTGCCTGACAGCATATGCGCGGTGCCAAAGGCAATCAGCGCCGTGGCGATCGAGATGACGAAGGCAAGCCCGCCCTGCCGGTATCCGCCGCGCTTCAGCAACCAGGGCATGGCAAACCCGATGGCGAGGCCGACCACGCTACCCATTACCATCTGCACCAGAAACTCCGGCACCAAGGCAACCGGGCTTGCGTCCGGCGTTCCGATGAACAGCAGCACGGCGCCGACAAGGAAGATCGCCATTGGATCGTTGGAGCCGGATTCGACCTCAATCAGCGCCGGCACGTCCCCGTGCAAATCGAGACCCGTGGAGCGCAGGATCGCGAACACGGCGGCGGCATCGGTCGAGGCGATGATTGCGCCAAGTAGCGCAGCTTCCAGGGGCGATGCACCGATCAGGAGCATGGCTGCGCCGGCCACAATCCCGGCGCTCGCCAGCACGCCGAGTGTCGCCAGCACCAACGCCGGTGCGGCCACGCGCCGCACATCCGACCACGCGGTGTCCATGCCGCCCGAAAACAGGATGAAGATCAGCGACACCGTGCCCACCGATTGGGCAAACGAGAAATCACTGAATGCAATGCCGCCGGGACCGTCGACCCCAGCGAGCATTCCCAGTCCCAGGAAGCCTATCAGTGCAGGAAGACCGAACCGGCTCGAAAGACTGCCGGCCAAGACTGTGGTCAGCAGGAGGATGCCCACTAGCAGCAGGGCGGCTTCGGTATTGAGGTTCAACATCGGCCGATAAGTATCAGGTAATTCGATCTTGTCAGCTAAGCCGCAAGCCGATCGCAGCAAAATACGCTGCGGGTCGAATGCAAAGCGGCGGTATGCTACGCCGGACACATGATACAAAAGGTCATAATGCTCGCCGCATCGGCCCTCACTCTGGCAGGGTGTGGGGGAGGCAGTGATGCGTGTTCCGGCTTCGCTATTACCGGCACATCCACCCAGTCATCTTTCACAGTGCCAGAGCTGATGGCCCATGCATCAGCGATGGGGATGACCCAAGCCGAAGCAGAGACGCTCATCTACCTTGAAGGCATCTCGCCAAACACCCGCCTAGCGCCGGGTGAGACCTTGTGCATCGATGGACGGCCAGACCGGTAGCAGGACGATCACAGCGCTCGGCTAAGCACCTATCTGGGCAGCCAGCTTTTTGCGCCTGTTGCGCTGAGCAATGTTCAACGTTTCGACCGTAACCGAAAATGCCATCGCCGCGTAGATGTAGCCCTTGGGAACGTGAAAACCGAAACCATCAGCGATCAGCACAAGCCCAATCATCACCAGGAACGCGAGCGCGAGCATCACCAGGGTGGGATTGGTCTCGATAAAGCGCGACAGCGGTGTGGCTGCGACCAGCATGATACCAACGGTAATCACCACCGCTGCCACCATGATGGGGATCTGATCGGTCATACCTACGGCTGTCAGAATCGAATCGACTGAGAAAACAAGGTCGATGGCAATAATCTGGGCGATGACAGCACCGAAGCTGGCGGTCACGCCTGCAACCACTCCGGGCGTTTTGTCGAGAAGATCGCCCGATGCATCTTCCGGATCCATCGCATGGTGGATTTCCTTGGTGGCCTTCCAGAGCAGGAACAATCCACCAGCTAGCAAGATCAGGTCACGGCCCGAGAAAGCGGTCTCGAAGCTTGCCTTGTTGGTGCCCTCCACAGGCGGCCCAACGATGCCGAGATCAAAAAGGGGCTCCTGCAAAGTTACGATCCAGCCGATCAGCAGAAGAAGCCCGATTCGCATGCCAAGCGCCAGCAGCAGTCCGATGCGGCGCGCGCGTTCCTGCTGGTGCGCCGGCAATTTGTTGGACAGGATCGCAATGAAGATCAGATTGTCCACCCCGAGCACCACCTCGAGAGCGATGAGGGTGAGAAGCGCAAGCCAGGCGGCAGGGTCCGAGAGTAGAGCGATGATATCCATGCCGAAGCGTTTGCAGGACCGATGAAGCCAGCGCAAGGTGGGCTGGCCTCGACTTCGAAAATTGCCGGAGCGCACCGCGGCGCGCTCCGGCAATAGTCTAAAGCGCTGACCAGATGAGCACCGCCAGAGCTATAAATCCGCCACCGACAAGCATTGCCACCCAGAACAGGTCGGCGCCGTTCAGGCGGTCGATGTGGTCTTTCTTGATGGCCTCGTAGGGTGCCTTAAGTGTCGGGTCGCTGGCAATCAGCCCGACATCAAGCGCCGAAGCCTCCTTCTTGAACCAGTGCAGAAGGTCAGCCAGCTCGTCGCTGTCGACGCCTGGATATTTTGCAAGCAGGCTTGCCATTTGGTCGCGCCGCGTTTCGCGGGGCGCACTATCGATGTTGTCGTTCATGAGGAACCTCCTCAACAAATTGGGCTCTGCCTCCATCGGGGAGGCAATGGCATGAAGCTCAATTTATCGGAGGAGCCCTTGGTTTCGCTGGTTGTGCCCGGATCGACCGCAGCGGCGGACCACGCGACCACCTTGGCAGCCGGAAGAGAGCCGGGCTGCTTGCGGTTGAGCAAAGAGCCAATGGCGCGATGCAGTCATACGGCGGCCCGGTGGGCTCAGGCTGCGCTGGGATCGCTTTCTCAGCCTGACGTGGTTTAACCAAGACGGCCACATCGACCGTCGTCGCGCTAAATGCAGAGCCTCGGCTTTGCTCCATTGCCTTGGCAGGCACAGCTGCATGCAGGCTGATCGCCGCCAGCAACACAGCAGCGAGCACGTGAGAAAGTACGTGGCGAACCCGGTCAAACATCACCAATGCCTTCAGTAGGAATGGTCTCTTTCTGCAAGCGCTAATTGCCGCCCATTGGGTTTCCTACCCACTCCCAGTCATTAGCGGGGCCGCTGCGCGATCCCGAATGCGGTATGGCGGCTTCTGGGGAAACCTGACGTTCGCTGTGATGAACTTGAACGACGGACTCTGGGTCGGGAGCTGCCAATCTTCAGTACGTAATCGGCACTGAGCCAATGCTCGGCAAATCGACGATACGAAAAACAGCCCCTGAGCCGGCATCACGCACGAGGTCGACGCTCTCGCCGTCCCAGTGATAGTCGAGGTGCCGCCCCTGGAGGGGATTTGACGCGCAGTCCGGGTAGAAGAGCGCAACGCATTCCCCACCCGGATGGCGGACGCTCGGATAGGCAATCCCGTCCGATCCCGCGCCCATAAGGTGCCGCGCGAGAGCTTGTGAGGCAGCATAGTTGTCGGGATCGAGCGCCGGAGCCGGCTCCCCCGCGAGAGCTCGGAGATCATGCAGGTCTGCATCGACCGATATGACGATTTCGCGGAACTGCGAGGTCCATCCCGGCGCTTCCCGGGTTCGCGCCATGAAACGGGCATGATGGTGGATTGTCTCGAACAGCGCGGTTTCGAACCGATCCCCGACGTAGAGAACTCCGTAACTGCCATCGGTAAAGCGGCTTGGCCGGTCGGTGCTGACGTGGGTGAATGGCGCCATGAGGTAGGAGGCGCCGTTGCCGCCGACGCGGCGGTCAACCGGAACGAGGTCGAGGTTACCAATAGTCGCCATGATGCGAGGATTGGTCTTCTGCTCCGCCGAAATCAGCAGCGGCCAGTCGGCTGGATCGGCGATGTCCTCGAACAGATCAATCGGCGGAAAGGCACTCCGGATGATCCGAACAGCGCCCTTCCACTCAACTCTAGAAACGGGGATTTCTGTTGCCTCGCTCACCAGCCACCGCGTGTCGCGTCGAGGTAGCGACGCACCCGCATAATGTCGGTCAGCTCGCCTCCCAGCATCACGTCGAGCGCACTGGCTCCGCCGAACGCTTCATTCGCTGCTCTGATCCAAGAATACCC
>JAIXRO010000043.1 GCA_027485145.1 Hyphomonadaceae bacterium | reverse complement strand
TCCACGTCGCGGCGTTTGGCGGTCGATTTCGGATCATAGGGGCGATAGCCGGACGGTTCGTCCGTATCCGGAATACCCTTGATCATCCAGCACCGGATCTGGCCCATCGGCGGGTTCGGAACGCCGACCGTGACGGCCCAGTAGATCTTGTCCATCTCCCGGCCCTTGAACATGTCGGCGAGCTGGTGGGCGGCACGGGGATGCTTGGCGATGAGCAGGACGCCAGAGGTTTCCTTGTCGAGCCGGTGAACGAGCACGGGGCGATGCTCTTCCTCGCCGTAGACGCCCATCAACAGTCCGTCGATATGCCGGCCCTGACCGGAGCCGCCCTGCACCGCGATGCCGGCGGGCTTGTTGAGGGCCATCATGTCATCGTCTTCGTAGATGATGATCGACTTGAGGAACTCCCTGTCCTCGGCGCTGGCCTTGGCCGAGTGGTGCGCCTTGGGCGCCATCGTCTCGGTACTGAAGATCGGCAGGCGGACCTCTTGGCCGGCCTCAAGGCGCGTGCTTGCCTTGGCGCGCGAGCCGTTGACGCGGATCTGCCCCGTGCGCAGCATCTTCTCGATCTGGCCCTGCGTCAGCTGCGCGCGGCGCTTGATCCAGCGATCAAGGCGCGCGCCGGCTTCCTGGTGGGAGACCGTTTCGGTGATGATCTGGCCGCTCATGCAAAGGCCCTCCGCGCGATGGTCAGCGCAATGAAATACGCGCCGAGTGAGCCGATCACCGAGACGATCACATAGGCGGCCGCGTTGAGCGGCGGCCCGTTGAGGACCATGTGGATGGTCTCGCGCGAGAAGGTCGAGAACGTGGTGAAGCCGCCGGCAACCCCGGTGGCAAAGAAGACGAACAGCAGGCTGCGGGGCGTGTCCTGCGTGATCAGCCAGCCCATGAAGAAGCCGAGCACGGCGGAGCCAAGGACGTTCACGAACAAAGTGCCCGCCGTCTCGAAAGACGGCAGATAGCGTGCAAAAGCAAGGCTTGCCGCATGGCGCAGCACCGAGCCGATAGCGCCGCCAAGGGCCACGAGAAGAAATCCGTTCATGGGCGGGCGTTTACACGCGGCGCCCGCCCGGCGCCAGCCGGGAAATGCGTTCGCACGCCCCGGTCAGGGCGTGAGCGACCCCGGCGGCACATAGACAACGCCCGCTCCCGGCCCGAGCGGCCAGGCGAAGGTGGCCCAGGCGGCGGTGAGCCCGATGCCGGTAACCATGAAAATGAGGGCATAAGGCAGCATCAGGGCCAGCAGCGAGCCGACGCCGAGGCTGGGGTCCCACCTTCGGGCAAAGGCGAGGATCAGCGGGAAATAGGACATCAGCGGGGTCATGATGTTGGTAAAGCTGTCGCCCATCCGGTAGGCGGCGGTGGTCATCTCCGGCGAGATCCCCAGCAGCATGAACATCGGCACGACGACCGGTGCGAGCGCGCTCCACTTGGCGCTGGCCGAGCCGATGAAGAGATCGAGGAAGGAGGAAAACAACAGCACACTGACGAGCAGGATGCCGGGTGGCAGGTTCAACGCCTGCAGGGTTTCGGCGCCGTTGATGGCAGCGATGGGGCCGAGGCGCGACCAGTTGAACATTGCCACAAAGTGCGCCGCGAAGAAGGCGAACACGATGTAGGGCGCGAGCGAACGGACGCCTTCGGTCATCATGTGCACGACGTCCTTGGCGGACTTCACGGTTCCGGCGGCGAGGCCGAACGCAATACCGGTGGTGACGAAGAGCAGCGCGAAGGCGGCGATGAGGCCGCTATAGAAGGGCTGGAGCCGCGCCGGACCAGTCGCCGACTGGTCAATCAGCGGCGTATAGCCGGGCGTCAGCGTGAGCGCGGCGAAGAGTGCCACAACGGCGAGCGCGACAATTCCGGCGGTGCCGAGGCCGCGCTTTTCGCCGGGCGTGAGTTCGGATTTGGCGAGGTCGGCCTTCACCGACTCGTCCGCCGTGCCGCCCCAGGTGCCGAGGCGCGGCTCGACGATGCGGTCGGTAACAAACCAGATGACGGGCGTGAACAGCACGACGATGGCGAGCAGGAACCACCAGTTGCCCAGCGGGTTCATCGTCCAGGCGGGATCGACAATGCGCGCGGCTTCCTGCGTGAAACCGAACAGAAGCACGTCAATCTGGCCGGGCGTGATGTTGCCCGCAAAACCGCCGGAGACAGCGGCAAAGGCGGCGGCGAGGCCCGCGAGCGGGTGGCGGCCGACAGCCGCGTAGAGCAGCGCGCTGAGCGGGATGAAGACGACATAGGCGGCGTCGGAGGCGTGGTGCGACGTCATGCCGATGATGGAGACGATCGGCGTCAGCATCCATTTCGGCGCATCGCGCAGGCTCGCACGGATGAGCGCGCTGAACAGGCCCGAGCGCTCGGCGACGGCCGCGCCATACATCACGACGAGCACAAGACCGAGGGGCGCGAAGCCCGTCAGCGTGCGCGGCATCTCGACGATGAGGCGGTTGATGTTCTCGGAGGTGAAGAGACTAGTGGCGCGGAAGGTGAGCACGCCGTTGTTGAGTTCGCCGAACGCGGGCGCCGTGGTGCCCGTGTAGGCGAGACTTGCTTCCCATCCGAGGGCGGCGCCGATGGCAGAGAGGATCATCAGGAACCCGATGAGCCAGACGAAGATCATCACCGGATCCGGCAGCTTGTTGCCGAGCCGTTCGACAAGACCGAGAAAGCCGCGCTCGCGGCGCGAAGGGGCTGCTGAAGTTTCGCTCATGCGTAAGCCGTCAGGATCATGGGCCTGCCTCTCTCCGATGTCCGGAGCGGCGGGACACGCGCTGACCGGTTTGTTGTCACCTGCGCTTCTGCGCAACCGGTTAGACCCTAGCGCGCACGCGGCGGCAATCAATCGGGTATGCTTAACCAAGGCTGCAATCCCGGCATATGACCGCCTCTTGCGCAGACGGGCGTTCCGGATCTAACTCCACATGCGTGCGGGTGTAGCTCAATGGTAGAGCAGCAGCTTCCCAAGCTGAATACGAGGGTTCGATTCCCTTCACCCGCTCCAGTCGCCTGCTTGCACAATCACCGAAGCGAAGTTATCCGATCACGT
>JAIXRO010000046.1 GCA_027485145.1 Hyphomonadaceae bacterium | reverse complement strand
GAGATGGCCCCCTTCAAGGCAAGGGACTGTGTGGACAGGTGGCCGAGTGGTTAAAGGCAGCAGACTGTAAATCTGCCCGTGCAAGCGTACGCTGGTTCGAATCCAGCCCTGTCCACCACGTCCCGCAATAAACATCTGAAAAACCTTATCTTATTCGTCTGTTTTGGCGAACTTTTTGGCGAGGTTCGCCACTGCCTCGGATGCGAGAGCGGCCTGATCGGCCGACGCCGCGTAGTGCTGATACATTCGGTCGGTGCGGTGCCCGGTGACTGCGCGGCCCTGCGAATTTGTCGCCCCAGACTCGGCGAGGCGGCGCGACATCGCCTTGCGCAGACCATGCGGCCCGCAATGCGGGATCCCCGCCTTCTCGCAGGCCCGGTGGAACCAATTGTAAAAGCTGTTGCCGGTCGAATAGGGGTGGCCGCGTTCGGTCACTAGGAATGTCATGTGCTCGACCGGCATCGCATCGATGGCGGCCTGCAGCTGGGGCGCGATCGGGATGATCGTCTCGCTGGCGTTCTTCCGGTGCTTGAGCCGCAGCGTGTCGCCGACGCGGTGCTGCCGCCCGACCCTGATCATGTCCGACCGGCGAAGAGCGGTCCAAAGCAAGAGCTCTTTAGCCAGGCGCTGCCTTGTCCCGATGGGCCAGCACCGATCAAAGGCCGCGAGCTCATCTTCGGTCCAACAGTGAAAACCAGCGCCAGAGGGGTAGGCGTCGGTAAATTCGACAGGATTGTCGGTGCGCCACCCCAGCTTGACTGCGTGCCGGTGCAGCCGGTTGAGCGCCTTGCGAAGATTATTCGCCGCCGCCGGCCGGTCGGCCATACTGGCGAGCTTCGCATCGATCGCGGCGGCAGTGACCCGCCGCGCGTCCTTCGCGCCGTTCTTCTCGCGGAACCGCTCGATGATGCCCCGATAGGTTCGTTGGCTACTCGGCTTCATCGCCAGCCATCCCGGCGTCCGGTAGTACTGCGCGATCAACTCGTCATAGGTGAATGGGGCGGCGCGCCGCGTGTCGCGCGGAGCAGCGGACAGTGCTGCGGCAAGCTCCTCACGAAAGGCCTCGGTGCCCGGCGGGTTCTTGAAGTGATAGGTCGGCAGGCCTTTCTTGCGAAAGCGCCAGCGCCGCTTGCCGTGGCGGTCCCGGTATTCAGTGACGTTCTCGGGAAGCCAGCGGCGCGGCATCAGTCGAGCTCGACCTCATCGCCAGCACCGCCGCGCGGCAGGGCGGGGCCATCAGAGAAGATGTATTCGACACCGGCACCGGTGACGCGAGTGCGAACGGTGCCGAACCCTGCGGCTTTTGCTGCGGCAAGTGCGCGATCGAGGTCGGCCTTGGAGATTAGTGCCCGGGCGCTCACTGCTGACATTCCGCACGCCAAGATTGCATGGCATCGCTGAGCGAAGGCACATCGCCGGCGGTGGTTGCCATCCAAGACTCTAGCACGCCTGCAGCGCGCGCAGCCCACCAGTTGATCGGCAGGGCAATCTGAAAACGGCCAACCTGATGAATGATCGGCCCGGGCAAAGCGCCGCCACCTTCGTTAGCACGCAACACCTGCAGGATTTCGCTCTCGTAGGCATCGAGAACTTCGTCGGCCAAAGATGCCCCCTTCCTTGGAGGAGTGCCCAGTGCTGCGCGAAAATCGGCGATGATGAGCAGCTTTATCAGATCGGCGACGCTGAACATCGGACCGGAAAACTTCTTGCCGTCGACCTCGATTCCCGAAGAGCTCACTGGAACAAGACTTCCGCCCCGAATCCAATTCTCCACGGTCGGTCGGTCAAGTCCGCCCGTCACCAAGGCAACAGCCATGAAATATGATTGCGGGAAGGCGGGGGTCGAGAGGATCGGGTGCATCTGTATCTCCGTAACGCTACGGGACATAACCTGTAGCGTTACGGATAACAAGCCCTATCCGGTGCCCGAACGTCGCGCGGTGAACTCGGCCTCGGGGTAGGCGAGGACGGTGCGGCGGGAGCGGACCGGCGCCATGCTCACCTTTCACCCAGGTCCACGACATTTTGTCCGCGCTGCGCAGAGCTGGCGGCAAAGACCGTCTTCGACAAATCGTCAATTCTGCCGCTCAACGCCTCTGCAAGGGTCATCAGACCACGCATCGCCGAAGAGACATTTGGGTCTAGGGTATCATTCCCCGAGGCGAGATAAATAAGCTTCGCCAGCTCTTCGGCCTCAAGTTGAAGGCTTTCGAGCTCCAATCCCACAGCATGAAGGGACAGCGACTTTGCTGGGACGGATTCGTTCTGTAGTGGGGTGTTAGCCATGATGCGCTCCTGTAAAGCGGTTGTGGTCAGGCTCGGCCGGGTGTTGCTAGCACCGGGTCGAGCCGCATCCCTATGCACCAAAATAGGCTAGATTGAAAGCCTGCGGCTATTGCGGGCCAAGCGGGCGCGCCGATGACAGTCTGTCGGCGAGATCGAGCGCGCCTTCATAGATCTTGATGAGCTCGGCCGAGGCTGTACCGGATCCGTGTGCCTGATGCGTAAGGCGTCGCATCTTAAGAAGATTCTCGACCAGCGCTCGATCGCGCAGTGCAATCATCGCCAGAGCGTCGACTGTCGCGCCGTGCAGTGCCGTCATCATCTCAACCAGGCCCTCCATGCGTGCGCCGAAGCGAATTTCCATTTCGAGAATCTTCGCTTCTAGCGAGGCTATCCTTTTATCATCAGTCATCGCGTAAAGGCCCTTGTTTCACCGACGAAACTGTAATCGCCACCCCCCGATAGCGCTGCGGCGATCTGGCGCAAAGCCTCACTCTGCGCGCGGCTTTCCGCCGCGAGGTCGCTGAGGATGAGCGCCGAATCTTTCGTATTCTGAGCCGTCTCCTGCGCGAACGGGTCGCGCGCATCGCTGCCGCGCGCCGAGGCCTGATCGACGAACCCGATCGATTGGCCTGTCAGCGCGCGAACCCGGTCGAAGTCCGAGAAGTACCCGGCGCCGCTCGCGTTGGCCTGACGGCTGATCGAGAGCAGCAGCTGGCTCGCATTAGTGAAGCCGTCCTGATTGATCGCGGCGGCGGCCGTGCGCGCGCGTTCCTCAGCGGCGGCAATATCGGCCGCGCTCGCGCCCGAACTGCGCAGCCGCTCGGCTTCGGCACGCGCGGCCTCGGCGGCGCTGATCTGGGTGAGGAAGGGTTGCAGCTGGCGCTCGGCCTCGGCGCGCTGCTCGCGCAGCGACAGCGGGGAAGTCGAACCGGCCGTCAGGCTGGCCAGGAAGTCCTTCAGGCTTTGGCTGGCCGCGCCGTTGCTGGCGATCGAATCGGCCTTTTCAAGCTCCCACAGCTGGCGCGCCTGGGCGAATTGCTCGGCGCTGGCGCTGCCTTCGATCAGCGCGTCATTGACCTTCTTGAACTTGTCGTAAAGCGTGTCGAGCGCCGAGCCGAGCGGGTCGAGCCGCTGTTTCAGCAGCTTCGGGATCTGCTCGATCATCAGCGCCTTTTCGATCTGGGCGTCGAGATCACCACCCTTCTGCAGCAGGTTCTGGCTCGCCTGGCTGATGCCGGTGATCACCCCGTCCTTGATCAGGTCGCCGATGGCGAAGCGCATCGCGGCCTCTTGGTCCGCGCCGAAATCGACCGCGCCATTGCCGATCTTGGTCGCACCGCGCCCGCTCGGATCGACCCGGAAGCTGTCCTTGCGCACGCCGAAGGACACGCTGCCGCGCGAGGCATCGACCCCGCCGCCCAGCTGCTCGGCGATCTGGAAGATCGCATCGATCAGGCCGCCCGCGCCTTCGGTGGCCGAGGCCTTGCGCGCCTTGGAATTGCCCTGCGACCCGGTGATGCCCAGCGTGCCACCGAGGTTGCCCACGGTGACACTGCCGCGCGGTGTGCCTTGGATCAGGCCGCCCACGATGCCGCCCAGCGCGCCGAACAGCGAGCCGCCGGTTTTGGAATAGGGCAGGCCGATCAGATCGGCCAAGCCCCCGCCGACAAGGTTGGAAAGCTGCGCAATCGCGAAGGCCTGCGGCAGGACTGCACCGAACCCGCCGAGGCCACCACCCATCGGCCCGGACGGCTGCTGGCCCAGCGTCACCCGCGCCGCAGCACCGGCGAGTCCTCCGCCGCTCGGCGGGATGTAACCGGGCAGGCCTGCGCCGTAACCCGGCGTGCCGTAACCACCGCCCGAACCGCCGAAGATCCCGCCGAAGCCAACCCCGGCCCCATAGCCGCGGTTATCATTGGCCGCGCCGAAGCCGCCACCCGAACCGAAGAACAGGCTCGACAGCGGCGAGCGCCCGAAGGCGCCGGACGCCGCCTGGTTGAAGTTGAACGGCTGCCCGCCGATCTGCGCCAGCGTCCATTGCGCGGCGATCTCGGCGATGATGCGCAGGCCTTCATCCTTGAAGTCGGCCCAGAGGCTCTTCGTGCCGCCACGAAACAGACTTTCATAGATGCCCGCGACGTCGGTCACCGCTTCGGTGTATTTGCGCTCGAACTCGGCAGACGCTTCCTCGGTCGCGCGTTTGATCTGTTCCTTGTTCTCGTTGTAGCGCTTGGCCGCATCGGCGAGGCCATCGCCGTAGACCTTGCCAGCGGCCTGCGTCTTGGCGTTCTCGCGATTGGCCTGCAGGATGGCGAGCGTCGTCTGGAGTTCTTGGCGGCGGGCTTCCAAGCCCTTCTCGTTGTAACCCAGCGCCTTGCCGAGTTCTTCGACCGTCTTCGCCTGATAACCGGGACCCTGCCGCACATAATCAAGCTCGGCCTGGGCGACGGCGGCGGCAAGCTCGCCCTGCGTCACGCGGATGCGGGCGATTTCCGCGCTCTCCCGCTGCGCCTGCGCGGTCTTCTCGACCGCCGCGCGAAGCTGGTCCTCGGCCTTGCGCGCGGCTTCGTAGGCCTTTTCCTCGTCGGACTTTTCCGGCCGGCGCGAGCCACCGCCGCCGCCCGAGCGCCGCGATCCACCGCCGCCCGAAAGTTTCGGCGTTTCCAGTTCCAAGCGCCGAGGCGAATAGAGCAGGTCGCGGATACTGTCGCGGCTGTAGGGAGTGTAGTACTCGACACCCGGCGGCAGCGGCGCACCTTTTTTCCGAACTTGCCCGCGAAGTCCGCCCTCGACATACTGGCCATCCGGTTCGCGATAGGTGAGGCGCGCGATTTCCTGCACCCGCCGCTGCTTTTCGAGCTCGGGAACGTTGCTCGGGATCGCTGCCACCGCGCGATTGAAATCGCTGCCGAAAGCGGTTTGCATGCCTAGCCATGCGTTCCCCGCCTCCACGGCCTTGACAGCGAGGTCGGCAAGCTTGCTGGTGAGCGTGGAGATCGCGTCGGCGTTCTCGGCGACCACGCCCGCCACCCGGATTGCGAGCACGTTCTTGAGCTGCTCGATCTTGGTGTTGGTCTTTTCGAGGTTCTGGATTTCCTGCTGGGTAAGGATCGCGCCGAAGGCCCCCAGTTCCTGACGGGCCTGATTGAAGCCTTCTGCCCCTTCCAGCAGCAGCGGGTAGAGCGTCTTGAAATCGTCCCCCAGCAACTGCATGCCGCGACTGACCCGTTCGGACGGGTCCTTGATCTCGGCGATCTTGCGCGCGAGATCGAGCATCACTTCATCGGTCGCGCGAGCCTGCCCGCTTACCGTCTTGAACGACAGCCCGAGATCGACAAAGCCCTGCTGCGCCTGCCGGTTGCCCGCGTTGGCCTGCCCGATTTTCTCGGTCAGGGCCCCAAGGCCATCGGACAGATTGTCGGCACTGACCCCGGCGTTCGCCGCTGCCTGCCGCCAGATTTGCAGGTTCTCGACGCCGATGTTGAATTGCTTCGACGTGCTGGCGATCTCCGAACCAAGCTCCGCCGCACTGTTGATCGCCAAACCGATCCCGGCCCCAATGGCACCAGCGGCCGCCGCAAATCCAGCGCCGAAGTTGCTACCCGCCTTCTTGCCCGACTCTGCCGACGCCTTCTCTGCGGCGTCGGTCAGGTCCTCCATCTTGACCTTGAAGTCGCGGTCGAACTCCTCGCCCGCAAGGCGCAGTTTGACGATGATGTCGCGATTGCTGGCCATGGGATACCTTCCGGGAAGTTATGTGGCTGCCCGAGCGTTTCCCCCGCTCGGGCTCAAAGGCCGCCATCAGCCTCGCGGATCAGGATGTCTCCGGGCAAGAGGCGCCCAGGGCGGTCCTGATTTCGCCCGCCATATCCGCCCTTCGCTTGGCTAGTTGCCCGGGTTCATGTAGGTCCCGCGCCAGTCCCACGCCGCCGCACCGACGTCGATGCGGGCCTTGATCTCGACCCCGTCGATTTCGAAGCCTACGCGGGTATCGGTGAAGAGGCCCTCCTGCCCTTCGAGCGTCGCCCACTGCAACACCGGCGTAAGCGCCGGATCTGCGAATAGCCGCCACTGGTTGCCTGTCAGGCGAGGGTCGACGATGAGATCGAGCTCGCCGGCAAACGGGTTTGCGTTAGCCGTGCTTGCAGGCGTGATCGACGCGAGCGCCTTCTTGGCCTCGATCTCTCTGGCAGGAGTGACCACCAGGTACTTGGGAACGACGTTTGCCGGGGTAGTCCCGTCGAGGTTCATTTGCGCGCGCATGGCCGCGAGGCCTGCCGCCAGCGAAGCTTCGTTGATCGCGGTGCCACTGGCTGCAATGTTGCCGTGCGAGGTATGGTAGAGCGGATTTCCGTCGGACGTGTTGACGCCGTTGCCCTGAATGAGCGCAGCAAGGAAGGTCGCCTCGCTCTCGGCGGCAGCGCGAGCGAAGAACGTCGCAACGTCGGCGAAGACACCGAGATCGTCATTGACCAATGCCTGACGGCTGATGCTCAAAATTTCGCCGTAGGTCGCGAGCCGGATGGAATCGCTGCCCTCGCGAACGGTCGAATTCTTGAACTCGCCACTTTCCCCGACAAGGCGGAGCACGCTCGGTCCCTCGACCCGCACCGCGTTGCGGGGCTTGAAGTCGGGAAGCGAACGCGGCTGCGCGAGCACCTTGAGCGGCGAGGTTGCCGCCCGGAAACGATCGAGCAGGAAACGGGTGGTCGCATTGTTCACCATGTACGCGAAGTCGCTGGTGGTGTGCTGCCCTCCGCCGCGCGTAATCGCATCGATAACAGCCGAGGCGCGCGCAAAGCGCACTGGCTCGCCGTTGGCTTCGAGCATGGCGCGAGCCATGTCGACAATCGACGCCCCGGCATACTGGCGTGCCTGCTCGCTCACTTCCCGGCCGGAAAGCCGAGCATAGATCGCATCGGCGAAAACTTCGCGGGTGCCGCTCGCCGAGCCGCCGTTGCGGTTCGCATTGATCGGCGTGCTGTTGCGCTGGGCCGCAACCGCATCGACCATCGCGTCGAAAAGCTGCGTTTCGTTCATGGGCGAGCGTTCGTGCTCTTCGAGCAGCTCGCGCTCGGCTTCGCGCGAAAGGTTGGCGCGCGAGCACGCGCGAAGGATCTGGTCGGTGGTGACCGTGCGGGAGCGCGAGGGGCTGCCGTCGCGGAACACCTGACCGTCACCAGCGGGCGAGCGACCCTCGCCGGGATTTGCATTGCGGGCTTGGGGCATCTCGTTATTCTCCTGTTGAACTAGGGTGCGCGGGTCGAATCCCGCAGGCTCGCCGTCCCGGCCGACACCCACGGTCGGGTCGGCAGGCACCGCGACAAGGCTAATTTCGTAGGGCTCCCAGTCTTGGGCCCGGTACACGTCGGCGTCCTCATTCGATCGCTCGAGCACGAGATCGTAGATCCGGTAGCCGACGCTCACGAGCTTGCGGATGCCGTCCTTGACGTCCTCGAATACCTCGGTCGCGCGTGCCGAACGGCCAAAGCGGACAATCGCGTGACCCTTGCGACCTTCGAGCCATGCGCGTTCGACGACGCCAATCTGGTCGCGGGTGTTGTGATCCATGAGAAGCGCGCCACCAGCGTTAAGCCGGTCCAGGCGAACTGCGCCGGCGCGGTGATCGAGGATCTCGGTCCCCCACCAGCGTTCGTACGGCTCCTCGCTGGAAAAGGTCAGCTGGACCGTGCGTTGCTTGTCATCGACCCGATCGGCGCGGATTTCGAAGGCCAGATCGCGGGTCAGCTGCTCGGGCGGGGTTTCCCCGTCGCGGGTGAGGTTGATGGCTTTCGACATGGCCGCGAACCTGACCTAGCTCGCGAAAAATTTCGCCATGAATGTTGATGCTTAGGGGTGTGTAGGGGTGCATAGGGGTGAAGGATTTCAGATTTTTTTGCCGAGCTGCGCTTCCACGCCCATCGCGGCGATCAGCTGGCGCAGTTGCTCTGGCTTGTACCGGATCCGACCGCCCGGTGTGATGACGTAGGAAACAGCGCCGCGCCGGCGCCAGCGCTTGAGCGTGTCGGGATGCACCCCCACGACCCGCGCGGCTTGGGCCTCGCTCATGCCGAGAAGATCAGCCATCGACCTCTCCCAGCGGCAGCGACTGCAGGGCTGCCGCCAACTGCTGCCGATCCATCTCCGACAGCCGCTCGGCCTCGGTGATCTGCTCGCGGGTCAAGCTGATCACCTTCGAGAGACGGCTCACGAACTCGATACGCCGCTTGGCATCGATCGCGAGCACATCTGCGATAGCGGCCTCGACCGAAGCCTTGCGGATGAGCTCGCCGCGCTTTTCGGCGACCTTGATCGCGTAGAACTCCTCTTCGAGCAGCGCCTTGCGCTCGCTCGGCGATGCGCTCTGGTTGATATCGGCCACGGCGTCCGAGCCAAGCATATCGAGCGCCAACTGGCGGGCGGCGGCGGCGCGCCCTTCCTCATCGGCCCGCCGGCGCTCATCGCGCGCCTTGAGCCACTCGACCGCCGCCGCGACGTCGATCTGATAGGCGACCCCGTTGGTTCCGGGCGTTGCAGGGAAGTCGGGATTGTCGCGGATGATGCGGCGAAGGACGTCGCGCCCGGGGATCCCCTCGATCGCGGCGAACTCTTCGAGTGTCATGGTCAATCGTTCAGCCATATAACCCTCTGAATGCAAACGACGATAACGACGTCGACGGTTGAAAAAGAACAGAACTCTCGCACGAAGAACGCCTCCGGCCCCCGTATAGGGGTGAGCCCAGGGAAGGACCCGCGCGGCTCACCCCTCACCCTGCCGCTGGGCCTCGGCCTGCCACTTCGCGGCAATCGCGAGCAGGTGCGCCGCCCCCGCCTTCTTCCCCAGCTGCATGGTGAGCAGGTCGGCAGCGCCTTCGAGCAGCACGCCAACCGCATCGCCCCATCGCGACGTCCCGCACACCGCTGCAGTCGTGATCTCATCCTTGAGCGCCAGCAGGGCGGGCATCGAAGCGGGATCAATTTGAGAATTGTCGGCCATCATTTCCTCCTAGTCATCACCGGGCATTGAATCGTCGTCCCACACGCCCACACCCCTGAACGGGGGAGAGGGGGGACCATAGTCCCCCTCTCCCTCCCCCGAAGGGGGAGGTGTTGAGCGAGCATCCATCTTGAGCATATTGTGCGAGGGGTTCTGAGCATCTTGAGCACCCTTTTGAGCATGCTCTTGAGCACCCTTTTGAGCATGCTCTTGAGCACCGGTTTCAACGGCCTTGAGCCCCCGGCGGTCGGTTCGGTTGGCGTACTTGCCGACCACCTCGTTTGCCCTGATCACGCCGAGGTGGAGCAGCCGCTCCATCGCAGCCGCGAAGTCTTCCTCATCGAAGTTCTTGGCCTCTGGCATGCGAGAGAAGACGCGCGGCGCATAGGTCGGGCTTTGCCGATCAGACACCGCGCGGCCCTGCTTAGTGACCGCCGCGAGACACCGCAGGAAGGCGTCATTCGCAGCTGTAGCGCGCGAGGTCGCAGCCAAGGTGGCAGCGATATCGTTCGGCAGGTCCTCGGGCTTGATCAGATAATGATCATGCCAACGGAACCGAGTCACCTCTCCGGGGCGCACATAGTTGCCCTTGGACACCTTGAGCACCCGAACGTCCGGATCCCCGTTCTCTTCTTTCTCGATCGATGCGTGCGACCTGGTCGCATTCTGCCAACCAGTAGAACCGCTAAAATCCGCGCCGCTCTTTGGCGTATGGGCGAGCAGCATGATTGCCGCGTCCGTGTCGCTGGCGAGCTTGTTGATCAGCGACAGGAACCGCGTTGCCTGCATCCGGTCGTTCTCGTTTCCGAGGAAGAGGTGAGCGAGGTTGTCAAGCACCAGCAGCTTGGAACCCGTCTCGCGCACCAGCTGCTCGATCATGTGATAGAGCTCGGCCGGCTTAAGCTCCCCGTCATGGCCGAAGCTCGCCAGACCATTATGAGCAATCTGCCTCATCGAGACCACGTGAAGCCGATCGGCGATGTCGAGCATCGACAGGCCCAGCCCGCCGCAAATGTGGTGGAGCGTCCAATGCAGACGCGCCTCGGAATCCTCCATGCCGATGTAGGCGGCGGGTCCGGGCTCGATCGCCATGCCAAGCACATTATCGAGCCGCGCAGCCATCGCCGCCGCGATCATCAGCGAGAGCGTCGTCTTGTTGCCACCGCCCGGCGCGGTCAAGAGCGTCGTCTCGGCAGCAGGCAAGAGACCGTCAACAATGAACCGAACCGGCGCGGGCTCGACACCCGCCAGAGCGGCGAGGTCCATGGTCGCAAGCGCCGTAGTCCCGAAGTCCTCTCCGTTTGCCGCCGCGTGGACGCGATCCAGCAGCCCCCATCGCTCGAGCTCTTCCTCGGTATAGGAACTCATAAGGGGAACTCGTCAGAGTGCAGACTGTCCGCCGCCAGCGCCGCGCCAATCAGCTTGCGGCACAGCTGCACCGCCAGATCGAGGTGCGCGGCGGGAACATCCCGGCGAAAGAGCATCCGGCCAGTGAGGTCGTGGCAGCTATCCGCCAGCCAATCCGCCAAGGGGCTTTCTGTCCGCCCGCGCAGCGCCGCCGCCATGTCGCGTGCCTTCAGCAGCCGCCCGCGATGTTCAAGCGTCACCCCGCTCTCGTGAGGCAGGAACGCCAGCACCGCGCGACATTCGGGCGAGGGATGCGCCTCGGTCATCGCAGCCACCACGGCTTCAGATCGTGCTCGGCGAGCTTGCGCTCCATCGCCGGATTTGAGGTGAGCACGGCGCGGACAGGCTTGGGCATCCGGCGCGGCGCGGGCGCGGGTTGAGCATGGCGCTTAGGCCGCCGTTCAATCTGAAGGTTGCGACCTCGCCCACCCAGACTGAGACAATTCCAACCGAACGCCGGTTCGATTCCCGGTAAGTGATACGAACCCTGAGGCATCAGCCGACAGCCTCGAAGGGTTCGCCAAAGGCATTGAAAAGCAGCGGGTTTGCGTGCCCCGCCAAGGGGCGGTTCGCCAGCCTAACCCGTTGATATTTAGTTAGACGGCCAATCCAGCCCTGTCCACCACACCTCTTCCAGCACCTTGGGTGCGCGTTTCGGTCAGTGCAGCGAGGCCTGCGAATCTGCCAGCATGCTCTTGAGATAGCCCAGCGTCTGTTGCGCGCGTTCGTGCGATTGGCGGGCGAAGGTCTCCGACTTCGAGCGCCGCATCGCGCGCGCCAGCGTGTCGAGATAGGTGCGATAGGTCTTCGCCGCTTCCGCATTTTGCTGCCGCAAGCGGTAGCTGGCCAGCTCCTCGGCCGATGCGCCGCGACCTGGCCGCGCGCGGTCACCGAGGCGGATGACGGTGCGCGCGGCATCGCGGCTTTGAT
Organism: Hyphomonadaceae bacterium; assembly: GCA_027485145.1. Taxonomy (GTDB): domain Bacteria; phylum Pseudomonadota; class Alphaproteobacteria; order Caulobacterales; family Hyphomonadaceae; genus Hyphomonas. The sequence continues at coordinate 1,067 of JAIXRO010000046.1, read as the reverse complement.
CGAGAGTCGATCTGAATAGCTTGAGGGTCGCCGGCGAAAGCGGGCTGTCCGCAAGGGTCGGTGCGGGTGGCACGACACGCGCGGCGGCCTCCGGCGCAGCGAATTGCACTGCGGCGGGAGCCGGTGTTCGCGTAGCGGGCGGGGCGGCAGCGAGCGGCTTCACGCGGGAAGCTCCTAGAGGCGTATCGGGCCGGTTAAGCGCGATGATCGGCGTCTGCCGCGCCTCGCCCAGCGTGTCTTCTGGTGCCGAGGTCGGTGCGGTTACCGTCACACCGCCAGCGAACGTAACGTCTGTCCCTTCCGAAGGGACGACCGGCCTGTCAGCGCGCAGCGGGGCGGCGGGGGCCGGTTGCTCCGGCGGATACCATTCACCGTGCCCGAGCGCGAGCACTGCCGCAGCTACCGCAAGTCCGGCGAGCAGAAGAGGCCATGAGCCGTCCCGACCGGCCGGGCCCGCTTTTCTGCCCAGCGCGGCCGATGCCTGTCCCGACTCTGTCAGCCATGGAAGCCCATCGAGGGACGAGAGCGTGTCGGCAGCGACCGTCCGGGGCAGCCCGGGGTCGCGCTGCAACAGGGCTGCGAGCGGATCGCGCTGCATCGGCGGAAGGGCAAGCAGGCTCGACATAGGTCGGTCATCCAGTCACGGTGCGAGAGGTTCTCACCCAGAACGGATCACCTGCGCGGCCTATTCCCGATCGGCGAGATTTTTTCCGCCGCAATCCGTATGGGGGCGCCCGCCAATGTTTCACGTGAAACATTTGGGGAACAAAGTCCGGGCGGAGGGCTAGCCGTGGCCAGCTCTCCGCCCGAACCTGCGACCCTCCCGCGATCAGGCTGCGAGGCTCTGCGGCGCGGTGTCTGTGAAGCCGTGGCCCGGCACGTAGCGGCCGGCCACCTTGCCGCCTTCGAGCGCAAACAGGTGGAGCCAGCCATTGTCGAACAGCGCGCGCACGTCGGGGTGCTTCTCGAGGATCGCCAGCATCTGCTCGCGCGGGGCCTCGATCATGACGCTGAGGCGCAGCGGCTCGTGCTGCAGGCCGTCGCCATCGTGGACCGCCTGCCAGGGG
>JAIXRO010000115.1 GCA_027485145.1 Hyphomonadaceae bacterium | reverse complement strand
TATGGCGCTCCTCAGATCGTCATTTTTTCTTCGTCGCGCAGGCGGGTGCCTTCACGAAAGACTTGGGAAAGCACGAACAGCGCCGCAACCGAGATCCACAGTATGATCTGTGTCGAGATACGTGGCGGTTCGTCGCCGACAAGGGAAGGCGCCGTGAAGACGGCCAGAACCGTGGCGATGCGCATCAGTTCCATCGCGGCGATCGTGATCCCGATCCGCGACAGGCGGGTCGCGTTTTCCGGCACGAAGGGGTCGCCTTCGGAGAGCGTCTGCAGGATGCGGCGCAGCTGCAGGCAGATGAAGATGACGCCCGGTACGATCACGATCAGCCCGGCAAGGCCGATCACCAGCTGGCCGGGGGTCACACCCTCCGCAAGCGCCTTGATGCCGGAGATTTCCGTTGTGCCGCCCGACAGGCTGGCCATCAGGCCCATACCCAGGACAGGGATGCCGATCACGCCCATGGCGCCGACGATCCACATGGCGACTGTGACGAGCACAGACATGATTTCCGCCATAGAATTGTGACCGGTGCTGGGCATATCTGGTCTTTTCACCCTCTATCCTTGATGGTTCATGAAGCGGTACCGGGATGGCCCGATGTCCCAATATTACCGAATAACGATATATGAGTTCGCGCACAACGCAAGAACGGAGCCAGGATGCCTGTGAATTTTGCTGAATCGCCCCCCCGGTTGGTGCCCGGCCGCCTGCTGGCGGCGACGCACAATGCCGGAAAGGTCACCGAATTGAAGGCGCTGTTCGAGCCGCACGGGTTCGACGTGGTCTCCGCCATCGATCTGGGCCTCGACGAGCCCGAGGAGACAGAGGCAACTTTTGCGGGCAATGCCCTGCTGAAGGCCCGCGCGGCCATGCAGGCTTCCGGCCTGCCGGCCCTGTCGGACGATTCCGGGCTTGCGGTGACCGCGCTTGGCGGCGAACCGGGCATCTATTCAGCCCGCTGGGCAGGCGAGCCGAGAGACTTCTACCGGGCGATGGAGCGCGTCGAGCAGGCCCTGCAGGCCAGTGGGTCCGCCGACCGGTCGGCAAAGTTTGTCTGCGCGCTGGCGGTCGCCTGGCCGGACGGATCCGAGGCGGTGTTTGAAGGCGAAGTGCAAGGCACGCTGGTCTGGCCGCCGCGCGGAAACCGGGGTTTCGGATATGATCCGGTCTTCATCGCCAACGGCGAGACGCTGACCTTCGGCGAAATGGATCCGGACCGGAAACACGCGATGAGCCATCGGGCGGACGCGGTGAACAAGCTGCGGGCGGCGCTGCTGCCGTGACGCTGACCCCTGCGCCTTTCGGACCGCATTTCGGGTTTGGCCTGTACGTGCATTGGCCGTACTGCGCGCGCATCTGCCCGTACTGCGATTTCAACGTGTATGCCGCCAAGGACCGGCAGGGCGGCGGGCTGGTCGATGCGATCGCGGCGGACATTCACGCGCACCGTCCCCGCATGCCGCAGCACCGGCCGCTGGATTCGGTCTACTTCGGCGGCGGCACGCCCGCGCTGCTGCGCCCGGATGAGCTGGGCGCCGTCCTGCTCGCTGCTTCCGACGCGTTCGGCATCAAGCCGGGCGCCGAGATCACGCTCGAAGCCAACCCGAACGATGTCCTGCGCGCCGACCTGCAGGGCTGGCAGAAGGCCGGGGTGACGCGGCTGTCGATCGGCGTGCAGTCGCTGCGCGATGCGGCCCTCGCCTTCCTCGGGCGAGACCATGACGCGGTCTCGGCGGCGGAAGCCGTCCGGCGCGCCGTGAAAGTGTTCGATTCGGTCTCGATCGATCTCATCTATGCCCGCCCGGGCCAGAGCCCTGCGAGCTGGGAAGCTGAACTGGCAGATGCGCTCGCGCTCGGCGCCCCGCACCTGTCGCTCTACGAACTGACCTTCGAGGCGAAGACGCCGTTTGGTCTCGCGGCAAAGCGCGGCGACATCTCGCCAATGAACGATGATGCGCAGGCGGACCTTTACGAGCTGACCCAGACGGTCACCGCTGCCGCCGGCTTGCCGGCGTATGAGGTGTCGAACCATGCCGCCTCGCCGAAATATCAGTCCGTACACAACCTGATCTATTGGCGCGGCGGGGACTGGATCGGGGTCGGGCCCGGCGCGCATGGGCGGGTCAGCGTGGGCGGCGGGCGATATGCCAGCGAAGCCGAACGCCGGCCGGAAGCCTATATCGCCAATGTCCAGGCCTTGCAGAGCGGCTGGAGCAACGCGGCGCAACTGGCGCCGCTGGACATCGCGCGTGAACTGCTTGCGATGGGGCTCCGGGCGGCCGAGGGCGTGGATCTGCGCCGGGTCGAAACCGTCTCCGGCATTCTGGTGCCGCGTGACAAGATTGCCGTCTTCGTGGACAAGGGCTGGGCCGAGATGGCCGGGGCCGAACTTCGCCTGACCGCGAGCGGGCGCCTTCTGGCCGATGCGATCACGGCGGCGCTCAGCCCCTGAAATCAGGCGCGCGGGTGCGCTGCTGCGTGCACGGCCCGCAGGCGGCTTGAGTCCACGCCGGTATAGATCTGGGTGGTCGACAGCGAGCTATGGCCGAGCAGGGTCTGGATCGCGCGCAGGTCGGCGCCGTTCGCCAGCAGGTGCGTGGCGAAGGCGTGCCGCAGGGCGTGCGGCGTCGCCGTCTCCGGCAGGCCGAGCAGGCCGCGCAGCATCTGCATCCGGCCCTGGATGATCCGTGGGCTGAGCGGTCCGCCCTTGGCGCCCCGGAACAGAGCGCCGCTGCGTGTCAGCGCGTAGGGGCAGATTGCGGCATAGGCGTTGATCGCCTCGCGCACGGGCGCGATCAGCGGCACGATCCGCGTCTTGCCGCCCTTGCCCGACACGCGCAGGCGCTCCGGCGCCGGCAGGTCGGCGCCGGTCAGGCTGAGGGCTTCCGAGATGCGCAGACCGCCGCCATACAGCAGCGAGAGGACCGCGGCGTCGCGCGCGGCAATCCACGGCTCCGCGTCCGGCTCGGTCTCTGCCTCATGCAGGATGTCCTTCGCGGCTTCCACGGAGACCGGACGAGGCAACCGCGGCGCCCGGCGCGGTCCCTGCAAGTAGCCGATCTCGGCATTCTCCAGCCCGTGCGCGCGGCTCATCCAGCGGTACAGCGCCTTGATCGAGGAGAGGAGACGCGCAATCGAGGCATCCGACAGCCCGTCCCGCCGACGCGCCGCCAGATAGGCGCGGATATCGCGCGCCTTGAGGCTCGCCAGCGCGCGCAGGGTCGGCTCCTCGCCAAGGTGCATCCGCATGAAGCCGACAAAGGCCGCAAGGTCCGAGCCATAGGCCTCGACGGTCTTGGCGGCCATGCGGCGCTCATTTGCAAGATGCGACAGGAAGGCGGGAAGAGCGTCCATGCCCGGTTTGTCGCCGGTTTCCCTTAAGACGCCGTTTCCGGCTCAGAACTCGGTGCCTTCCCAGTCGACAACCCAGTCCTCCTGGTCTTCGTCGAGAACGGTATCCTCGGAGACCGTCCGGCCAAGGACGGAATGGCCTTCGGTGTGGACGCGCGAGCGGTCGCCGCAGACCAGGTGATGCCAGTCCGGCAGGTCCTTGCCTTCATTGATCAACCGGTAGGCGCAGCTGCCCGGCATCCATTTGATTTCCTCGATCCCGGCCGGCGTCAGCTTCACGCAGTCGGGCACATGGACCTTGCGGTTGGCATAGTCCGAGCACTGGCATGTTCCTGCATCGAGCAGGCGGCAGTGCAGCCTTGTATAGGCAATCTCGCCGGTGTCCTCGTCCTCGAGTTTCAGCAGGCAGCACTTCGCGCAGCCATCGCACAGCGACTCCCATTCGGCCGCGTCCATCTGGTCGAGCCGCTTGGTTTTCCAGAAGGGCAGGCCGGTCATGAACGCCGCGCCGCCCATTCCCGAGTCTTGTCGATCAGCCCGGTGGCGAACCAGCACGTCGATGACACCGTTTCGCCGGCTGCAATCACATCTGACATGATCTGCGCCACAAGTTTTTTCCCGAGCCCCTGTCCGCCCAGCGTATCGGGCACGATGGTGTGCGTGATGAGGCGATGACGCGGTTTCGGGCGCTCATACGTGAGATAGGCTTCGACGCCGCCGATCACCAGGCTGTAGCGCTGGCGCGCGGCGTCATGCGCAATCTCCTGCGTCATGCGAGCACGTCCTGCCACTCGGGATGTTTCTCGATCTGCGCCTTGGCGAAGGGGCAGAGCGGAATGATCTTGACGCCTGCCGCGCGTGCATCTTCCACTGCGCGCTTGACCAGTGCCTGGCCCGCCCCTTTTCCGCGCAGTGCATCGGGCACGCCGGTGTGGTCGATGATCAGGCGCGTCGCGCCCGCTTTCGAATAGGTCATCTCTGCCGTGTGGCCTTCAATTGTCGTGATGTAGCGCCCGCCGGTCGGGCCATCTTCACGTGTGACGGTAATCTCTGCCATGGCGCGCTCCCAGTTTGTCGCTTCGCCCGAAAGTGGCGCTGCCACACCAAAAGCGCAATGGCCCCGCCGCGATCACTCGCAACGGGGCCATGTCTGCTCGAACCCTCAGCCCTCGATGGGCCGCTGGATGACCTAGTCCTTCAACGCGTCTTTCGCGTCGCCGACGACCTTGCGGACTTCGCCTTCGGCCTTCTTCAGCTTGCCTTCGGCTTCCAGCTTCTCGTTGCCGGTCAGCTTGCCGGCGGTTTCCTTGATCTGGCCTTCGACCGTCTTGGCCGCGCCCTTGAGGTGTTCCTTGTCCATGGCAGTTTCCTTTCAACAGACCGCAGAGGGTGCGGTCTTTCAGTCAACGCAGGGACGCGAACTAGGTTCCCGTCACCGCGCCCTACCCAAAGGTTGGGGTGCGGGGTAGGGCAGAACAATGGCACGCTTGCTGACCTTTCCCCGAATTAACTGGAGCCTGGACGGCGCACCGGTGGCCGAGGCGCATGGCGACGTGTATTTCTCGGCGCAGGACGGCCTGGCCGAAAGCCGGGCGGTCTTCCTGAAGGGCTGCGGCCTGCCGGAAGCCTGGGCCGGGCGCGCGCAGTTCACCGTCGCCGAGACCGGGTTCGGAACGGGGCTCAACTTCCTCGCCCTCTGGCAGCTCTGGTCGGCGCACCGGCCTTCGCCCGGCGCGCAACTGACCTTTGTCAGCTTCGAAGGCTTTCCGCTGCAGGTCGACGATGCCCGGCGCGCCCTCGTGGCCTGGCCGGAACTTGCGGCAGAGGCCGGCGCACTGCTTGCCCAATGGCCGGGCCCGGTACGCGGTGTACGGAACATTGTTTTTCCGGATTCCGGCGTGCGGCTCATCCTGCATCTGGGAGATATCCGGGACACAATGCCGCAAAGCGCGTTTCGCGCCGATGCCTGGTTCCTGGATGGTTTCAGCCCGGCGAAGAACGAAGACATGTGGGGCGCCTGGATCTATCCGGAGATCGCGGCGCGGTCTCGGCCCGGCGCGAGGCTCGGCACCTTCACCGTCGCCGGCGCTGTCCGCCGCGGCCTCACCGAGGCGGGCTTCAGCGTCGCCAAGGCCGAGGGGCATGGGCGCAAACGCGAGCGCCTGGAAGCGCGCCTCGAGGCGCCGCCTCCGCTCGCGCCCGATCCTTACGGATTGCGCGGCCCCGCTTCGCCGCCTCGCCGCGTCGCCGTCCTCGGTGCCGGCATTGCGGGCGCCGCCCTCGCGCAGGCGCTCACCGGATATGGCATCGCCGCGCATGTCTTCGATCCGGCACCCGCGCCCGCCAGCGGAGCCAGCGGCAATCCGCTCGCCCTGCTGATGCCGCGCCTCGATGCCGGTGACACGGCGGAAGCCGGGCTGCTGATTGACGCCTACCTCGCCGCCCGGGACCTCTATCGCGGGATGCCCGAGGCGGAGGTGACGGATGTCCTGCAAACGCCGCGCAACGCGGCCGAAGTCTCGCGCTTTGAAAAGCTGCTCGCCGATCCGCCCTTGCCGCTCGAAGACCTTGAAGCGGTGCGCGGCGGCGGACTGCTGCACAAGCGTGCTTTGATCCTGCGGCCGCCGGCGCTGATCGCGCGATTGCTCGCAGGTGCCCATTGCCATCTTGGCGGGCCGGTTCAGGCGTCGCTGGAAACTTGCTCCGTCAACGGAGAACCGTTCGATGCCATCATTCTTGCGAACGGTATGAATGCCGCCCGCCTCGCGCCGTACCTGCCGCTCGAAGCGCGTTTAGGCCAGGTCGATTTCGTCACCCGCGAGGTCGCCGCGCCGCCCTCCGCGCTGGCGTCCGGCACCTATGCGCTCGCGACAGGTCATGACCGTCTTTGGGGCGCCACGTTCGAACCCTCGGGTCCGGACCACGCCACCGAGGGCACACCGGCGGCGCGCGATGAAAATTTGAGCGCCCTGAAACGGCTCTCGCCCTGGTGGGTGCGCGATGCGGACGTCCCGGATGTCCGCTCGCGGGCAAGCCTGAGGGCAACGACACCGGACCGTCTGCCGCTGATCGGCGCCGTACCGGATCAGGCCTCGGCCCTCACCCGGTTTGCAGATGTGAAAAAGGGGCGTGCCGCGGATGCAGACGCCCCTCTTTTGGCCGGCATTTATGCCGCCAGCGGATACGGCGCGCGCGGCTTCACCTGGGCGCCGTGGGCCGCGGGGCTGATCGCGGCGCAGCTCGCCGGGTCGCCGGTCCCGGCATCGCTTGCGTCCCGTCAGGCGGTCAGCCCGATGCGCTTCGTCTTCCGCGCGCTGCGGCGCGGCTGACGCGCTTCAGCGCGCCTGCATGAAGGAGACAACGAGGCCGCCTTCCTGATGCGTCTTGACGCTGAGCAGCACGTCGCCGAGTTGCATCGACACACCGCCTTGCAGGTGCGCGGCATAGATCGCGGCCGCGAAGAGTGTGAAGGCGAGCGCCGCCAGGAGGCGGTTGTCGCGAAGAAGTGTCCCCTGTTTCATTGGTCCGGTCCTTGGTCGGAAAAAGTCTTGGGTTGCGTGGGGCAGGAAGGGCGGTCAGTTGCCCTTTTCGAGATCCTTGAACTCCTGGCGCAGGCGCCATTCGTCGGATGTGACCGTGCGTTCGATGTTCTTCAGGCGCTCTTCGAGGTCCATGAACGAATACTTTATGGTGCCGAACGTCGCGCGCGGGCGGTCGGAGACGCCGCGCCAGAAGGCGTCTTCATCCGCTGAAAAGTTTCCGTAGCCGATCGGTGTGCGCGGGGTCACGAGGCAGGTGACGATGTAGGCGATGATCGCCACCGGGCCCATCATGAAGACGGTCAGGAGGACGGTCAGGATACGGACGAGCAGCGGGTCCCAGCCAAAGCGTTCGGCAAGTCCGCCGCAGACGCCGGCGATGACGCTGTCATTGCGCGAGCGGAAAAAGCGCTTCGGATTGGGGGAGCCATAGGGGTCGTAAGTGCGGGACATGGAGGTGTTTCCTCAGTCTTCAAGAGTTGAGCGGGAGGGGCGAGGCGGACGGCGCGGGGCGTCCGCCTCGGATTTTTCAAGCAGGGCTTCGAGGGACTCGATGCGCCGCTCCATCGCCTTGGCGGACCGCCACAGGTCTTCAAGCATCCGCTCGTCATCCGGCTGCAGGGTTTTCTGTTTCCGCCACATCGTGATGTAGTGGAGGATCATGCCCGGCAGGATGACGAACAGCGCAAGAACGCCTGTGACAGCGATCAGAACGATGGCGGCCTCATCCATCAGACGCCTCCCTCATCCTTGCCGCGAGCCTCTTCGCGGCTTTGCGCGATGAGACCCGGGGCGCAGACCATGGCGAGCACGCCGGAGAGAACCAGAATGGAGGTCAGCATGGATCAGCCCTCCGTTTTCTTGGATTGCGGCTTGCCCTTGCGGGCTTTCAGCGCGGCAAGTTCCTTCTCGACCGAGTCGCTTTGCTCAAGCTCGGCGAATTCGGCGGCCAGGTTCGGCTCTGCGCCGCGGATTGCGTCGGCATAGGCCTCCATCTCGTCCACCTTCCGCTCCAGCTGGTTGTAGCGAAGGATCGCCTCGTCGGCGCGGCCATCATAAAGCTGGCTGCGCATGCGGATGCGTTGCTCGGCGGCTTCGCGGCGCATCACGAGGGCGCGGTGCTTGGCTTTCGCTTCGTCGAGTTTCGCCTGCAGTTTGACGAGGTCTTCCTGGCGGCGATGGAAGGCTTCCTCGGCGATCACCATCGCTTCCTGGCGGCGGACGATTTCCGCTTCGGCCTTCTGCTTGGCGAGCAGTGCGCCGCGGGCAAGGTCCTCGCGGCCCTTGTCGATGGCGAGTTCGGCCTTGGCGGCCCAGTCGTCACGTGCGGCGCCGAAATGGACGATCTCGCGTTCCATTTCTTTCTTGTCGGCCATCGCACGGGCAGCCGATGTGCGCACTTCGACCAGCGTGTCTTCCATTTCCTGGATGATCAGCCGGGCGATTTTTTCGGGGTTTTCGGCGCCATCAAGCATCGCGTTGAGGTTCGAGTTGATGATGTCGCCGAGGCGGGAGAAGAGGCCCATTGTCAGTTTCCTTTCTTGGTCCCGGATCAGAAGAAGAAGCCGCCGAGGAACACGCCTGCGGCAAAGAACATCCAAGTCTCCGCCGACCGCGTGGTCAGCCAGCGGCCGAAGCGGCCGGAGTCGGAGCGGGGCGGGTAGCGGTAATCCTGGTCGTTCATCGTCTTCTTTTGTCCTTCGTTGGGTTGGCAACGCCCGTCGCCTGATGGCCTTCCTGATTTCAAGGACCGTGCCAGTTTGGGATTAATTCTTTAGAGCCCTGTAAAACATAGGGAAAAAAGTGTTCGACGGTTTTGCGTTAGGAATTGTTCGCGTTTTTTGACGAATAAATCAGTCGAAATCGCAATCGATTTTGGCTAAACAAACCTCATGCAGGATCGTTCCAGACAATTGATCGGCGAGTCGCCGCCCTGGCTGACGGCCCTCGAACATGCGAGCCGCGTGGCGCCGCTCGACCGGTCCGTTCTGGTCATCGGCGAGCGCGGCACGGGCAAGGAGCTGATCGGCGAGCGCCTGCACTTCCTGTCGAAGCGCTGGGAAGGCCCATTCGTGAAGGTGAACTGCGCGGCCCTGTCGGAAACGCTGCTCGATTCGGAACTGTTCGGCCATGAACGCGGTTCGTTCACAGGCGCCACCGAGATGCGGCGCGGCCGGTTCGAGCTGGCAGATGGCGGAACGATCTTCCTCGACGAGATCGCGACCGCCGGGCAGGCGCTGCAGGAGCGCCTCCTGCGCATCGTCGAGTATGGCGAGTTCCAGCGCGTCGGCGGCTCAAAAGTGCTGACCACGAACGTACGCATTGTCGCCGCCACCAACGCGGACCTGCCGGCCCTCGCCGAGGCGGGCAAGTTCCGCTGGGACCTGCTCGACCGGCTCTCCTTCGACGTGATCACCTTGCCGCCGCTGCGCGCGCGGGCGGGGGACAAGAGCCTGCTGGCAGATTTCTTCGCGCGCCGCATGGCGGTGGAACTGGCACAGGACTTTCCCGGCTTTGCTCCGTCGGCCATCGCCGCGATCGAGGCGCATGACTGGCCGGGCAATGTGCGCGAGCTGCGCAACTTCGCCGAACGCCTTGCGCACCGCGCGCTGATCACCGCGCCGAACGATCCCGTGCAGTTCGACCCCTCTGCGCTGGACCCCTTCGCCTCACCCTGGCGGCCAGCGGCGCCTGTGGAAAAACCGTCCATAAACCGTCCAGACGAGCCGCCCGGCTTGTGGACGGGCCCGGGCGGTTTTCCGGACGCCGTGCGCCTCTACGAACTGCGCCTCCTCGACGCGGCGCTTGCCCGCGCGCAGGGCCATCAGGGCAGGGCCGCCGAGGCGTTGGGCCTCACCTACCACCAGCTGCGCGGGCTCCTGAAGAAGCATGGGTATGCCAAGGCGGAGAAGGGTGTTGCTTGACGCAAGCCCCGGCTTGCGTCCGGGCGCGATTTCCGGGAGAGGGCGGGGATGGGCGTGGTGAACTTTCTCGGGCTGGACTTCGAGCCGATGGATACGGGCGAGGCCGTGGCGCGGCTGGCGGCGATCCCGGCGGGCGCGCGGTTTTCCTATGTCGTGACACCGAACGTGGATCACCGGGTCCGGCTGGAGCGGGAGGCGGAGCTCTGGCCGCTGTACAGGCAGGCAGGGCTCATTCTGAATGACAGCCGGATCCTGGCGCGCCTCGCGCGGTTCGACGGGCTCGACCTGCCGGCCTCGCCGGGCGCGGATGTGGTGGCGGGACTGTTTGCCTCGGTGATCCGGCCGGAAGAGCCGGTGGTGATCATTGGCGGCGTGGCCGAGGATATCGAAACGCTGAAAGCGAAGTACGGCCTGACGGATATCCGCTGGCACCAGCCGCCGAACCCGCTGCGGCCGAACAAGGCCGGGATTGCGGCGGCGGCGGCGTTCATCGCGGCGAACCCGGCCCGGTTTCACTTCCTGTGCGTCGGCAGTCCGCAGCAGGAAATGGTGGCGGCGGCGGCGCTGGCGCGCGGCGACGCGGTGGGCACGGCGCTGTGCTGCGGCGCGAGCCTCGAATTCCTTACCGGCCGGGTGGCGCGGGCGCCGGAATGGATCAGCCGTGCAGGCCTCGAATGGGCGTTCCGGCTGGCCTCCCAGCCCCGGCGCCTCGCCCGGCGCTACCTGATCGACGGTCCGGTCATCTTCCGGATCTGGCAACGAAACCGTCGCACAGAGTCTTGAAGGTTACAGATTTTCGCCAGTCCGGGCGCCCTTTGTGAGTCGCGCGCGGGGTGAGTTTGGGTCATACTCAAGTGCCGACATGCACAGAGGAGACGCTCATGCAGATTCAGATCACCGGCAAACACATGAACCTCGGCGCCGCGATGCGAGACCGGATCGAAGCCGGGCTGGAAGCCGCCGTCGCGAAATATTTCACCCGGACCGGTGAGGCGAGCGTGTTCGTCTCGCAGCAAGGGCCGTTCGTGGAAGTCGATTGCAATGTGCACCTGCCCTCCGGCATCGTGCTGCAATCGACCGGGCGCGCCGATGATCCCTATGCCGCGCTGGAAGTCAGCCTCGAGAAGATGGAAAAGCGGGTGCGCCGCTACAAGCGCCGCCTGAAGGACCATCACGCCGCCGCCCCGCTGCCGCTCCCGGCCCAGGCGGCCTCGGAAATGCTGATTCAGGTTTCAGATACGGATGATTCAGAAGATTCGGGTATTGAGATGGGGGATGCTCCTCTCACGGTTGCGGAAACGAGCGTCCAGATACGTACGATGACCGTTTCGGAGGCAGTGATGCAGCTTGAATTGCAAGATGTCCCGGCATTGATGTTCCGAAATGCTGGCCATGAAGGCCTGAATATGGTTTACCGCCGCCCGGACGGGCACATTGGGTGGGTTGATCCCGCCAACACGCCGCGCTCCTGAGCGTCACGGAAACGTAGAGTCATGCCAACCGATCTGAGTGGCCTATTGCAAGGCGGGGTGATCATCCCGCTGCATGAAGCGTCGAGCCGAAAGCAGGCGATCCAGGTGCTGTGCGAAGCCTTGAGCGAGGCGACCGGCATCGGCGCGCGCGAAATCGAGGACGCCGTGATGGAACGCGAGCGGCTGGGGTCCACGGGCGTGGGCGAAGGCGTTGCCATTCCGCACGCACGTCTGGCGGGCCTGGAGCGCCCGGTGGGCGGTTTCATGCGCCTGCTGAAAGGCGTCGAATTCGAAGCAATTGACGAGCGCCCCTGCGATCTCGTGTTCATGCTGCTGGCGCCGGACGGCTCCGGCGCCGAGCACCTGCGCGCGCTGGCCCAGGTCAGCCGCGTGTTCCGCCAGCCGCCGGTCCGCGAGGCGCTGCGCAAGGCGCGCACGGTCGAGGACGTACGGGCGGTGCTCGGCAAGGAATCGGTCAGCGGCTGAACGCCCCCTCAAGGCCGAAATGAAAAGCCCCGCCATCGCTGGCGGGGCTTTTGTCTTGAAACGGCCGCGCGGGGATCAACCCTCGGCAGGCGAGGGGGGCGCGAAGCCGCGATTGCGCAGAAGCGGCTCGATGCCGGGGTCCGAGCCGCGGAAGTTGCGGTAGAGTTCGTCTGTCTCGCGCAGGCCGCCCGACTCGTAGACCCATTCCTTGAGCTTGGCGGCGAGTTCCGGATTGTAGATGTCGCCGGACTGCTTGAACGCGTCGAAACCGTCCGCATCCAGAATTTCAGCCCACAGATAAGAATAGTAGCCCGCGCCATAGCCGCCATCGAAGATGTGCGAGAAATAGGTCGTGCGGTAGCGCGGCTCGATCACTTCGGGGATCTTGTACTTTTTCAGCACGTCCAGTTCGAAGGCGCGCGCATCGGTGATCTCGGCGGCCTCCTCGGAAGTCAGCATGTGCCAGTGAAGGTCGATCAGCGAGGCGGCGATATACTCGGTCGTCTTGAAGCCCTGGTTGAAGGTCGCCGCATTGTTCATCTTGTCGATGAGCGCTTGCGGGATCACCTCGCCGGTCTGGTGGTGGCGGGCATACTCGGCCAGCACCTGCGGCTCGCCGGCCCAGTGTTCCAGAACCTGCGCCGGGAACTCGACATAGTCCGGTCCGCCATAGGTGCCCGAGAAGCTCGGATAACGGATCTGGGTCAGGAGGCCGTGCAGGCCATGGCCGAACTCGTGGAACAGTGTGTTCACCTCGTCGAACGACATCAGCGCGGGCTGGCCGTCTGCGGGCGGCACCATGTTCATGTTGTTGGTGATGATCGGCCGGATGGTCTTGCCGTCGAGACCGGAGGCTTCGCGGTAGGCGCTCATCCAGGCGCCGCCGCGTTTCGAGTCGCGCGAGAACTGGTCCATCATGAACAGGCCCAGATGTTCGCCCGTCTCGTTATCCTTGACGTCGAAGGCTTCGACTTCCGGATGCCAGCCGGCCACTTCGACCGGCTCCAGCGTGATGTTGAACAGGCGTTCGGCCACTTCGAAGGCGCCGTCACGGGTGCGGCCGAGTTCGAAATAGGGGCGCAACTGGCTTTCGTCGAAGGCATACTTGTCGGCGCGGACCTTCTCCGCATAGTGCCACCAGTCATGGCCTTCGATGGCGAAGCCCGCGAGCTTGTCCATGTCGGCTTTCTCTTCCGCCGCGCGGGCGAGACCGGGCTCCAGCACCTTGGCGAGGAATTCCAATGCAGCGTCCGGGGTGCGGGCCATGCGGTTCTGAAGCACGTAATGGGCGTGGCTCTCATAGCCCATCAGTTCTGCGCGCCTGGCGCGCAGCTGCGCGATCTTGATGGCGAGCGCGCCATTGTCGAACTCGCCCGAATCGGCGCGCAGGCGGTAGCCGTCGAACAGCTGCTTGCGCAGTTCGCGGTCCGTCGCGCTCGTCATGAACCCTTCGTACACGGAGCGGTCGAGGCCGATCTCCCATTTGTCTTCGCCGTCCACCTTCAGCGCATTGCGGAAGTCGTCCGACAGGCCGCCGAGGCGGGAAGGGTCGGTCACTTCCAGTTTGAAGGCTTTCGTTTCGGCGAGGAGGTTCTGGCCATACTGTGTCGTCAGACCGGAGAGCTCCTCGTTGATCTTTGCGACGTCTGCCTGAACGTCGGGTGCTAGCGCGGCGCCCGCGCGCACGAAGTTGCGGTGGGTGAGTTCGAGAAGGCGCGCTTCCTGTTCGTCGAGACCAAGGCGGTCTTTCTGGTCGTAGACCGCTTTCACGCGGGCGAAGAGTTTCGGATTGAAGGTCACCGCGTCGCTTTCGCGGGTCAGCATCGGATAGATCTCGGCTTCGAGGGCCTGGATCTCGTCATTCGTGTCGGTGTTCGACAGGTTGCCGAAGACGTTCATCACCTTGTTCAGCGACTGGTTGGAGCGCTCCAGCGCGAGGATGGTGTTCTCGAAGGTCGGCTCTTCGGCATTGTCCACGATGGCCTGGATGTCGGCGCGCGCTTCCAGGATGCCTTTCAGGATGGCCGGCTTGAAATGCTCCGTCTTGATGTCGGCGAAGGGAGGGACACCGTATGGGCCCGTCCATTCGGCGCGGAAGGGGTTGCCGGCCAGTTCGGCCTCCGTGACCGTGATTTCCGGCAATTCGATCTGCGCCGCGGTGGCAGCGGGGGCGTCAGGTGCGTCCGCGCTGCATGCGGCCGTGGTCATGAGAACGAGAGCGGCCGCGCCGCCCTTCAGGGCTTCAGACATCTTCATCCAGCTTCCTCTGTGAAGGGTTTGTGATGATGTAACGTCAGACCGGCTGGAAAACCAGTGGATGCGTCAGCGCGGCAACTTCGAGACGACCCGGTGGTATTCCTCCAGCGTTTCCTCGAAGATCTGCGCGATGGGCTTCACTTCAGTGATCCGGCCGGCCACCTGGCCGGTCAGGGCAATGCCCGCTTCGAGGTCGCCGCCGAAATAGACCGCCTGAGTGCCGGCAAACTCCCCGAAAATGTTGGGCGAGCCTTCCTTTTCCAGCCGGCTGGTGCGCTCGGTGCGCAGGGCGCGCAGGGCCGGGCCCGGGCCTTGCCGGTTCAGGAACACCGTGTCGGTGGAATCGGCGCTGACGATGGCGTCCTTCCAGTTGGCGTGCACGGGGCTTTCGGCGGAGGAGAGGATGCGCGTGCCCATCAGCACGCCTTCGGCGCCGAGGGCGAAGGCCGCGGCCATTGTGCGTCCGTCCATGATCCCGCCGGCGGCGACCACCGGGACCGAGGCCTTTTCGCAGACCTGCGGGATCAGCACCATCGAGGCGACATCCTTGGGGTTCTTGAACCCGCCACCTTCGCCGCCCTCGACGATCAGCCCGTCCACACCGGCTTCGATGGCACGCAGGGCGCCGGCGAGGGAGGGGACAACGTGGAACACGGTCAGGCCCGCCTCTTTCAGCATGCCGGTGTACTTCATCGGGTCGCCGGCCGAGGTGGTGACGAACTTGATGCCCTGGTCGATGATGAACGAGATGATGTTCGGGTCGCGCACGAACGCCTGGGCGACGTTCACGCCGAAGGGTTTGGTCGTCAGGGTTTTCATTTTCCTGATTTCTTCGCGCACGGCGTCGAGTTCACCGGACGACGTCTCGATAATGCCCATGCCGCCGGCGTTCGAGACGGCCGAGGAGAGGTGCGAACGGGCGATCCAGCCCATGGCGGCCTGGATGATCGGCTTCTCGATGCCGAGCATCTCGGTGATCCGGGTTTTCACGGGCGCTGCGGGCATGAGAGGTCTCCTGTGGCGAACTTGTTCTGCCACAAGACGCGTCTTCCCTTGGGGGAGGCAAGTCCCGCGCGTGACCGCCGAGCCAGCGATCTGCCCAACGCTGTTCAGATGCCGCTTGATCGCTTAATTGCCATGTGAGGTCACAACCCGGGGAGAACCGCACATGCCAAAACACGTCAGCGCCATTCTGGCGGCCAGTCTTTTCGCCGCGGTGACGGCTTGCGCTCCGGACGCCGTGTCCACGCCGGCGGAATCCGCCGCAGAGGCGCCGGCGGCCCCGGCGGCTGAGGCAGCGGTCGAGCCGCCGGTGCCTGAGCTTTTGGTGGCGGCCGGCGAACCGCAGGCGCTGGTGGTCGAGACTACCGAGTATGCCAGCGCCGCGGCGTCTGTCGTGAAGGTTGATTTCCTAGAGAACCAGGGCGAAAGCCCGGGCGTCAAGCTGTTCGGCACCGCCGGCGGCGATCCTGCGGCGAATGGCTTGCACACTTACCTCGCGTTTTACATCAGCCCCGGCAGCGACTGGGCCGTCTTTCCCGTTGGCAACTTCATCGACTATCGCATCCTGTTCGAAGCGCCGGGCCGGGCTGACCTCGAGATCACCGAAACCACCATCGATGAAGCGACGGCGGAAATGGGCAGCCAGACCCGCCGCGTGATCGTCAACTGGACGGACGTGATGGACGAGGCGCCGCCTGAAAGCGTGACAATCACGCCCGCTCAATAGGGCTGCGCTCTCGTCAGCCCGGGCCAGTCCGGGCCAGTCTGGGCCAGTCCGGGCGAGGCGTGGTCAGTGCCCGCGCGGGACCGGCGTGCCGTGCAAGGCAGCGAAGTGCCTTGCGATGGACCGGGCCGACGGCAGGTAGATGTGGCCGTTGGCTTCTGCATAGGCGACGCCTTCGGCGCGAGGGCTGCCTTCATGCAGCACAAGGGTCGGCGCATTGTGGCGCCCGTCGCCCAGCAAGGCCGTGATCGGCGCGCGGGGATGGTCGATCCCGACATAGACGATGTCGAGCGTCTCCTTCAGCGCCGGGAACCACGAGAGCACGCCCCAGAGCTCGGCGCATTCCGGGCAGAACTCGCGCTGGCCATTGGCGGCAAAGCCGGGCGGGAGAAGGAAGAGGGTGTCGCGGGGCATGGGGCGGCTTTCGGTTGATGGATCGTCCTAGCGCGGGGCAGTGCGGCGGTCATCCCCCGTGACTTTGCCGCCGGGCAGGTTAGGTTCGAAGCCAGAAACGGGCTGGAGGACACCATGAGCGCGACATATGACATCACGAAGGACAAATGGGAGCGCTTCACGTTTGAGCGGAAAGGGCGTGTACTGACGGCTTTCATCACCTCGACCCACCCCGTCAACGGCGTGGACGAGGCGATGCATACCGAGCTCGCGCTCGTGTTCAATTGCCTGCAGCGCGATACGGAAAGCGACCTGATCATCCTGTCGGGCAAGGGCCGCGCCTTCTGTGCGGGCGGGGACTTCGACTGGTTCGAGGAACAGATCAATCATCCCGAACGCTTCCGCGCCATCGGCTGGGATGCCAAGCAGATCGTGGTCACGCTGCTGCAGATGGAAAAGCCGATCCTTTGCCGGATGAACGGCGCGGCCGCCGGCCTCGGCGCGACGATCGCTCTGCTGTGCGATGTGATCATCGCGGACGAGACGGCGAAGATCGGCGATCCGCATGTGAAGGTGGGCCTGGTCGCGGGTG
The DNA here is from genome assembly GCA_027485145.1 of Hyphomonadaceae bacterium. Lineage (GTDB taxonomy): Bacteria > Pseudomonadota > Alphaproteobacteria > Caulobacterales > Hyphomonadaceae > Hyphomonas. The sequence continues at coordinate 22,528 of JAIXRO010000115.1, read as the reverse complement.
ATGGCGGCGCGCTGATCTGGCCGCAGCTGATCGGCTTCGCCAAGGCGAAGGAACTGCTGATGACCGGCGACCTTCTTTCTGCGCCCGAGGCCCAGCGGCTCGGCCTGATCAACTATGCCGTACCCGGCGCAGAACTCGACGCGAAAGTGGACGAGATCGCCGGCAAGATCCTCGCCAATCCGAAATGGGCCGTGCGCTGGACGAAGACGACAGCGAACATCCCGCTGCGCGCGCTCGCCGCGCAGCTGATGGACGCCAGTATCGGCTGGGAAAGCGTCTCGAACTACTTGCATGACCGGCGCGAGGCCGTCACGGCCTTCAAGGAAAAGCGCGCACCGAAACTGACGGGGGAATAGGCGATGTCCAATGCAATGATCCTTACGGGGCGGTTCCTGCTCGGCTTGTACTTTTTGGTCCCGGGCCTGATGAAGTTCGCCGCGCCGGACATGCATGTCGCGCTGATGCAGATGCACGGCGTGGCGTTGGCAGAGCCGCTGATGTGGATTGCCGCGGTGGCAAATGTGGCCGGCGGCCTGCTTCTGATTTCCGGGCGGCATGTGTGCCTGACGGCCCTTGGCCTCGTGGTCTACGTCCTGCTGGTCAATGTTCTCCTGCATGACTTCTGGAATGATCACGCAGGCGTTTCCAGCGAACGGGAAATGCAGAACTTCATCAAGAATCTCGGCATCCTTGCAGGGCTGCTGGTTCTGGCAGGTCATAGCGAAGCGCGCGCCTTGACGCTCAGGGGCTGGTGGCGGTCCGACCGGGCGGTCAGGCGGAGCCGGGACGAGGCGCTTGTCGCCGGTTCGATCCCGCGCTAGATGGCGAGCGTGGTGATTTGGCCGGCCGGCTTGCAGCCACGTTAAACAAGTCGCTAAAGGGCCGAGATGCATGCGCTGCCGCAAGGCGGCCTGCCTGTCTCCCCCCCCGCGCGATGTGTTTGAAGTCTGAAGCGGGCCGACAGGGACGAGACGCGATGCCGATCCGGATTCCAGACACGCTGCCCGCTGCGGAAACGCTGAAGCGTGAGGGCGTCGCGGTCCTGCGCGAGACCGATGCGGTGCGCCAGGATATCCGGCCGCTGCAGATCGGCCTGTTGAACCTGATGCCCAACAAGATACGCACCGAAACGCAGCTGGCGCGCCTGATCGGGGCGACGCCGCTGCAGGTGGAGCTGACGCTGGTGCGCGTTGGCGGCCACCAGCCGAAGAATACGCCGCAGGACCACCTCATCAGCTTCTACCAGACCTGGGACGAGATAAGGGACCGGAAGTTCGACGGGTTCATCGTCACCGGCGCGCCGGTCGAGCAGATGCCCTTCGAGGACGTGACCTACTGGCAGGAACTGACACAGATATTCGACTGGACACGGACGAATGTCCACTCGCCATTCTATATCTGCTGGGGCGCGATGGCCGCGGCCTGGCACTTCCATGCCGTTCCGAAGTATCCGCTCGGCTCGAAGGCGTTCGGCGTGTTCCGGCACCGCAACCTTGATCCCGCCTCGGCCTACCTGTCGGGCTTTTCGGATGACTTCCAGGTGCCGGTGTCGCGCTGGACGGAAGTACGCCGGGAAGATGTCGTCAGGCGGCCGGAGCTCCGCCTGCTGATCGATTCCGGAACGGTCGGGCCTTGCCTGATCGAACATGCGGCCTCACGCAGCCTCTTCATGTTCAACCATATCGAATATGATTCGCTTTCCCTGAAGGAAGAGTTCGAGCGCGACCGGGCGGCCGGCAAGCCGATCCACGTGCCGCACAACTACTTTCCGGGCGATGATCCCTCCACCCAGCCGCAGAACCGCTGGCGCAGCCACGCCCACCTCCTGTTCGGCAACTGGATCAACCAGACCTACCAGACCACACCGTTCACGCTTGACGAAATCGGACGGTAGGACAAAACAGCCAGATGAGTACGTTTTACGCTTCCGAGCCCGGCCATGTGACCGAAATCCGCCGCCAGCTGTCGCGCTGGGTGGCTGACAAGATGCCGCGCGAGAAGCGCCGCGAATGGGACAAGGCGGCGACCTGGGACCGCGCCCTGTTCCGCGAGATCGCCGAGATGGGCCTCATCGGCCTGACCATTCCCGAAGCCTATGGCGGGCAGGGCGAGGATATCTATGCGGCCGCCGCCGTCATCGATGAACTCTGCCAGGGCGGCTCAAGCATGGCGGGCCCCTATATCCACGCCGCCTTCTATGGCGGGCTGAACATATCCGAGAACGGATCAAAGGCGCAGAAGGAAGACTTGCTGCCGAAGCTCGCGCGGGGCGAGATGTTCCTCTGCTATGGCCTCTCGGAGCCGAATGTCGGCGGCGACCTGCCAAGCGTCGAGACGCGGGTGGAGCGCAAGGGCGGCGAGCTCATCATCAAGGGCGCCAAGCGCTGGTGCACGGGCGCCGACTGGTCCGACTATATCTATTGCCTCTGCCGCTCCGGCGAGCCGGGCGACCGGCATGGCAACCTGACCTTCGTCCTGGTGCCGACCAATGCCAAGGGCGTCACGATGCAGCCCATCGAGCACGCCAACCTGCGCTATACCCATTCGATGGATGTCTATCTCGATGACGTCCGGCTGCCGGAAAGCGCCATCGTGGGCGGACCTGAGAAGTGGAACAAGGGCTGGGAAGCGCTCGCAGGGCGCGCGCTGGACGTCGAGAAGATCGAGATCACGGCGGTCGCCTATGGCCTCGCCCGGGCTGCGCTGGACGAGGCCTGGCGCTATGCGGGTGAGCGTGTCCAGTTCGGAAAGCCGATCGGCAAGCATCAGGCGGTCGCCCATAAACTCGTCACGGCACGGACGAAACTCGCCGCCTGCCGCCATATGCTCTATCATGCCGCCTGGCTTGCCAGCACGGGCCAGCCCTGCTCGGCGGAAACCGCGATGGCCAAGCTCTATATCGCCGACACCGGCGTCGAGATCGCGCTTGCCAGCCAGCAGGTCATCGGTGCCTATGGCCTGTCCGATGCCTATGACATCGAACGAAACCTGCGCGACCTGCTCGGCATGCCGATCGTCGGTGGCTCGTCCGACATGCAGAAAAACAACCTCGCAAGGATGTGGCGCCTGTGAGTGCCGTCGAGGTCGAGCCCGAGCTTTCCTACGCGTCGTATTTCGACGACCCGCTCAAGCGCCGCCTTGTGCGCGCAGTCGAGCGGCTGTCCGGCCAACCGAAGATCAAGCAGCTCTACGATCATTACCGCGCGGACCTGTCGCGCGATGTGCCCTTCTTCGAGGCGGCGATCCGGCTGCTTGATCTGGACGTGCAGTTTTCCGCCAGCCGCCACGCCGCGATCCCGCGCGAAGGTCCGCTGGTTGTCGTTGCAAACCATCCCTTCGGCGTGCTGGACGGCCTTGTCATCAGCTGGCTGATCAGTCTGCGCCGGCCGGATTTCAAGGTGCTGACGAACTCCGTGCTCGACGGCGTGCCGGAGGCGCGGCCCTATCTGCTCCCGGTCGACTTCGGCGGCACGCGCGAGGCCGTCGAGGCGAACGTGGCCATGCGCAAGGCGGCGCTGGCACATGTCAAGGGCGGCGGCTGCATCGTCGTGTTTCCCAGCGGCGGCGTCGCCACAACACCCCGGCCATTTGATCCGCTCGCGGTCGATGACGAGTGGAAGCCGTTCACCGCCAAACTGATCACGCAGAGCGGCGCGCATGTCACGCCGATCTTCTTTGATGGCCAGAATTCGCGCCTGTTCCAGATCGCGTCGCACCTGTCATTGGAGCTTCGTCTTGCACTCGTCTTCCGCGAAGTGCGCCGCCGGATGGGCAAGACGCTGCGTGTCGAAATCGGCGAGACGCTGACACCGGACGCGCTCGAGGCGGCCGGCAAGCGCCGCGGTCTGATGGAATTCCTGCGCGAGAAAACCTATGCGCTCGCGCCGGACGGGAAGGGCCCGCGCTACCGGGAAGCCGGTGTGCGCTTCCAGGCCAACAAGCCGAAGATCTTCCGGTGATCACGCCCGCCAAACTTCGCGCGACCGCCTTGTCGCTGCCGCGCGCGGTAGAGAAACCGCACTTCGATTGGACCAGCTTCCGCGTCGATGCGCCCAAGGGCAAGATCTTCTGCACTTTGCCGCCGCACCATGAGTTTTCGAACGTGTTCCTGAGGATCGAGGAGCAGCGGATGCTGTGCGAAGCCGAGCCGGGCATCTTCTTCCCGGTGCCGAACAAGTGGGGCGAGAAGGGGGCGACGTCGATCCGGCTCAAGGCCTGCGATGCAACGACGCTGCGCTCCGCGCTCGTGATGTCCTGGCGCCATGCCGCGCCGCCGAAGCTGCACAGCGAGTTGAAGCTCTGACCCGCTAGTGCCCCTTGAACACCGGCGGGCGCTTCTCGACGAAGGCGAGCGACGCGGCCTTGTGATCCTCGGTCATCATGGTGCGCACCATGTGGGCCGCTTCCATGTCCAGCACTTCGGACAAGGTCGCGCTGGCGGCGAGGTTCAGGTTCTTCTTCATGTACCCGATTGCCACCGTCGGCAGCCCGGCGAGATAGCGCGCCTTCGCCCGGGCGGCTTCGTGGAACTTGTCCGGCGCCACCGCCTCGTTGACAATGCCGAGCGCGGCGGCCTGCTCGCCGGAGATCACATCGGCGGTGAAATAAAGCTCGCGGGCCTTGGCCTCGCCGACGAGCTTTGTGAGGAAGTAGGAGCCGCCATAATCCCCGCTCGCACCGATCTTGGAGAAGGCTGTGGTCAGCTTGGCGGTCGTCGTGCAGATGCGCATGTCACAGGCGAGCGCCAGCGACAGGCCTGCGCCGGCGGCCGGGCCCGGCATCACGGCCAGCGTCGGCTTCGGCATCTCGTGCAGCCACTTGGCGGTTTCCATGCCTTTGCGCAGGCCGGCGATGCGATTCTCCATGCTGAACGGGGCGTCGCTCTTGCCGCCGCCACCGGTTGGCGCAGCCACGAAGCCTTTCACGTCGCCGCCCGCACAGAATGCGCCGCCGGCGCCGGTCAGCACGACCACGCGCACCTTGGGGTCCAGCGCGAGGCGCGGCACGGCAACCGCGAGCGCGTCGAGCAGTTCGCCCGTCAGGGCATTGCGCGCCTCGGGGCGGTTCATGGTCAGGGTGGCGATGCCATCCTCGAAGGTTTCCAGCAGCTGGTCAGACATGACTTTCTCCCCGTTCACGGATCTTGTTGGCACTGAACCTAAGCGGCCCGCCCCCGGGCAGCAATGCTGACCTTGGGTGACGAGCCCGGGTGGGCCCTTTGAAGCGCTGGCAAAACAGGTTAGTTTGGCGCCATGGCTGATACACTTCACACGCCCGATCTCGCCGCGTCGCTGCACGCCCTGCTGCCGGAACTCGCCGCGCGCGCCGCAGAAATGGAAGAAGCGAGGCGCCTTCCGGCCGATCTCGCCCAGAAGCTCGCTGCGGCGGGCGTGTTCCGGATGGTGACGCCGAAGCGCTTTGGCGGCCTTGAATCGACCCCGCGCGAGATCGTTGAAGTCACGGAATTGATGGCGATTGCTAATGCCAGCGCCGCTTGGTGCGCCATGATCGGGGCGACCACCTCGCTAAATGTCGCCTATATCGATCCCAATTTCGCCGAAGAGATTTACCACGATCCGATGACCATCACGGGCGGTGTCTTCGCGCCGATGGGCCGCGCCGTGATCGAGGGCGACCATTACCGCGTCACCGGGCGCTGGCAGTGGGGCTCGGGCTCTGGCAACTGTACCTGGCTTTGTGGCGGCTGCACGATCTGGGAAGACGGCGAGATGAAACGCCTCGCTTCCGGCGCGCCCGAAAACCGGATGATGTACTTTCCGGCGAGTGACGCGGTGCTGCACGACACTTGGCACGTCATGGGCCTCAAGGGCACCGGCTCGGGCGATATCGAAGTCAAGGATCTGCTCGTGCCAAAGGGCCGGTCCGTTTCTCTTGTCTCCGACAAGCCGCACCAGACTGGCGCCTTGTTCAGGTTCCCGGCATTCGGTCTTCTCGCGCTCGGTGTCTGCGGGGTCGCGCTCGGCAATGCGCGCGGCGCGCTCAACGCCTTCCATTCACTCGCGACGGTGAAGAAAAGCCAGGGCTCGGCCAAGACGTTGTCCGAACGCCAATCCATGCAGGCCGCCTATGCCAGCTGCGAGGCGCAATGGCGCGCGGCGCGCGCTTACCTGTTCTCGGAAATCGACCGCGTCTGGGCGATCGCTCAGCAGGCGGACGAAATTCCCATGGAGGCCCGCGCGGACCTTCGCCTGGCCTGTACCCACATGACGCGCACCGGCGCCGACATCTGCCGCACGCTCTACGATCTTGGCGGCGGCGCGGCGCTGTTTGAGTCCAGCGACCTCCAACGCCGATTCCGCGACGCACATGCCATCACGCAACATATCATGACCGCGCCGTCGACGCTGGAACTGACGGGCCGCATCCTGTTCGGCCTGCCGACCGATGCGGGCATGGTCTAACCGCTCACCACGTCTCGTTCCAGGGCCTGAGGTCCAGCTCATGCGTCCAGGCGGAGCGGTGCTGGCGGTGCAGCCACACATAGTTCCTGGCAATCTCGTCCGGGATCAGCAGCCCGTCCCGCGCCCGGCGTTCGTCCGCATCCGGAAGGTTCTCGCGGATGAACTGGCTGTCGATCGCGCCGTCCACGACGATGTGCGCCACGTGGATGCCCTGCGGGCCAAGCTCCCGCGCCATCGATTGGGCCAGCGCCCGCAGCGCATGCTTGGCGCCGGCAAAGGCGGAGAAGCCGTCCCGCCCGCGCACGCCCGCGGTTGCCCCGGTGAACAGGATCGTGCCGCGCCCGCGCGGCTTCATCACGCGCGCCGCTTCCCGCCCTGCCAGGAAACCTGAGAAAGCCGCCATCTCCCAGACTTTCTGGTAAACCCGCGCCGTAGTCTCGGTGATCCCGAAACGGACATTCGCGCCGATATTGAACACGCACACTTCCAGCGGGCCCACTTCCGCCTCGATCTGGTTGACCAGCGCAATCGTCGCGTCTTCCTCCCGCGCGTCCACTCCAAAGGCGCGTGCCTTGCCGCCCTCCGCTTCGATGCCCGCCACCAGCGCGCCGAGCGAATCGAGATTTCGCGCCCGCCGTGTCACGCAGGCGGTCAGGCCCTCGCGCGCGAACGCCCTCGCGATCGCGCCCCCGGTCGCGTCTCCTGCGCCGATGATCAAGGCTGCCCCGTTTGACATCGCGTCCTCCCGTTTCTTTTCGGAACCCACTCTTGCTTGAGACTTGCGCGACACACAAGGAGCAGGGCTAAACAGGCAGATGAGTCGAACGCTTTCCATCGCAATTGCCGGGGCCGGGATTGGCGGCCTCGCGGCGGCCACACTGCTCGCGCGCGCGGGCCACCGTGTCACCGTGTTTGACCAGTTCGAAGCCGCCCGCGCGGTCGGCTCGGGGCTCATGCTGCAGGAGACCGGCCTCGCCATCCTTGGCGCGCTCCGCCTCCGGGAGACGGCCGAAGCCCTCGGCAGCCCGATCACCCGGCTCTGGGGTATTTCATCGGATACAGGGCGCGCCGTGCTCGATGTGCGGTATGACGCCCTTCGCCCCGGCCTGCGCGGCCTCGGCATCCAGCGCTCGGCCGTGTTTGCCATCCTCAGCGAGGCGGCTCTCGCGTCCGGCGCCGCCTTTGTGCCAGCCACCCGCATCACGTCTGCGGATGCCATTGCCGGAACGCTGACCGACGCGCACGGCGCCGAACTTGGCCCGTTTGACCTCATCCTCGATGCCCTCGGCGTGCGCTCGCCGCTCGCGTCGTCTCCGGCATCGGAACTTCCCTACGGCGCGCTATGGGCGACGCTGCCCTGGCCGGAGCATGGTCCGTTCAATCCCGAAGCGCTGGAGCAGCGCTATCATGCGGCCCGGCAGATGACCGGCGTGATGCCGTCGGGCCGGTTGCGGGCAGGCGATACGTTGAGCCTAACCTATTTCTGGTCGATCCGGGGCGACGCCCACGACGCCTTCCGCGCCGCGCCGCTCGGCCAATGGAAGGATGCCGCCCGCACCCTGTGGCCGGAAACGGCGATGCTCGTTGATCAGATCACGGACCATGATCAGCTGACCTTCGCCCGTTACCGGCACCGCACGCACTGGCCCGCCGCCACCGGCCGCCTCATTCATCTGGGTGACAGCTGGCACGCCGCCAGCCCGCAGCTCGGGCAGGGGGCGAACATGGCGCTGCTGGATGCCTACGCGCTCGCCCGCGCGGTCGAGGCGCGCAGCCAGCCCGCAGACATCGCCGCGATGTATGTCCGCCAGCGCGCGGCGCATGTCCGCCTCTTCCAGCTGATGACCTGGGCCTTCACGCCCGTTTACCAGTCGGACTCGAACATCCTGCCCTGGCTGCGCGACTGGCTGGTCGCCCCGATCTCGAAACTCTGGCCCGCCCCGCCCATCCTCGCGGCGCTGGTGAGCGGGGGCCTGGGTGCGCCGCTGAAGCGTCTGGGCCTCAGCGCTGGCAGGTAGCGCAATAACACGTTGACCGCCCGGACTGCACGATCCGCTTCACGGCCGCCCCGCAGCGCTTGCACGCCTCGCCTTCGCGCCCGTAAACATCGAACCGGTGCTGGAAGTATCCGAGCCCCCCATCGGTCCCCGCAAAGTCCGAAATTGACGATCCGCCCGCGTCAATCGCTTCGGCAATCACGGCGTTGATTGCCGGCGCCAGCCGCGAAGCGCGCACGCCCGGCACGCTGCGCGACAGGCGTTTGGGAGACACGCCCGCCCGGTAGAGCGCCTCGCAGACATAGATGTTGCCCAGCCCCGCGATGATGGACTGATCGAGCAGGGCCGCCTTGATCGGCGCCGCCTTGCCGGCCAGCGCCTTGTCGAGATAGGCCGCCGAAAAGCCGTTCGACAGCGGCTCCGGCCCCATTGTCATTAACCGTGGATAGGCCTCGAAACTGGCGGCTGGCCAGAGTTCCATGAAGCCGAACCGGCGCGGGTCGTTGTACGTGACGGTCTCCCCGCCCTCCATGTGGAAGACGACATGGTCATGGGCGGCGAGCCCGCCCGCGTCGTGAACGAAGTCCCCCTGCATCGCCCCGGAGATCGTGAACCGCCCGGACATCCCGAGATGCATCACCAGCACTTCGCCTGTGGAGAGGTGCGCCGCGAGAAATTTCGCCTGCCGGGCGAGCCGGTCGATCCGGGCGTTTGCGAGCCGCTCGGCGAACCGCTCGGGCAGGGGAAAGCGAAGGTCCGCCCGCCGCTGCTCCAGCCGCAGTATGCGCCGCCCCTCCATGACGGGGGCCAGTCCGCGGCGAACTGTCTCGACTTCGGGTAATTCAGGCATCCTTATCGCATATACGCTAAGCGACGCGGGATAAGTAAGGTGGTTCAGCATGGCTGAAACAGACGGCACAGAGCGCAAGGTCTCCTTCGGCTTCGAGGAGGTGACGGAGGCCGAGAAGGTCGCCCGGGTGAAAGGCGTGTTCCGCTCGGTCGCCTCCCGCTATGACCTGATGAATGACCTGATGAGCGCCGGCGTCCACCGCCTCTGGAAGCACGACGCGATGAACAAGGTGAACCCGCAGCCCGGCGAGCGCCACCTCGATGTGGCCGGCGGCACCGGCGAACTCGCCCGCGCCTTCCTGGAACTTGCGGACAAGTCCGGCGCCCGCCGCGGCGACACCCGCCCTGCCACCGCCATCGTCTGCGATATCAACGACGCCATGCTCGAAGCCGGCAAGGCGCGCGCCGACAATGCGAAATGGGAAGGCCGCCTCGACTGGGTCTGCGCCGATGGCCAGAACCTGCCCTATCCGGACAAGAGCTTTGACGTGGTCACCGTCTCCTTCGGCATCCGCAACTTTGCGGACCGGGTGGCGGGCCTGCGCGAATTCCGCCGCGTGCTGAAAACCGGCGGCCGCCTCGCCGTGCTGGAGTTCAGCCAGATGACGGCGCCAATCCTGCAGGACGCCTATGACACGTACAGCTACGCCGTGATCCCGCGCCTCGGCGAACTCATCGCCGGCGACCGCGCGAGCTATCAATACCTCGTCGAATCGATCCGTCAGTTCCCGGAACAATCCGTCTTCAAGGCCGAGATCGAAGGCGCCGGTTTCCGGCAGGTCTCCGTCACCAACTATTCCGGCGGCATCGCCGCGCTGCATTTCGGCTGGGCGGCGTAATCATGAACCGGTCAGTTCCCGTCAATCTTGACGCCGTCTTTGCCGACCGAGATCTCGACCTTGTCGGGCCCGCCATCGCCTTCGGTGAAGTAATAGATGCCGAAGCCCACGGCCGCAGCAACCAGTATGCCGACGATCAGGTACAGGAAATTGTTGGATGAGGGGGAATCGGACATGATGCGTTTCGGTCTCCAGACGTTGCGAGTGGTGCTGGAACGCGCAGCCGTGGCCAACGGTTCCATATGTCAGGGCGGTTTCTAGATGGGCGCTCTGGGAGACTACTGGCGCCTGATGCGCGCGGGCACGGCGCTGGCCCGCCACGACGTCGTGCTGCCCGGCGCCTACCAGACCCGTTTGCCGATCCCCGCCCGGATGGCCGGCAGCATCTTGCGCCTGTTCGGCGGCGCCCGGGGCCGCCCGGGCCAACGGCTCGCCACGGCGCTGGAAGGCCTCGGGCCCGCTTACATCAAGCTCGGCCAGTTCCTCGCCACCCGTCCGGACGTGTTCGGCTCCGAAGTCGCAGGCGATCTCGGCCGCCTGAAGGACAAGCTGCCGCCTTTCTCGATGAAGCTCGCCCGCGCGGCCCTCGCTGCCGAGTTCACCGAAGCCGAAGCGGTCCGCCTCTTCCCCGGCCTGTCAGAGCCCGTCGCCGCCGCCTCGCTCGCGCAGGTCCACAAGATGTCGCTGCCCGACGGCGACCGTGCGGTGAAAATCCTCCGTCCCGGGATCGAACGCCAGCTGGGCCTCGAACTCTCCGCCATGCGCCGCGCCGCGCGCACCATCGAGGGCATCTCCAGCGAAAGCCGCCGCCTCAAGCCCATCGCCTTCACCGACACGATCTCGAACTTCATGCTGCGGGAACTCGACCTGCGCCTCGAGGCCGGCGGCGCGGACGAGATGCGCGCCATCAACGAGAAGACGGGCTTCTTCGACATCCCGAAAGTCGATTGGGAGCGCACGGGCAAACGTGTGCTGACGATCTCCTGGATCAACGGTACGCCGCTGACCGCGCCCGGCGTCCTCGACCGCCCCGGCCTCGACCGCGTGCGCCTCGCCAATGACATTACCCAAGGCTTCCTCTCCAGCGCCATCGAGCACGGCGTCTTTCACGCCGACATGCATGAAGGCAACGCGATCCTCACGCCGGAAGGGCGCATCGCGCTCGTCGATTTCGGCATCATCGGCCGGATCGGTCCCATGGAGCGCCGCTTCCTTGCCGAAATTCTCTGGGGCTTCCTGAAGCGCGATTACATGCGCATCGCCGAAGTGCATTTCGAGGCCGGCTATGTGCCGCCCACCCAATCGGTCGGCGACTTTGCCCAGGCGCTGCGCTCCATCGGTGAGCCGCTCTTCGGCCGCCCGGCCGAAGAAGTCTCGATGGGCCGGGTGCTGCTGCAACTCTTCGACTATACGCACACGTTCGGCATGGCCCTGCGCCCCGAACTCGTGCTGCTGCAGAAGACCATGGTTCAGGTCGAAGGCGTCGCCCGCGCCATCGATCCCACGCACAATATCTGGAACGCGTCCGAGCCCGTCATCGAAGCCTGGATGCGCCGCAATTTCGGTCCCGAAGGCGCCGCGCGCATGATCTCGGAAAACGTCCGTGCCGTGACGAACCGCCTGAAGCGCCTGCCCGAAGTCATGGACCGGTTCGAGAAGAGCCTCGAGGCACAGCCCGCGCCACCGCCAGCTCCAGAACGCTTCGCGCCCTGGTGGGGCTGGTTCGGCCTGATCGGTGTTCTGGGCATTGCGGCGGCCTGGGCGGCCCGCAGCGTCTAGGCCGCGCCGTCAGCCGAGGCTCAGGGCACCGGAACGCTATCCTCCGAAGGCGGATCAGTTTCTTCTGCAACCGGCTCAATCGGCGCCTCAGCTTCAAGGTCGCTCGGGACCGCGCCGAAATGCGCCTGCACGAACTTCCACTGTCCGTCTTCCTTGATCAGGACGCCGGTGAAGATGCCCTTGGTCTCGATCACGGTATCCGCGCCGATCGTCAGGGTTTCGGTATATTCCGACCAGACCGATGCCGCATTCTTCGACAGAGCCTTGAATTTCGGCTCGGTGAGCTTCAGGTCCGGCGTATAGCCACCCGTTGAGGCAAAATCCAGCGACGCCGCCGCGTCATCCGCCGTATCGTAGAACACCCTTCCATCCTGCACCCAGACGAACCCGGTTTGATCCGTGTACATCGGGCGCAGCACGGCCCCGTCACCCGCGGCACGCGCCGCGACCCAGGCCTCCAGGAAGGCGGGCGCCTCCGAGTAGATGACCGTCTGGTCGTGCGCCGTCATCTCGCCGTTGCTGCAGGCCGCAGCCGCCAGCAGGATCGGCGCAGCGATCGCGGCGCGAATTGAATGAAGCCGAATTTTCATGATGTCCTCCCCAACCTCGGCGTCAGACTAACGCTTTTTGCCGCGCGGGTCACGCCGCGCCTCTTGCCGCCGGACGGGCGCTGTCGCATCCTCGCCGCGAGGAGCTGACCCCATGCCTCACACCGGCGGCTGCCAATGCGGAAAGGTCCGCTACGAACTGGACGTGCTCGAGCGCAGCCATGTCTGCCATTGCCGCATGTGCCAGAAGGCGACCGGCGGCCTGTTTGCCGCCCTCGTCGGCGCGCCCGCGGCGCAGTTTCGCTGGACCACGCCGCCGCCGCCCGATTACTGGAGCTCGAACCTCGCGCGCCGTCCGTTCTGCCCGGACTGCGGCACGCCCCTCGGCTTCGCCTATGACCATGCGGGTGCCCGCATCTATGTCACCATCGGCAGCCTCGATCATCCGGAAGACGCGCCGGTCACCATCCAGTTCGGCACCGAGTCCAGGCTGCCGTTCGTCACCTTCTGCGAAGACCTGCCCCAGGAGCGCACCGGCGAAGCACCTGCCGCGAGCGAATTTCTCGCGGGACTGGTTTCCCGCCAGTCCTGACACTCCCGTCTCTGGCGTAAAGGGTTAAGGCGGGCCCCCACCTGCGTTAACGTCTCCTAAATCGCCGTTGCGAGGAGCCCGCACATGACCCGTTTCCTGATCGCCCTCGCCGCCTTTGGCTGCCTGTCCGCCCCGGCCTTTGCCGATGTCTGCTCGGCCGCCACCGAGGCTGCGACGCGCGCCGCGCTCGCCTCCGCCGAAGCCTCCGGCCGGCGCACGTCCACCATCCGCGTCGACTGCGGCGGCGAGAAACAGACCCTCGTCCTGCACCGTATCGACGGCGCCTCCGGCAGCTCGGTCTCCGTGCGCGAGGTGAGGAAGCCGAGAGGCGGCAAGGTCATGTCTGTCCGCTCCAAGGGTGATTTCAGCGCGTCGTCCGCTTCCCGCGTCATCCGCGTGAAAGACTGATCCGCCGGGCAAGCGCTGCCTCAATTGCTGCCAAAAGCTTGATACCGGCTGCCTAATCCCGAGGATTTGATGGGACCATCGCAATGTTTTTGCGATAGGAAAGCCGATGAAACCGGACCGGCCCGCCTGAATGACCCCACCGCGCATCCTCCTGATCATCGGCGGCGGCATTGCCGCCTACAAAAGCCTTGAGCTGATCCGCGAGCTCGGCCGGCGAGGCATTGCCTCGCGCGCGATCCTGACCAAGGCTGGATCCGAGTTCGTCACGCCCCTGTCGGTCTCCGCCCTCTCCGGAGAGAAGGTGTTCACCGAACTCTTCGACCTGACCGACGAAACCGAGATGGGTCATATCGAGCTTTCCCGCTCGGCGGATCTCGTCGTCGTCTGCCCCGCCACCGCTGACCTGATGGCGAAAGCTGCCGCGGGCCTCGCAAATGACCTTGCCTCCACCACGCTCCTCGCCACCGACAAGCCCGTGCTGATGGTGCCCGCCATGAATGTGCGGATGTGGGAACACGCGGCGACCAAGCGCAACGTCGCCCGCCTGCGCTTGGACGGCGTGCGCGTCGTCGAGCCGGATGTCGGCCCGATGGCCTGCGGCGAGTTCGGCCCCGGCCGCCTGCCGGATGTGCTCGCCATCGTCCGCGAGATCGAAGCCGCGCTCGCCCCGCCGTCGAAGCGCCTTGAAGGCCTCCACGCCCTCGTCACCGCCGGCCCGACGCGCGAGCCGCTGGATCCCGTGCGCTATATTTCCAATCACTCCTCCGGCAAGCAGGGCTACGCGATCGCCGCCGCCCTCGCGGCCGAAGGCGCCCGTGTCACGCTCGTCTCCGGCCCCGTCGCCCTCAAGGCGCCGGACGGCGTCACGTTCGTCTCGGTCGAGACCGCGCGCGACATGCTGAAAGCCTGCGAGGATGCGCTGCCCGCAGACGTCTTCGTCTCGGTTGCGGCAGTGGCTGACTGGCGCCCCGTGAAGGCCGCGCCGAAGAAGCTGAAGCTGAAAGGGCAGGGCGAAGCCCCGTCCATCCAGCTCACCGAAAACCCGGATATCCTGCGCACCCTCAGCAGCAAGCGGAAGGGCCGCCCCCGCCTCGTCATCGGCTTCGCCGCCGAGACGCATGACGTGGAATCCCTCGCCGTCGAGAAACGCGCCCGCAAGGGCTGCGACTGGATCGTCGCCAACGACGTTTCCGGAGACGTCATGGGCGGCAGCGAAAACGAGATCTACCTGATCACCCCCGAAGGCGCCGAACACTGGCCGCGCCTCGGCAAGGACGAAGTCTCCCGCCGCCTCGCCGCCCGCGTCGCCGACGCCCTCACAGGCCCCGCTCCGCGCCTCAGCCTCGCGGCGGAGTAAGCGAAGCGTTTCGAAAAATCCGGAATTTCGAATTCCGCTTACAACTTGAATCAACCAATGCGCGATAGACCTTATGCTTCGATAGCGGAGGACCCATGCGCAGCCGAACGAGTGAAACGGGGGGGTGGGTTTACTGCCTGACCAATGAGTCGATGCCGGGTATCGTGAAGATCGGCATGACGACTCGTCCAGTTGACCAAAGGGTGCGTGAACTATCTGCGTCGACAAGCTCTCCGACGCCGTTCAATTTGCGATACAGTTGGCCTGTGAACAATCCGGCACTGGTAGAGGCGGTATTGCATCGCAGACTGCGCTCAGTCCGAGTCAACGATCGCCGAGAATTTTTTGCCATCGAGCCAAGCGAAGTCGCCCTTTTGGTTCCAACGATTATCGATGAACAGGGCGGGCTTCGTTCGCCGAAGTGGGACCAAATTCTTCGGCACCCCTTGTTCCTGCCTGCAGTCGCGATAGCCGCACTTTTGCTCGGCATCGTTATGGTTTGGCCGGCAATTGGCATCGTTTTGTTGGGAGTTGCGGCACTCGTCTTCTATGCGACCGCCGATAGACTCAGCGCGAACAAAGCTTTCCTGAGAAGGTCATTGGTCTACGCCGCGGCGAGAAACTCCAGTCGCGATCTCACAAGATCCATGCTGCGCCTTTTGTTTGGAACGCGTCGACGTTGATTGCGGCCCCATACTATACTTGACTCTCCCCCAGAGTCTCCGCACCCGGAGGCGATGAGCACCGTCACTGTCCAGGTTCGCCCGCTGCCGCATTTCGCGGGCCTTGAGTTGCCCGCTTACGAGACCTCCGGTTCGGCCGGCATGGACGTGCGCGCGGCCGTGCCCGAAGGCGAACCCGTCACGCTGAAGCCCGGCGAGCGCGCGATGGTGCCGACCGGTCTCTCGGTGGCCATCCCCGAAGGCTACGAAATCCAGGTCCGCCCGCGTTCCGGCCTCGCCGCCAAGCAGGGCCTCACCTGCCTCAACACGCCGGGCACCATCGACTCCGACTACCGCGGCGAGATCAAGGTCATCCTGATCAATCTCGGCGCCGAGGCGTTCGTCATCCAGCGCGGCGAACGCATCGCCCAACTCGTCCTCGCCCCCGTCACCCGCCTCGCCTGGAGCGAAGTGGACGCCCTCGACGAAACGCAGCGCGGCGCGGGCGGATTTGGCTCCACGGGCCGCTGATCCAATTTACTGGGCAAAGCCCCTTGCGCGGCCCCCAAACTTACCCACATTGATATTCGATAAGAGTGGGAGGTGACGATGAGTGCCCTGTGGCCGGTCTTTGCAATCATCCTGTTCGTCTGGGTGCTCACACGCGGCCAGCGCCGCCGCAACCTGCGCCGTTACGAGCCCGATCCCCGCGATGACGAGATCGCCCGCCTCAAGGAGCGCGTCCGCAATCTCGAGGAAATCATCACCGGCGAGGACTGGCGCCTGCGCCGCGGTTTCGACGGGCTCTGACGCCCACTTCCCACCCACGCCCGGTTGGGGCATGTTTGTTCTGTTCAGGAGGACGAGACTATGGATCCCTTGGTGATGGTAGTGCTCATCGTCGCGATCAGCGTCGGGGCAGGGGTCTATCAGACCTACCTGAAAACCCGCGCCAATTCCGCCGCCGACGAGACCACCCGGGCCGATGTTTCCGCGATGCGCGACGAGATCGGCAAGTTGAAGGAACGCGTGCGCGTCCTCGAGACGATCGTCACCGACAAGGATCGCACGCTCGCCGAAGAGATCCGCAAGCTCGCCTGAGCCTGCGCCCCAACGGGTGCCTGACGAGACCTTAACGCGGCCGCGCAAACTTCCGCGCGGCCTTTTGCCGGATACTCAGCTTGCTGCGCTAGGTTGCCCTCAGACAGGGAGACCCCGGCATGACGACCTTCGGCAAGAGAGACAGCGCCCCCGGCGCGGCTGGCGCGAAGCCCACCTTCGGCAAGAAAACCGCTCAGCCCGTGCCGGGCCGGGCAGCGCCGCCGCCGCAGGCCGAGCGTCTCTCGCCCCAGGCGATGGCGTTCCTTGAAGCCGAGCGCAACCGCCCGCCGGTCGCCGCCGCCCAGCAACCCGTTCGCCAGTCCGCCGCGGCCCCCATGCCCTCGCATCGCCAGCCGGCGCCCAGCCAACCCGCTTCGAAGCCGGCCGCAATGCCGGCTGAACCGCAAGCCGCAGCGCCGACGCGTCCGTATGTCGAACCGCGCCGCCCCTCGCATCACGCCTATGCCGGAAAGCCCGTCTGGGGCCGCCGCGTGGCGGCACGCCTCGTCGACGAGATCGGCGTCTGGGTGCTCATCTACGTCCTGTTCAATGACGGCTTCACCGCGGCGCTCAGCGCCTATGCCGGCGCCGATCCGGGCAGCCCGCAGGAAGTCGCCGCTTCGGTGGATATCCTCGGCTTCGCCCTGATCTTCATGGTTGCTCAGTGTGCCTACAATATCGCGATGGAATCCTCGTCGCTGCAGGCAACCCTCGGCAAGCTGATGGTCGGCGCGGTTGTCACGTCGCGCGATGGCAAGAAGCCGACCCTCGGCAGTGTCGTCCTGCGCAACACCATCGGCCGCTTTGCCGCCAACGCCATTCCGTTCTGCGCGGGCTACATTGTCGGCCTGTTCAATCCGGAACGCCGCTGCGTGCATGACATGATCGGCGGCACTGTTGTGCGTCAGCGCACCGCGCCCCAGCCGTCGGGCGGCTATGGCGAAGTGTTCGCCTAGGGCGCCGCACTGAATCGTAAATCAGGCGGAGCGGAATTTCAACCATAACGGTCCGGCCAGCGCGCCTCCCTTTGCCGGATGTTCAACATTCTCAGCCAGGCTCATCTGCAGCACGGAGACCCAACATGGCGACCACCACATTCGGCAAGAAAACCTCCGCCGGCGGCCCCGCGAGCCCCCAGCCGGCCTTCGGCAAGAAGCCGTCGCCGGTGCAGGCCCGCCGCGCCGCGCCGGCCGCCCAGTCCGGTCTGTCGCCCGACGCCCTCGCTTTCCTGCAGGCCGAGCGCAGCCGCTCGCCCGCAGCGGCCACGGCGCCTGCGTCCCGCCAAATCCCGGGCTACGCTGCCCCGGCCGCGCTGACCGCTGGCAAACCCGTCTGGGGCCGCCGCGTCATCGCCTGCTTCATTGACGCGGCTGTGTTCGTCGTGCCCCTGGTGATCATCATCGGCGCCATGGGTCCCCAGCCCGGCCTGACCGACGCGCAATTCGCGACCGGCTATATCGGCGTCATCACGTTCCTTGTTCTGGGCAGCCTCGCCTACGCCATCGGCATGGAAGCCTCATCCCTGCAGGCCACGCTCGGCAAGCTGGCCGTCGGCGCCATCGTCACCGACAAGGCCGGCGGCAAGCCCTCGCTTGGCGCGATCATCATGCGCAACACGCTTGGCAAGTTCGTTTCGGGACTCACGCCCTTCTACATCAGCTACCTGATGGGCCTCGCCCGTGCAGACCGCCGCTGCCTGCACGACCTCATCGCAGGCACCATGGTCTGCGCCAAGGGCAAGGCCTCGGTCTCCTACGACCAGACCTTCGCCTAAAGCAAGGCGCCTTCATCCTTGCGGAACTTCGCGAGCAGGTAATTGGGCGTATCCTCGATCGTGTCGAGCGCGCCAAAGGCAAAGGCTTCGCGGTCCAGCACCAGGTCGCGCGGGCGCAGCGGGCGCGAGATTTCGAGGCCCTCCAGTGTCCGCGCGCGCGAGAACGCGACATAGGCTTGTCCGTGGGCGAACATTCCGGAATCGAAGTCGATGAACACATTGTCGAGGGTCAGGCCCTGCGCCTTGTGGATCGTCACGGCATAGGCCAGCCGCAGCGGCACCTGCTTGAACGTGCCGACGACTTCGCGCTTCACCTTCTTTGAATCCATCTCGAAATCGTAGCGATACTTCTCCCACGCTGCCGCCTCGATCTCGTAGACGCGCCCGGCGATCTTCACGATCACGCTCTTGGCGCCGAACCCTTCAACATGCCCCAGCGTGCCGTTCACCCAGCGTCCTTCCGGATCATTGCGGATCAGCATCACCCGCGCGCCGACCTTCAGTTCAAGGTCGGACTCGGTCGGAAAACTCTTCTCGTCGAACTGGCCTTGCACATCGGCGGGGAACACCTTCCGCTCGCCCTTCAGCCCGGCCAGCCGCGTCTGATTGATGCGGAAGGCGTTCGCATTGTTTGGCGTCAGTACGACATGCGTCTCCGACGCCTCGGACGCCGAGCGCTTTGACACCACCCGCGCCAGCGTCGCCTCGTCCGACGGCGTCACCCGGCCGGACCGGAGCGCGCCGAGCAGCGCCAGGAAGCGCGGGTCTTCCTGCCGGAACACGTGTTTCAGCGCCAGCAGCGAGAACTCCGCATCCTTGAAGGCCGGTGCGTTGAAGAAATAGTTCCCGCCAAACCGCTCCAGCAGGATCGGGCTCTCCTGGTTCGATACCACCGGCGGCAGCTGGTGCAGATCGCCCGACAGGATCATCCGTACACCGCCGAACGGCCGTTTCGATCCGCGGTTCAGCTTCAGGCTCCGGTCAATCGCGTCCAGCATGTCGGAGCGCACCATGGAAATCTCGTCGATCACCACCGTATCGACCGCCCGCACCACCCGCGCATTCGGCAGGCGCCGCACATCCTGCGCCTCGATCAGGCGCGGCGGCAGCTTGAAGAAGGAATGGATCGTCTGCCCGCCGGCATTCATCGCCGCGACGCCCGTCGGCGCCACGATCACCGCCTTGTCGCCCGCCTCGCTGAGGAATTTGCGCAGCAATGTCGTCTTGCCCGTGCCCGCCCGCCCGGTCAGGAACAGGTTGCCCTGCGCGCCCGCCCCGCGCGCCACCCATTCGGCGGGCGCCGCGTAAATGCTTTCAGGCGTCGGGGGCATCTTGCGGGGCAAGCTCAGGGGCTGACGAGACGCATCTGGCGCGCCTTGCTTGCGGCGGTCGAGTTCGCCACCACTTGCCAGCCCAGCGCCTCATAGGCCCGCCGCGCGCCGATATTCTCCTCGTCCACGTCGAGGCTCAGCGCGCCGGTGGCCGACTGGCGCGCCACTTCCAGCAGTCCGCGTGCAACGCCGCAGAAGCGCCAGTCCGGGTCCACGAAAAGATGGTCGATATAGTCCTGCACGCCCTGGATGGTGAGAAAGCCGATCACGCCGGCTTCCGGCTCAACCGCCACCCAGGCATTCGGCGGCGTCAGCGCCCGCCTGAGGATCAGGTATTGCCCGCGATTACGCGCCCGCCAGGGCATGTCTGTCAGGCAGTCCCGGAAGATCGCCAGACACGCGCCCGCATCCTCCGCGGTGAACGGCCTGATACTCCATCCGGCGCCAGCATGCTTGTACATGCGTGGGAGAGTAAGGGGCCAGGCTGGCGGCGTCCAGCATGAAGGCGGGTGAAATATGTGGTCGCCGCGCGGCGCGCCGGACGGCGGCCCGCGCTCATTTCGAGACCGCTCGACCTTGTGTGATCAATAGACGGTCATCGGCGATTTTTCCTGCTGCGGTTTGGTATCGCGGAGCCGGGCAGGCAGGCGTGTGCTCCATTTTTCGTTGCGGTTGCAGGTGAACTGACGTCGATCAAGGCGTGCCCGGATATCCCGGGGCTGGAGGCAGATCATGATCAGGCAATTCATCATCGGCGTGGTCATGCTTGGCCTGACCGGCTGCACGACGATGTCCGAAGCCGCTGCGCCGGATGTACCCAAAGCTGCCATCGCCATCATCGGCGGCACCTATATGAATGACGAGATGCTGTTCCGCGAAGGCTTGCTGAGCGCGCCCTTCACGATCGAGACGAAACTCGGCACCTCGCCGGAGATCCGCTACGGCGAAGCCAATGGCGTGCCGTTCTACTACGTCCACGGTCACGGCATGGGAAAGTGGCAGGAAACCTGGCTAGCACTCTATGATCTTGGCGTGACCGACGCGATCGGCGGGGCGACGGCCGGCGCCATCAATCCGGCGATGAAGACCTATGACTACACGATCCCGCACGACTTCATCGACCTGAACATCGACCGCCCCATTTCCTTCCCGCGGGAAGTCTTCCGCGATCCGGACGCCATCCCGGTTCCGCGCTATACGCCGGCCATGGATACCGATCTGCGCCGCATCCTGACGGCCCGCACGCAGGAAGCCCTGCATGGCGGCGGCGGCAACTCGGATATCACCCTGCATGAAGAGGCGGTGCTGGTTCAGACGCGCGGCGCGCGGTTCGAGACCGTGGCCGAGGTCAGGATGATCGGCCTCATGGGCGGGGATCTGGTCACCATGAGTGTGGGAACCGAAATGACCTATGCGCGCATGCTGGGCATCAACTATGCCTGCCTGGTCGTGATCTCGAACCCCGCAGAGGGCGTGGCGGATTGGGACTTTTCCGAAATGCCGCCGCTCTACCAGCGCATCAACCCGCTCAGCGTCGATATCGTGCTGGCCGCGCTGCCGGATATTGCCGCGCTTGCCGGCAAGCCGCGCGTCTCGGACGGCCTGATCAATCACCCGCAGATGACGTCCCGCCCGCAGGAGAAAGACGCGCCGCACTGAAACCTGGCGCAGGCTACATCTGCATCGTCCAGCCTTCGACACCCATCGCCGCCTGACGCACCGCTTCCGACAGGGTCGGGTGCGCATGGCTGGTGCGCGCAATGTCTTCGGAGGCTGCCCCGAACTCCATGGCGACGACAATCTCCGCAATCATCTCGCCGACGCCGACGCCAATCATGTGCGCGCCAAGGATCTTGTCGGTGCCCTTCTCGGCGAGGATTTTCACGAAGCCCGAGGTCTCGTGATTCGTCCGTGCACGGGAATTTGCCATGAAGGGGAACTTGCCCTTCACGTACTCGACGCCCGCCGCCTTCAGCTCTTCCTCATTCTTGCCGACCCAGGCGATTTCCGGGTTCGTGTACACAACGCTCGGCACCAGGTTATAGTCCACATGCCCGGCCTTGCCCGCGATGAGTTCGGCGACCGCCGTGCCATCATCCTCGGCCTTGTGCGCCAGCATCGGCCCGTGGATACAGTCGCCCACCGCCCAGACGCCATTCGCCACCTTGAAGTGGCCATCGATCACGTCGACCACGCCGCGCTTGTCGGTCGTGCCGCCCACGGTCTCGAGGCCAAGGCCCTCCGTATACGGTTTGCGCCCGATCGCCACGATCACGACGTCCGCGTCCAGCGCTTCCGCCGCGCCGCCCTTGGCCGGTTCGATATTCACTTTCAGTTTGGTTTTCGATTTCTCGATACCCGTCACTTTCGTGCCGAGGCGGAAGGCAAGGCCCTGCTTCTTGAAGGTCCGCTCCGCCTCTTTCGCGACTTCGGCGTCGGCCGGCGGCAGGATGCGGTCGAGATATTCGACCACGGTGACTTCCGAGCCGAGCCGCGCCCAGACCGAGCCCATCTCGAGGCCGATCACGCCCGCGCCGATCAGCACCAGCTTCTTCGGCACAGCCTTCAGGCTGAGTGCACCGACGTTCGAGACCACGCGCTCCTCGTCGATCTCGATGCCGGGCAGGGTGGCGGGCTCCGAGCCCGTCGCGATCACGATGTTTTTCGTCTCCAGCACGCGGCTGCCGCCTTCGGCGAGCGTCGCCTCCACCTTGCCAGGCCCGAGGATCTTGCCGCGCCCTTTGACGTACTCGACCTTGTTCTTCTTGAAGAGGAACTCGATGCCCTTCGTCAGCCCGTCCACCGCGTCCGATTTCTGCGCCATCATCTGGGTGAGGTCGAGTTCCAGCTTGCCGACCTTGATGCCGAG
>JAIXRO010000019.1 GCA_027485145.1 Hyphomonadaceae bacterium | reverse complement strand
CTCCGCACCGCCAAAGTCCCGGTCACGCTGAAGGAATACCTGACCCTCATGGAGGCGATGGACAAGCAGGTCATCGCGATGGAGGTCGAGGAATTCTATTACCTCGCCCGCGCCGCCCTCGTTAAGGACGAGCGCAACATCGACAAGTTCGACCGCGTCTTCTCACACGTCTTCAAGGGCCTCGACACGCTGGCGGATGCCGTGAACGTGCAGGACCTGCCGGAGGAATGGCTCAAGAAGATGAGCGAGAAGTTCCTCACGCCCGAAGAGATGGCCGAGATCGAAGCCATGGGCGGCTTCGAGAAGCTCATGGAAACGCTGAAACAGCGCCTCGAGGAGCAAAAGAAGCGCCACGAGGGCGGCAACAAGATGATCGGCACCGGCGGAACGTCTCCGTTTGGAGCGAACGGCTGCAATCGCGAAGGCGTGCGCATCGGCCAGGAGAAATCCCGCCACCGCCGCGCCGTGAAAGTCTGGGACAAGCGCGAGTTCAAGAATTACGACGACAAGGTCGAACTCGGCACCCGCAACATCAAGCTCGCGATGAAGCGCCTGCGCAAATGGGCCCGCAAGGGCGCGCAGGATGAGCTCGACCTTGACCAGACGATCCGCAACACCGCCCGCAAGGGCTATCTCGACATCGAGATGCGCGCCGAGAAGCGCAACACGGTCTCCGTCCTCCTGCTGCTCGATGTCGGCGGCTCGATGGACCCCTATGTGCGGATCATGGAGGAGCTGTTCTCCGCCGCCAAATCCGAGATCAAGAATCTCGAATTCTACTACTTCCACAATTGCCCGTATGAGGGCCTCTGGAAGGACAATCGCCGCCGGATGAACAACCGCATCCCGACCTGGGACGTGCTGAACAAGTATCCATCGGAGTACAAGGTGATTGTCGTCGGCGACGCCACGATGAGCCCCTACGAGATCACCTATGCCGGCGGCTCGGTCGAGCACTGGAACGAAGAGGCCGGCGGCATCTGGCTGCAGCGCTTTGTCGAACGCTATCCGCACTTCGTCTGGCTGAACCCGACGAAGGAAGGCGCCTGGGAGTATACCGGCTCGATCAAGCTCATCCGTGAACTGATTGGCCCGGACCGCATGTTCGAACTCACCCTCGGCGGTCTCGACGAGGCGATGAAGGAACTCAGCCGCTGACCTTCCCCCCTCTCCCGCGCGCGGGAGAGCGGAGTAGAGAGGTTCCCATGTCCATCCTCACCTCATCCCACGGCCCGATCCGTGTCATCACGATCAACCGTGCGCACGCGCGCAACGCGGTCGATCACGACACCGCCCTCGCCCTCTACGACGCCTTCAAGGCCTTCGACGCGGACGACACCGCCTCTGTCGCGATCCTCACCGGCGCCGGCGGAAATTTTTGCGCCGGCGCGGACCTGAAAGCCGTCGCGACCGGCAAAGGCAATCCCACCCATACCGGCGGCGACCTCGCCCCTATGGGCCCGTCCCGCCTGCAACTCTCCAAGCCCGTCATTGCCGCGGTGGACGGATATGCCGTGGCCGGAGGACTGGAACTCGCCCTCTGGTGCGACCTGCGCGTCGCGTCCCCGTCTGCCCGGTTTGGTGTCTTCTGCCGCCGGTTCGGTGTGCCCCTGATCGATGGTGGCACTGTGCGCCTGCCGCGCCTCATCGGCGCCTCTCGCGCAATGGACCTGATCCTCACGGGCCGCGAAGTTGCGCCCGGGGAAGCCCACGCCATCGGCCTCGTCAATTATCTGACCCCGGACGAATCCGCCCTGCCGCGCGCCGTCAAACTGGCAGAAGAGCTCGCCGCCTTCCCGCAGCTCTGCATGCGGACGGACCGCCTCTCCGCCCTCGCCCAGTGGAGCCTCCACGAGGACGCCGCCCTGACGGCCGAGTTCGAGGGCGGTCTCGAAGTCCTGAATGCCGGCAGTGCCCGCGACGGCGCCGCCCGTTTCGCCGAAGGCAAAGGCCGCCACGGCAAATTCTAGAGCGGCATATCGCTCGCGACCATGTCAAAGCTCGTCAGTGGCCGGATGAATTCGAAATAGTATTCTTCCGCGAAATGCCATTGCCGGTCCCAGGGCCCGATCACACCTTCGCGCGCCAGCAGCCTCGATTCCCGCACGCCCTCATCCGCCCGGACCAGCACGGAAAGATCGACGAGGTCCGCCAGCTCCGGCCGCGCCGAGTAGACGCCCTCGAGGATCACGACGGGCCGCGGCGCCTTCACCGTCAGCTCCGTGCAGCGCCCGCCATCGAAGGTCTCCCAGTCAAACGCATGCCAGGCCGCCTGCCGGCCCGCCCTCAAAGCCTCCAGCACGATCCGCTGATGGTGCCAGTCAATGCACGCCGCGACCAGCGCCGCGGGCGGCTCCGTGCGCAGCCCGACCCCGCCTGCGTAGAAATCATCCCCCTCGATCACCGCGGCGTCCATCACCTCGGCCAGCGCCGCCGCCAGCATCGTCTTGCCCGCGGCGCTTCGGCCATCCAGCGCGACCACGAAAGGCCGGTCCAGCGCCTGCGCGCGAAGCTCGAGCGCCTGCACGAACGGCTCAAACGTATCGAATCGCGGGGTCATCCGGATACTCCATCGGCAGGCCTCGGCCCGGAGCGAAACCTTATACCGCCCTGGCGCCCTTATAAATCCGCCAAAGCGTGAACACCCCGATCCCGGCCCAGATGATGTTCAGCACCATCGACGGGATCGCGCCATTATGGCCGCTGTTGAGGACGAACCCCGCCGCGCCGATGACATTCATCCATTGATAGACGGGCGAGTTGCCCTGCATCTTGCCGGCCGAGAGCAGGATATAGGCGCCAAGGATCAGGCATGCGCCGGTCCAGCCGGCCGCTTCAATCAGGAGATCTGTCAGGGTCATGCCCGCGCCCTAGCCCGGGGCAGGCGCCGGATCAATCAGCCAAAGCCATGCCGCGCCGCCCACTCGGCCCGCGTCATCTCCCAGACAAGGCTCGCGCGCGTTGTCCCGTCTGGCCGCGTACTCATCGTCTCGCCCATCCGGCGGAAGCCCAGCCCGTCCAGCAGGCGCTGCGTCGCGACATTCGTCAGCGCGGCTGTCTCGCAGAGGAGGCCCAGCCCCAACGCCTCGAACATCCACGCAAAGCTCGCCGCCGCCCCTCGCCCGCCCGCGCCCTGGCCGTGCAGCGAGGGATGCAGCGCGCCGCCCAGTTCGCCCGCGCCCCAGTCCGGCCAGACCTGCACATCCGAATAGCCCATCACCTGCCCGCCCTCGCCTTCGCGCACAAACAGCAGTCCCTCGCCGGCCGCCCGTTCCGCCAGATGCCGGTCAATGAACGCCGCCACGCTCGCCTCGGTCAGCGGGCGGGGCAGCGAATAGATCGGCGCATGCACCAGCGGGTCGGAGAGCAGGGCAAACAGCCCCGCCGCATCCCCCGGCTGCGCCAGTCGCGACTCGCCCATGCGCACGGCGCCGCGCACGGCCGCACGGATTGCCGCGGCGGTTTCGGGCGACGCGGCATTGCGCGTAATGGGAAGATCATCAGCCATGGAGGCGAGCCTTGCACGCTTGTCGCGAAGTCACACAAGTCACATCGTCTCCCCTGGTATAAGGTCGGGATTATCCCGCCGTCCTCCGGCGCCCCTCTTGAATATATATTTTTACTTTCGTAGAAATATGTTGACCGATGAGAAAGATGTACCATGTCCGCACGCGGCCCTGCCCCTAATCTGCCCCCGCCCGCCTGCGGTCCATTCTCGCCGCAAATTGCACGCCGCGATTGACGCGGGACCCGATTGCAACTCAAGGTCAAAAGATGACGGACACCGCCCCCGCCCGCCCGCTTGGCAAGAACGCCTTCATGTTCGTGCTGGTCACGGTGTTCCTCGATAACCTCGCCTATGGCCTGATTATCCCCGTCATCCCTTCGCTGGTGCAGGATCTGACCGGTGCGCCGCCGGAAAACGCCACGCTCTGGATCGGCGCCCTGTCGGCCACTTATGCCCTGATGAACTTCCTGATGGGCCCCCTGCTCGGCGCCTTGTCCGACAGGTTCGGCCGGCGGCCCGTGCTTCTCGGTTCCCTCGCCCTGCTTGGCCTCGATTTCCTCGTCATGGCCGTGGCTCCGTCCATCTGGATTCTGTTCATCGGCCGCGCCCTGTCGGGCGTCGCGGGCGCCACGTTCGCGACCGCCAACGCCTATATCGCCGACACGACCAGCCCCGAAGACCGCGGCCGCGCCTTTGGCACCATCGGCGCCGCCTTCGGCCTCGGCTTCATCTTCGGCCCCATCCTCGGCGGCCTGATCGGCGAGATCGACCATCGCCTGCCCTTCTATTGCGCCGCCTTGCTTTGCGGCCTCAACGTCCTCTACGGCCTCTTCGTGCTGCCCGAATCCCTGCCGCCGGAGCGCCGCCGCACCTTCCAGCTCAGCCGCGCCAATCCCCTCGGCGCCGCCCGCCACTTCTCGAAGCTCCCGCACATCGCCTGGTTCCTCGTCGCCGGCGGCGTCTACTTCCTCGCCCACACGGTCTATCCCGCCACATGGTCCGTACACGGCGCGATCCGGTATGACTGGACACCCTTCCAGATCGGTCTCTCGCTCGGCCTTGTCGGCCTCGGCGCGGCGGTCGTGCAGGCCGGCCTGATGAGCCGCATCCTCAAACGCTTCGGCCTCGTGCAGACCGCAACCTTTGGCCTCTGCCTGAACATGGCCGCGATGACCGGCTACGCCTTTGCCGTCTCGCCCGTCCTCGTCTTCCTGCTGATCCCGGTCAGCGCACTTGGCGGCGTCGCCACACCGTCGATCAATGCCATCATGTCCCGCCTCACACCCGCCGATGCGCAAGGCGAGTTGCAGGGCGCCTCCTCCAGCCTCAATGCGCTCGGCATGATCCTCGGCCCACTCACCATGAACGGCGTCCTCTACCTCTTCACCCATGACGGCGCGCCGGTGCACTTTGCCGGGGCCGCCTTCCTGCTCGGCGCGGTGCTCACCGGCCTCGCCTTGCTGATTTTCCGGCGAGGCCTTGCCGCAAATCGCGCCGCCTTGCCCTCACTTTCAAGCTAGGCCCCTCTCGCCGCATTGCAGCGCGCACCGGCTTGAGCCAAGAGGAGGCCATGACGCCTCACCGACCCGCTCTCTTCCTTGACCGCGACGGCGTGATCAACGTGGACAAGGGCTATGTCAGCCGCATCGAGGATTTCGAGTTCATCGAAGGCGCCGCCGAAGCCATCGCGGCCTTCAACGCGCGCGGCTGGTATGTCTTCGTCGTCACCAACCAATCGGGAATCGCGCGCGATTACTATACCGAAGAGGCCATGCACGCGCTCCATGCCTGGATGGAGTCCCGTCTCGCCGAGGCGGGCGCGAAGATCGACCGGATCTACTATTGCCCCTACCACGAAGAGGGCGAGAACCCGCTCTACCGGCGCGACAGTTTCGACCGCAAGCCGAAGCCCGGCATGCTGCTGCGCGCGATGGCGGATTTCCCCGTAAAGCGCGAACAGAGCTTCCTCATCGGCGACAAGGACGCCGACATCGAAGCCGCCCGCGCCGCCGGCGTTGCCGGCTTCCTCTTTACCGGCGGCAACCTCGCCCAGTTCGCGGAATGGACGCTGGCCGGATTTGAGGACGGGCATCGGGGCTGAGCTGCGCGCGCTCGCAGGGGCGGCCGTTCGCCGGAAGCCGTCACCCCGGC
This sequence comes from Hyphomonadaceae bacterium, assembly GCA_027485145.1. Classification (GTDB taxonomy): domain Bacteria; phylum Pseudomonadota; class Alphaproteobacteria; order Caulobacterales; family Hyphomonadaceae; genus Hyphomonas. The sequence continues at coordinate 6,729 of JAIXRO010000019.1, read as the reverse complement.
CTTGGAATCAAAGGCGCCAAACGGGCGTATACATCGTTCCTGCAGACGCTCGCACCTCCTCAAACAGCGCGCCGATGGCGTCGACGCTCTCTGCCAGCGCTTCAGGCGTTGATCCGATGTTCGACAAGACCGAACGCAAACGAAGGCCAAATCTGGCGGGCGCGATCTTGAATTGATCAATCTCGGAAATCGCCGTCTTGTCGTTGACAAGATAGACGCGGTTCATCGCGAACAGGCTCAGCACCATGGCCTGTGCAAAGCGTGTCAGGCATCCCGCGACGCCATGAACGTCACCGTTGGCAGCGAACTTGGGCGCGAACGCCGTCAAGCCGAATTCGATGCTCCATAGCCGGCTCTGAACAACGGCCTTGGCCAAAGCGTCTGGCATCATCGACACCCTGGCTTTCAATGCCGACAGGGTGGATCGAGGATCATGAAGCGGCACTGCAATTGCGGCTTCTCCCAGCAAAGTGGGGCCGAAGAAGCCGAAGGGTGGTTGCTGGTCGAAATCAATCTCGAACCGTCCTTCAACCGCATCCTTGAATGTGGTCTCAACTTTTTCGAGTGAGCGGTAGAGCAGATCGACTCTCTGTCCTTCGATCGTCAGCCAGGCGCCACCATCCATCCAGCGGCCCCACTCGCCGAAGCCCGATACAACAGGGTTCGGTGTGTCATTGATGCGCGACGTTATCTGGCGAATCTGCTGTATGGAGAAAGGCGTTTCCTGCAAGTAATAGAGACCGATATCGATGTCCGAGTCGGGTCGGGCGCGCCCCCGCGCATGCGATCCGCCCAGGACGATCGCCTCGACGCCCGGGACCTCTTTCAGCTCGTCCACAACCCTCTTCAGGATCGTGGCTTGGACGGGTGTCAGCTGTTGCATGGTGCAAGTATGTCGAGGCGCCGGCGGCAGCGCAATGCCCGCTGAGGTCCAACAAGCGAAGCTCTGCTCACAATCACAATTCAGCCTGCAGGCTTCAGCGTCTTCCAGTCCATGCCGCCCATCCGGCAGACTTCCTTCCATTCCGGTAGCAGCACCGGCTGCACGGAAAGACGGAACGATGCGACAAGGCTCATCTGCGCGAGCTTCGGATTGGCCTTCACCTCTTTCAGCGTCACGGGTTTCGGCATCGGTGCGAGCGCCTTCACGGTCACGCAGTCCCAGCGCGGATCATCCGTAGCCGGATCAGGCGCCGAGAGCCCGCACACTTCCACGACGCCGACCACGGCCAGTCCTTCATTCGAGTGGTAGAAAAAGGCGCGGTCACCCAGCTTCATCGCCCGCATGTGATTGCGGGCAGTATAGTTGCGCACGCCGGACCAGGGCTCGCCCTCGTCGCCCTTCGCCACCTGCTGGTCCCAGCTCCACGCATCGGGCTCGGACTTGAAGAGCCAATACTGCATCAGCCCGCGGTTTCCTTGCGGATCGCGGCGGCGTGGGCTTCGGCAATGCCGAGGCGCGCGGCGAGCCGTCCGAGAAACTCGGCTTCGGCGCCGGTCGGATCGCCGGTGACGACACAGGCGGCCGTGTAGAGTTGCGCCGCATGGTTCGGCGACAAGGCACCAGCGGCGATCTTGTCGAGTGTCTCGGCTTCCGGCCGGTCATTGTTGAGGATCGCGCGGTCCTTCGCGCCGAGACCTGCGCCTTTGAGGGCCGTATCGATTACTGTCTTTTCCGCTTCGTCCAGCACGCCATCGGACCAGGCCGCGGCGACGATCGTGCGCACGAGCGCTTCGGCAAACTCCGGTTCGGCTTTCTTGCCGGTGACATATCCGATCTGCGCCGGCTCAACCGCCGCGTCAGGCTTGCGGCCCTGCGACTTCATCCAGGCGCGATACGCGAGCGCGCCGAGTCCGGCCACCGCGCCGGTTTTCGCCGTTCCGCCGAGGAACCGCCGTCCACCTTTTGTCGCGAGCAGCATTGCGGCGATCAGGCCGCCGGCCCCCGCCACCGCAACCTGCGTGTTCCGGTCGGTCTTCAGTTTCTCGAGGGCGGCCGCACCGATGTCCTTGCCCTTCTGCAGCTTGCCTTCGAGGTCATGCTCCTTGGCGGCTTGCTTCGCCTGCTTCTGGAGGTCGAGAAGAATCTGTTGGAAGTCCATGGCGCATTTCCTTGTGCAAACACTCAGGGCGAATTCCGATGTAGGGTATTCCGTCAGGATCGGAAAGATCAGTCCCGGCTCGCGAGCGCGGCTCTGACCAGCCGCGCATAATGCGGCCAACCCTTGTATCCGGCCAGAACCGGATCGATCCCGTCCCAGGCCGAACTAAAAGCCGCCATATGTTCGGCATCGGCCAGCGCCGCTTTCAACGGATCGATCGCCACGCGGATCGTGAAGACGACAGCGCCGGAGGCCGGAAGCTTCGAAATCGTCTGCCGCTCGACCCGAAGCCACAGCGCATCCAGCGCGTGGTCGACCGGCAATCCGGCGGCCATTTTCTTGAACGGTGTCTGGTCCGGCGTGTAGCGCGCGGCGCCCGGCTGGACGGTCCAGTTGAAGCGCTCCAGCACCTGGCCCGGCTGGACGGCGTCAAACATCCGGTGGATGCGGCTCACCATTCCGGGATTGGCTCCCGGCACCGGACCATGCAGGCCGCCGAGCGGTTCGCCGAGTTTGTCCGAAAGCCGCCAGAAGGTCGGCGCGCACAGGCTTGCTGCCTCGAGCTTCCAAAGGCCGTCTGCGTCTTTCATCAGCACACAGAGATCGTCGGAGACCGCGCTGGCTGCGGCCTCCAACGCGGTTGTCCACACGCCCTCTCCGGGCCCCGCGACTGCATGAACGGCCGAGGCAAGTTCCAGCGCGGCGAGTTCACTTCCCTCCCGCGCGCCGTAAACCTCACTGCGATGTTCGCGCATGAGCGCGCGTTTCTCGGCGAGCACATGCGCCTCGGTATCCGGGGCAAGCCAGGCCTCCGGCGCAATCGGCTTCAGCCCTGGCGCCAGCGTCAGCGGCCCATTCAGAAATGGCAGGTAGGGCGGCCGGCGCATCAGGCGGGGCGCGCCGAGCCCCAGCTGACATAGCCGGCAATCTTCGGCGAGTTTGGCAGATACATCGTCTCGGCATCGTCGCAGACAAAACCCGCCTCGCGAAGCAGGCTGACCGAGTCGCGCGTCAGATGGCAGCCGCCTGCGATCGCTTTCCAGACGGGCTCGATCCGGCGTTGCCATTTGGAAATGTCTTCGTCCGGGGAGAGGCCATGTTCCGTGAACAGTACTTTCCCGCCGGGCTTCAGCACCCGGCGCGTCTCGGCGAGTGCACTTTTCCAGTCCGGGATCGTGCACAGCACGAAGGTGATCACGGCCGTGTCGACGGATTTGTCCGCAAGCGGAATGTGTTCGGCGCCCGTTTCGAGAAACTCGATAGCCTTGCCGATACCGAGCGATCCGGCTGTCCGGCGGGCCTTCACGACCATGCCGGGCGCGGGCTCAAGCGCATAGAGCTTGTCCACCTTGCCGGCATCATACATGGCGAAATTGGTGCCGGACCCGCAGCCGAGTTCCAGCACCACACCCTCCGCCTTCGGAACAACTTTTGCCCGCTGTTTCATGATCGGGCGCGAGGAACACGCGCACGAGATCAGATTGGGGACAACGTAGCGTTCCCAGGGGTTCATCCGTTCGAGCCGCCGATCGGTCTGAAGCCGGGATAGGACTGGTCCTGGATCTTGGATTTCGTCGCTTCGCTGGGGCGCGCGATCAGGGCGTCCTGGGTGATCGAGACTTCATACTCGTATCCATCGCCCATCGGCTGATAGGTCGCCGAGCCGTATTCGGCGTCGATGCCGAATTGCGAGCCGTACTTTGCGGCAAGGCCGCCGACATCGATCCCGGGCTCTGTCTCGACGATCTTGATGCCGTCAATCTTGCCCTCGGTGACGGCCTCGGACGAAAACTGCATCGCATCCAGCGAGCGCATATGCTCCAGCCGGTAAATCGAATCATAGCCGAGGATATTGGCCATCGGTTTGAACTTGATGACCTTGGCGCCGATCTGCCACTCATTGCCGCGAAACACGGGCGCGGTGCCATCGGCCTGCAGCAGCGTCTGGCCATCCGAGAACACGACATCTGCGCGGTAGGCATCCGGCTGATCGGCCACGGCGGTGAACTTGATGGTCGCGACCGGGCGTTCGTAGGTCAGGCGCTTGTAGGTCTGGATATTCAGGCCCGCGAAGGCGATCACGCCGGCGAGGCCCAGAAAGCCGCTGCCGAAAGCCAGCCGCGTGACACCGGCAAAGGGTTTCAGCCCGGCCATCTTCGCGAAGCCGGCGAACAACAGAATCAAGCCGAGTACGCCGGCAATCGACGGTAAAATCCACCAGATCAGGCTCATGAGCTTTCTCCCTTACAGCGTCCGCGCGTCGCGCAGCGGCCAACCAACCCATCCCGGGCTTATAACAGCGCTTTGCTGCACATTTAGCAACCTTTCGCAGGCGGTGCTGACATTGCTTTAACCCGTCCATCCGAGCGCGGCGGTGGCTTTCCACCCGACATAGACCGCGACCGCGACGATCAGCAGCGCAAATGCCGACCGCGCGAGACGCACCCGGCTGGCGAGGGCCCGGGCCGCCAGGATGCCGAATCCGCCGCCGACGGCGCCGCCGGCCAGCAGAAGGCCGGCGAGGCGCAGGTCGATTTCGCCGTGGACGCCGTAGTTTGCGGCCGTTGCCGCGCCAAAGACCACCACCGAGACCAGAGAGGAGGCGGTCGCATTGGCCAGCGTCATGCCGGTCGCCATCATCAGGCCTGGCACGATCAGGAAGCCGCCGCCGATCCCGAAGAAGCCTGCCGCGCTGCCCACGCCGAGCCCCATCGGGGCAATGCGGGCCATCAGCTTCGGCGTGATGTGGACATCCGGGTCGCCTTCGCTTTTCGGCCGGCGCAGCATCGACAGGCCAATCGCTGCCATCGCAAAGGCAAAGGCAAGGAGCAGCCAGTCACCGGACACCTGAAGCGCGAGCGTCGATCCGATCAGCGAGCCAAGAAATCCCGAAACCGCAAACAAAGCGGCACACGGCCATTTCACGCGGCCTGCCCGCCAATGCCCGGTGAGGCTGACGAGCGCGATGGCGGCAACCGCCGCCGCAGACGTCCCGATAGCCAGATGCGGATCCGTGACGCCGACCGCATAGAGCAGCAAGGGCGCGGCCAGCACCGATCCCCCACCCCCGAACGTGCCGAGGAAGAGACCGATAACCGCGCCGCTGAGCAGCGCCGCCACAATGACAAAGGGGGTGAGCTCGATCATGCGGCGCCGCTCAGGCCGTCCGGTTCCAGGGCATCGCCGCCAGCACATTCGCCATGCCGCACCAGCCGCTCACGCCGGCAAAGATCAGGCCCGCACCGATGAAGCCCGACAGGGCGTAACCGGCGGGATGCACGAACGTGCCGATGAGCGCGCCGGCCAGCACGAGCGTTCCTGCCGTGATCTGCACCTGGCGGTTCATCGGCAGGGGCGCTTTCGCATTGTCCTTCACCGGAAGGCCGGCTTTCTTCCAGGCGTCGAGGCCGCCCTCAAGGATCAGCGCATCGCCGTCCACGCGGGCTGCCAGTTTCGCGCAATTGGCTTCGGTCCGCATACCGCTCTTGCAATGGAAGACCACCGTGCGGCCCGCTTCCAGCTTCACGTCGGCCTGTTCGACCCGCGACAGCGGAATGGAGACGGCGCCTGAAATATGCTCACGCGCATATTCATCCGTCTCGCGGATATCGATGAGATGGAAGCGCCCGGCCTTCAGGCCGTCAGCCACCGTTTTCGGATCAATTTTCGTCAGTGTACTCATGGTTTTCAGTCCTCAGGGCAGAAGATGCCTGCCAGCGTTTCAATGACCCGAAGCGCAGACGGGTCCGCGATCCGGTAGAAGATGTTCAGTCCCGCCCGGCGCGTGGTCACGAGGCCGTCTTCCCGGAGCACCGCGAGGTGCTGCGAAAGGGCAGACTGGGACAGCGTCGTTCCGGCCTGCAAATCACCGGCAGAGAGTTCCCCGTCGCCGAGGCGGCAGAGGATCATCAGGCGGTGTTCGTTGGACATCGTGCGCAGCAGTTTTGCCGCTTCACCGGCACGCTCACGGAACTGAACAGGGTCGAGATTCGTTTTCGTCATAGGCCTCATATATAAGCACTTGCTAAATTAGCAATAGCTAATATATAGATATCTGAGCAAAACAAGGACCCCGCGCGATGGCGAACCTCAGATCTTTCTTCGACACGGCCACCAACACGGTCACCTACCTTGTCTGGGACCCGGCGACGCGCGCCGCGGCGATCATCGATCCGGTGCTGGATTTCGATCCGAATGCGGGGCGCCTTGGAACCGCCTCGTCTGACGCGGTGCTGGCTGCCGCCAGGGACGAAAACCTGCGCATCGACTGGATCCTCGACACGCATGCGCATGCCGATCACTTGTCCGGCGCCGATCACCTGCGCCAGCTGACCGGCGCCAGGATCGGCATCGGCGCGCACATAACGGAGGTCCAAAAGGCGTTCGTGCCGCTGTTTGGAAAGGTGTCCGATACGCCGGACGGGCGCGTCTTTGACGTGCTGCTGGAAGACGGCGACACGCTGCCACTCGGCGGACTCGATATCCGCGTGCTGCACACGCCCGGCCATACGCCGGCCTGTGTCACTTATCTTGTTGGCGACATGGCCTTCGTCGGCGACACGCTGTTCATGCCCGACTATGGCACCGCGCGGGCAGACTTTCCCGGCGGGGACGCCCGGGCGCTGTT
>JAIXRO010000131.1 GCA_027485145.1 Hyphomonadaceae bacterium | reverse complement strand
GCTCAAGGAGGATAACTTGCATGGGTCTCTCCTTACTTCACTTCAAACGGGATGAGCGCCAGCATGCGGGCGCGCTTGATCGCCTGGGCCAGCTTGCGCTGGTTCTTCAGGTTCACGGCGGTGATGCGGCTCGGCACGATCTTCCCTTTTTCGGAGATATAGCGCTGCAGCATCTTGACGTCTTTGTAGTCGATTTCCTGCGCGTGCTCACCCGTGAACGGGTCCACCTTGCGGCGGCGTCCGAACGGACGGCGGGCCGGAATGTTCGTGATGTTGATTTTCTGTGCCATCGGATCTGTTCCTCTCCCTTAGTCGCGCGGACGGCGCTCTTTACGCGACAGAACCGGTGACGGCTCGTCGGTAAGCGTTTCGACGCGGACGGTCAGGTAGCGCATCACGTCTTCGGAGATGCGCTGGCGGCGTTCAAGTTCGTGGATCGCTTCAGCCGGCCCATCGATATTGATGAGCGAGTAGTGGCCCTTGCGCTGTTTCTTGATCGGGTAGGCGAGGCTGCGAAGGCCCCAGTATTCGGTCTTGCCGACTTTTGCGCCTTTTTCGGTGAGGAAGGTGCTCATTTCTTCAATGAACGTATCCACCTGCGCCGGCGAAATATCAGGTCGTGTAATCACGACGTGTTCGTACAGTGCCATGTTTTCATTCCCAAAATTCGAAGATGCGGCGCTGGCGGGCGGGAGACCCGGACCAGCGATGGCCCCTCTTTTTCCGGCTCATTCCGGGGACTTGAGGACCGCACCTTGCTGCGAAGGGGGGTCTAAAGCCCATCTGGCCACAGATTTCAAGCGCTTGCATGCCGGGGGGGCGCGCTTTAGCACCGCCAAAACACTTCGGGAGGCCAAAACGACATGGGGGTCCGCCAATGACGCTCGCATTCATCTTTCCGGGCCAGGGCAGCCAGGAGATCGGCATGGGCCGCGCCCTCGCCGAGACCTTTCCGGCCGCCAAAGCCGTGTTCGAGCAAGTCGACGCCGCCCTCGGCCAGAACCTGTCCGGCCTGATGTGGGGCGGCGATCTCGCCGACCTGACCCTCACCTCCAACGCCCAGCCCGCCCTGATGGCGCACTCGGTGGCCGCCTGCCGCGCGCTTGAGGCGCACTTCGGCATCACCGTGAAAGACGCCGCCTTCGTTGCCGGCCATTCCCTTGGCGAATACTCGGCCCTGGCCGCTGCCGGTTCGATCAGCCTCGCGGACACCGCCCGCCTCCTGCGCATCCGGGGCAACGCCATGCAGTCCGCCGTTAAGCCCGGTGAGGGCGCCATGGCGGCCCTCCTCGGCGCCGAGATTGATCAGGCCGAAGCCGCTTGCGCGGCCGGGCGCGCCACCGGCGGTGCTTGCGAGATCGCGAACGACAACGCGCCGGGCCAGTTGGTCATTTCCGGCACCAAGGCCGCCATCGATGCCGCCGTCGCCTGGTCGCAGGCCAACGGGGTGAAGAAGGCGATGGCGCTGAACGTCTCCGCCCCCTTCCATTGCTCGCTCATGCAGCCCGCCGCGGACGCCATGGCCGAAGCACTTGCGAGTACCGCCATCCAAGCGCCCGGCGTACCGCTCGTTGCCAACGTCACCGCCAACGCCGTCACCGATCCGGAAACCATCCGCCAAAACCTCGTGAAACAGGTCACCGGCCGCGTCCGCTGGACCGAGTCCGTTCAGTTCATGGTGGCTAAGGGCGTGACCATGACCGCCGAGACCGGCAACGGCAAAGTGCTCACTGTCATGCAGCGCCGCATCGAGAAATCCCTGACCGGCTTCACCCTCGGCAATCCCGAAGATCTCGAAGCCTTCGCCAAAGCTCTCAAAGGATAAGTCCCATGTTCGACCTTACCGGCCGCACGGCCCTCGTCACCGGCGCTTCGGGCGGCATTGGCCGCGCCATCGCTCAGGCCCTGTCCGAGGCCGGCGCAAAGGTCGCCCTCTCGGGCACACGCGAAGCCGTTCTGCAGGAAGTCGCCGCGACCCTGAAGGGCGAGTCGGCGATCGTGCCGTGCAACCTGTCTGACCCCGCCGCCGTCGATGCGCTCGTCGGCCAGGCCGAAGCCGCGCTCGGCCCGCTTGATATCCTCGTGGCCAATGCCGGGATCACGAAAGACAAGCTGCTGATCCAGATGAAGGATGAGGACTGGAACGACGTCATAAACGTCAATCTCGGTTCCTATTTCCGGCTCGCCAAGACCGCAGTCCGGGGCATGATGAAGCGCCGCCACGGCCGCATTATCGGAATCACCTCCATTGTCGGCGTCACCGGAAACCCCGGCCAGACGAACTACTGCGCGTCCAAGGCCGGCATGATCGGCTTCACGAAATCGTTAGCCCAGGAGGTCGCCAGCCGGGGAATCACCGCCAATACGATCGCCCCCGGCTTCATCGAATCGCCCATGACGGACGGCCTCCCGGACGCGCAGAAAGCGGCCCTTCTGGGGCAGATTCCCACCGGCCGGCTGGGGCAGGGCGGAGACATCGCCGCCGCCGCAGTGTACCTTGCATCCAGTGAAGCCGCTTATGTTACGGGCCAGACCCTGCACGTAAACGGCGGCATGGCGATGATCTGACCGTGCGCAGTCCCTATTGAGACAAGGGCTTGGCGCTCTCGTAGAGTGTGTGCTAGGCGCAACACAATGGTTCAAACCGACCAGTCCTCAGTGATAATCCGGAGAGGTATTCATGTCCGACGTTCTTGAGCGCGTGAAAAAAATTGTCGTCGAGAATCTCGACGTGGAAGCTGACAAAGTCATCGAGAGCGCGAGCTT
>JAIXRO010000157.1 GCA_027485145.1 Hyphomonadaceae bacterium | reverse complement strand
GGATTGGCCGGCGCGCGGATGCTGCTCCAGTCCCGCAACTGGAAGGGACTTGCAGCTGTCTTGCCGGCGGCTGCACTGCTGACCTTCGCGCGTCCGGATCTCGTGCCCATGGAACTCACCAACACGTCCATTTCGAAGGATGCCTCGAACGGCCGGATCACCTATGCGCTGACGCTGGACGGCTCACCCGAGATCGACGCGATCGACCTTGCGGGCGCCTCGGCGCCGGACTGGGCCGCACTCACCCTTGCCGAGGTGGACATCCGGATCGACGGCGGCGAGCCGCTGGAACTCTTCCGGGACTACCGGATGTTCCCGGCCGGAAGCGGCATCCGTATCCTGATGAATTCCCATATCCGGGGTAACCGGATCGAGCTGTCCGTGGGCGACGCCATGATGGGCCGGCCGGAATCAGCCGAAGGTCTATCGGTGTCCCAGCTGCGCCTTGGTCTCGGCACCGGCGATCTTGGGAAGACGGAAGGGCATGAGTAAACGGGTTGTGCGTTACCGCTAGTAATGGCCGCGCCTCTGATGAGAACGATTACTCGTGCTGCAGTGCTGCATTTATTTTTGAAGATCAGACGCGCCTATATGAACGCGGGCAATGGACATTCCCGCATCGTGAAACCAGAAGTATCCGTCTTGAACTAGACTAAACTCCAAATAATCTTCGCTTGAATCTGGACGCTCCACTTCAACAAGCACTTGGGCCTCGGCACCTGGTGCGAGAGAAAATCCCAAATCAAAGCGAGGATCCCAGTTCGCCTCAGTTGAACCGTCACTGGCGTTAAACCGCCAAGACAACCTTACGGCAGTGTTCCCAGTCGAGTTGGTCAGCAAAGCTTGGTCCGAAGTATTCCTGATTGTGACGTTGAAAAAGTTGGGTAGCTCATCTGGTTCAGCAGACATCAAAATCTTTGGCGCAATTGACTGATCAATTCCACCTGTCGAAGGCTGAGGATCGCTGAACACTGAGCAAACAACTGTGCCCGCGCTCACGATGCGCTGCTGTATATTTTTTACAGAAAGCAACGTCTCTTGAGAAAAAGGGGCAAACTGAGAAAACCTTGGGGTCGGATCAGTGCAGTTCGTCGGGAAAACGTATCCCGGCGGCGAATTTCCGGAGTAACCATTCAAGGTCGGAACGCCCAAATCCTGAGCAACGATCATCGCGTCGAGTTCTGTGTATAGAGCAGCAAAGTGATCGAACGGCGTCGACGTGGCCCATAGAATGCCGCCTTCTGGAAATGGGTTTGGTAAGGTTGTTCTCAGTTGCTCCGCACGCGCTTTCCATTCGGACTTCGGCGTTGAATGAGGACTGAAGCTGTTAGTCTCAACCAGACTCAGCGAAGCCAATAACAGAACGGCGAATTTGGTAGGTATCCATTTAGGACGAATGAGACCTTCGATGCCTATTGCGGCGACAATCGCCACAAGCAACACCAGCACCAACGAGATGCGCGTTACTGCACGGATGGAATCAAAGCCCGGTATCAGCAGCAATAGCTGAAAGACCGAATGTGTGGACCCAACTGCTAAGGTCGAAACGAAAACAATTGCCGAAGCACCTATCGCGACTCGGAATAGATTTTCCTCCCACGCAGCTTTTCTCCAATGCAACAGCGCTAGAGCGCATAGCAGGAGCGCAAACCCACCAAAAAACATTTGGTGCTCGTGTCTGTAGGTAATGTATTCTCCAATAGAATGGCTGAAGTCTCTCCAAATACTTGATGAATCGGCCATAAAATAGCTTTGTATGCGAGGAAGCATCTGCGAAATATCGCCGTAATTACGACCAAAATCATAGAGCGTCTTCACTTCAGCATACTTCAGCAGAACTGAGAGCAGAATGACGGCAGAGCCGACAATCTGCAGCGCTAAGAATGTCCATTGTCGCAAGGTGAGGTTTCGAAAGTTGTGTATGGTCGTCCAGACTTGTTTGGGTTGGGCTAGCACGATGTATGCAATGAAAACGGCTGATAGAATCATAAAGAGAAACAGCCCAAGGTAGATTGAGCATAGGAATTGCCATGATGTCCAAATGGCAACCCAACCGAGTTTTTCGGGCCTAGCATCGCGAAGCATTAGCCAAAACATACTGAAGGCAAGCGGCGTACCGAAACGATAGGTCAACTGAGCGTGCCCGGTCTTCGCAAGAACATTGAGCGAAAAGGCAAACACTAAAGCGCCGAAAGCGGCAGCAGTGTTTGAAAAGCCCAAGATTCTAAAGCTGATGTAAGTCGCCAATAGCGTCGAGATGTGCCCGACGACAAACCAACCTTGAAAGGCATCCATTCGGTCAAAGCCGAGAAATCGAAATACCGCATAGACTGGGGCAGAACCGAAATGATTGTCGCTAAATCCCAGAACGTCCTTGTAAGGATAAAAAAAGCCCGGGTCCCATAAACGCTCATTTGCACCTTTGGCCCACAAGTAAAAATGCTCTAGGACAACGCTATTGAAGCGCGCGTCGCCGAGATCCCCCGGGATGCCGCGGAAGTCATCGACCGCCCTGACCACAAAGGTCATCCCAACGAACAGAACGACCAAAAGGGGCCAATGCGGCGCTAGCAGTCTTTCGGCCTTAGGCAGAACGGCTGACGGCCTCAAGCTCATTTTTGGTCACTCTCGAGAATGTTCAATTGGCGATCCGCTGAGTAGAACGCGGATGAACGCTTGGCTGCCAGACTTTTGGCGATTTCGAAAGACAGTTCATGTACACAGAACCGCGCCCGGGAACTGCGGATGCGGGGCGCAGGTGAGAACGCTGTCAATGCGCGCGCGATGGGCTGCGTAGAGCGCGTCGGAGAACACATAGACTCCGGGCTTGTCCAGTTCCGGCACGCGCGCATCCAGGTCGCAGTGATAGGCGCGCTGTTCGTCGGTGACCCGCGCCGCATAGAAGTTGTTCGTCACAACCTTGTTTTCGAGCGCGTAGTAACCCGTGAGTTCATAATTGCGCAGGCCGCCGGGCGACGTGAAGGGGTCGCATTGCCAGGGGGGGAAGATGCGGATCACTTCCGGAGGCCCCTCTGCAAAGGCATCCGGTGCAAGCTGCAGCTCCAGCCGCTGGAAGGTTGCGATGGTGCTGTTCATCCGGGTTGCGAACCCCGCGACATCGATCCACTGAACCAGCGCCAGCCCCGCCACGATCCAGGCCGCCGAGCGGCCCGGGTAGCGTCTCGCCACAACGGCGACGCCCAGCACGACAATCCAGAATCCGGCGACCCAGAAAAAGCGGCCCGACGCGCGGAAACGGCTCATCATCTCGCTGTAGAATGCGGGCATCGGATACTCGAACTGGAACCCCGACAAGGTCACGCGCGTCGAGACGGCGAGAAAACAGGCGAGCGCAATGATCGACGCACCCATCCAGAGCGGCAGACGGTCATCGATCTTCGAGCGATAGAGGCTAAGGCCGCCGAAGGCGATCAGCAGAAGCACGCCGAGGCCGACATAGGTGAAGCCTTCGAATGATTGCCCGGTCGTCGCATCAAGCACGTCGATACCCAGCAAGGATCCGTGACCGTTTGAGTCCAGAGGCCCGAGGAGGTTCATCGAATAGACGCCGAACCCGTAGGTGCCGGCCTCGGCGCCCGAGGCGAAACCGAAAAACCAAAGTCCAAACACGCCGGCAGCCAGCAGCGCGCCGATGCGGATCAGGATCGCGAGTGCGTTGCCCATCCTGATCTGCCAAAGCGCGACGGCGCCCAGAGAGATGCCCGTCATGACAGCCAGATACGGGTTGAAGCCGGTCGCGAAGAACAGCACCCCGGCATTGGCGAGGAACCAGTTCGGGCCGTTCACCGAGCGGGTCCGCAGGGCAATCCAGATTGCCAGGATAAGCAGCCACTGCGACGACAGGGCGGTGTGCCCTTCGAACCGGCTGATCGTGAAGTGCGCGGTCAGGATCAGGATAGCGCCGGCGAATTGCACCACGACGGGCCAGAGTTTTCCCCGACCGTCAGGATCAGACCAGAGGTTCAGGATTTCTGAGATCCCGAGATATCCGAACACCGCCTGAAGGATCAAGCAGAGGGTAAAGTAGTAACCGAAGTACTGCGCGCCGTCAGGAAACAGCCAGGCGACAGGCTTCAAGATCAGGAGCAGGATCGGCATCGGGTCGAACAACGAGATCGACATCGGGAGCGGGTAGCTCATCTGGTCCGTCTGCAGGAACCAGGCAGACGGGTCGCCCATGTACAGGCTCCAGGAGATGTAAACCTGCGCGAGGTCGCCCCAAAGCCAGTTGGTGTCGAATATGTCGAACGGCCGCGGACCCAGCGTCATCCGCGCCCAGATCACCGCCATGAGAACGAGTATGCCGCAGCCTATGGTCTGGAGGCGCGTCTGCCTGAAGACCCGCGACATCAGCGAGGACACGCGTGCTGACGGGCCCGGAGTTGCTTGCGATGTCACGCGCCAGTCTCCAGCCGCTGTTCCGGTTTTTTGGACAATTGCAGGCAATCGACTGAGACGTCGCGCCCGCTCAGGTGCAAGGCAATCATAATGCGCGTACTTTCAACAGACTACGGCGCCCGGGCCGCTCAAGCGAAAACTGACTAGCGGATGGTGGGCCGACTGTCTATGAAGTTGGGGGTCTGCCAAGGCCTTGGATGAGCCCCGATTTCGGGCCCGCCCAGCGCTGAGGCGGTCGCCTTGTAACCGCGACAGATGAGCGTTGCCGCCGATGCCAATCCAGAAAATCGTCCTGGTCACACCGGTATTCAATGACTGGGAAAGCCTCGCGATCCTCGCTGGCAAGCTGACCCATCTGCCCGAGCTGCAGCCCTATGAGGTGACGCTTGTGGCGGTTGACGATGGATCGATAAACGTCGTGGCGCCGCCGGTGGCCGTGCTGTCAGGGTGCCTCCGGGATGTCATCGTCCTGCGGCTGAATTCCAATCTCGGGCATCAACGCGCCATCGCGCTTGGCCTTGCGCATGTGCACGCAACCCTGTCGCCGGATCTCGTCATCGTCATGGACAGTGACGGCGAGGACTCGCCCGAAGCGATCGGGAGCATGCTGGAGGCGCACCTCGCCAATCCCGGCGCGCTGATCGCCGCCCAACGCGTGAAGCGGTCTGAAGGCTTCCTGTTCCGGACCTTCTACCAGCTCTACAAGATGGTGTTCCGCTTCCTCACGGGCCGGCCGATTTCGTTCGGCAATTTTTCGGTCATACCGGCGGCGCGGGTGCCGAACCTGTTGTTCAATTCCGGCATCTGGAACAACTTTGCCGCCACCGTGATGAAATGCCGGGTGCCGCTCGTCTTCGTCCCGACGATCCGGGGAAAACGCTATGCTGGCGAGTCCAAGATGAACTTCACCTCGCTGCTGATCCACGGGTTCTCGGCGATCTCGGTGTTCACGGACGTGGTGATCGGCCGGATCCTGTCCATGCTCGTTGGGCTGATCTTCCTGACGGCCTCTGCCGTCATCATCGTCGTCTGGCTGAAATTCTTCACCAATGCCTTCGTGCCCGGCTATGCAACCAACGTGATCCTCTTCCTGGTCTCGACGCTGCTGACAGCGCTGTTCACCGGGTTCCTTCTGGTGCTGTCGCTGCTGGCGACACGGGAGCGGTCATCGGCGCTGCCGAGCGAGTTGCTGAAACACCACCTGCGTGAAGTCCGGCACCTGCGCGCGTTGCAGGCGGTCGAACGGTCGGTGTCCTAGCTCCGGGATGATCACGCTTCGCGAACGGATCCTGCAATCGGCGCGCTTCCTTGTCGTGGGAATTGCAGGCACAGCGCTTTATGCGGCGCTCGCGTTCGGGCTGAAGTGGACGGGCATGCCTGTCTTCTGGGCCCATGCCATCGCCAGCGCGGTCAGCCTGGTGGCGTCCTATTACGGGCAGAAGATTTTCACGTTCCAGATTTCCGGAGACCATGCACGGCGCGGCCCGAGGTTCATCATTGCCACGGGCATTCTCGTGACGGTTCAGTCCGGAATGGTGTTTCTGATGGACGGGCTCGGGCTTGATCCAAACATCACGCTGACAGCCAGCACGCTGTTCTATCCGCCTTCAAGCTATCTGATCCACACATTCTGGACCTTTCGGAAATCCAGGCCAGTGGAACTTGCGAACGCTACCGCTCCGGACACCTGACATCGACGCGCGGCTGCGTGCCCCGGAAAGGGTCAGTCAGCTGGTCCGTGACCTCGCCCATCAGTACGCGCTTCCTCGGCATGAAGTTCTTGCGGTAAAATCCTGCGAAATCGGAGAGAAGCTTGCCTTTCGGCGTGATCGAGATGCAGCCATTCTCGATGACCAAGGTGCCGGATGTGACCTGTTCCGTCAGACGGACGTCGACAAGCCTGAACTCCGGCATGTACTCGTCCGTGAAGATGGCAGGCATCGCCGCCTCGGCAACTTCGCCCCCGCGCATGTCGACTTTCTGCACAATATAGATCGACAGGGACCGGTCGATGACCGTCGGACCCATGACGGCGTAAAGCAGGACCAGCAGGTTCGCTGCGATGACGGTCAACCCGGCCTCGGTCGCCACGAGCGCGGTGCGCTTCCACCAGATGAAGCGGTAGAGGCCCAGCACGATCGCTGACGCCGCCAGCGTGTCGAGTATGCAGGCATAGAGGATCACCGATACCGGCAGGAACTGGAAATGGAGCCAGTTGATGACCAAGAACAAAACCCCGATGGCGAGGGCCAGTCCGGCGATCTCGAACAGTTTTGCGCGCAGCGCCTGCGCGGCAGTCGAGGGCGGCTCTGAGATCATGCTGCGTGTCCCGCTGATACGGCCCAAGGCTTAGTCGCGCGGCGGCGCCAGTTCAACCGCGCTGAGCGCCAAAGGCTCAAACTGCATCGCGGGCGCGCAGCAACAGAAACCGGTAGGTCGCCGCCGCCCCTGTCGTGTTTGTGAACACATAGCGGTGCGGGCTCGTCGCAAAGCTGAGCGTGCCCGGCACGTGGGTTACGTGGGACACCATCACAGCCCCGCCGCCGCCGCAGAGGTAGAGGCCGACCCCGCCGGTGACCGTGTTCGAAATCAGGATGAGGCCGCTGAACTGTTCGATAGCGATGCTTGCGCCGTCGGGGAGAGCGGTATCGACCGCTTCATTGGTCAGATGAAACTGCCCGGCGGGGCGGCGCAGGCAGACCGCGCCGTCGACATCCAGCCGGTGCTGCGGGTCGCCGACGCCGAAGCCGGCATGGCCTGTGGCTTCGTCCACTACCAGCGCGTCCCGCCAGACGCTGCCATCGGCGCTGACTTTCAGGCGGAAGGCATCGTCGCCGGCCAGCCCGATCTCGGCGCGGCCCGAAAAGCCACTCTGGAAAAGATGTGAAGCGGTCTCGCCCGCGCCGGACCGGTTGACCTTTACCCGCGCGCTGCCTGACGGTGCTTCATGCGTGAACAGCACGGCAGCGGACCCGACCGCGAGACGGTTGGCCGCGTCCGGGCTGGCATTGATGCCGAAGCGCGCCGGGCGCTTCCAGCTGCCTGCCTGGAAAACAAGCCGCTCGCCCGTGTCGACCACCTCGGCGCTCCAGCCTTCGTTGGGGATCAGCCGCGTCCAGCCGCCATCCTGAAAGGCAGCGACGTCGCCCGCGGTGTAGCCCGACCAGCCGGCCCCCGCCGCGCCGGGCGGCAGGATATAGCGCGCGCCGTCCGGCGGCGTGGCCGGCTCCGTCGCGACGGTTGCGGATACCACGCTCAACTGAACCAGCGCATCGAGGCGCCGCGTCGATTCGTTGACCGTCACGTGTTTCTGCGCCTGGTTGGGCATCAGATAGCTGAGGGCGAGGTTGGGCGTCTGGGTCATTGTTCCGGGCTCCTGCGAGATGGATTGACGCAAAAGGATACATCCGCCCCGCATGCGGCCGGATTCGCGCGGCCTGTTTTTCGGCCTTCAATTCTCCAACCTGTTGGCGGTGAAAAGAAAAAATCTTTCAGATCGCGGTTGCAAGGGCGGAGAAGTTGGGGATAGGCACAAACTTATGCGCCGAATTTGCCGGCCGCCGGACGGGGAGCGGGTAATGCGCCCGTGCCATCTGCGATAAGGCTCTGTAGGAATGCGGCACGGCCGGGCTCGGTCAGCTAGTCTTGGGCGCGCCCGGCGCGGTGGTGGAGTTAGAATGACGCTTGTTCCTGTCATCATGTGCGGCGGTGCCGGAAGCCGCCTTTGGCCCCGCTCACGCGCCGCGAGCCCAAAACAGTTCCTCAGCCTCGTCAGCGCCAATACCATGCTGGCGGAAACGGCATCCCGTTTGCGGCTCGCAGACATCGATGCGGTGTTCGCGCCGCCAGTCATCATCTGCGGCGATGGGCAGGAGGCGCTGGTCCAGCGCGATCTGGTGGCAGCGGGCAGTGCGGCCAGCCGGATCGTGATCGAGCCTTTCGGCCGCAACACCGCCGCCGTCGCGGCTGTCGCTGCGCTGGAAGCTGCGGCGCAGGACGCGGACGCGCTGGTCCTGCTGTTGCCGGCAGATCACCATATCGCCGATGTGGCGGGCTTCTGGCGCGGTGTCGGGGCAGGGCTGGCCGCGGCGCGGGACGGGTATCTCGTCACGCTGGGGATCGAAGCAGCCGGGCCGGATACCGGCTATGGGTACATCCGGCGCGGCGAGGCTTTGTCCCCGGGCGTGTTCAAGGTCCAGGCGTTCCGGGAAAAGCCGGACGCGGAAACCGCCGCCGCCTATCTGGAGACGGGTGAATATGACTGGAACGCCGGCATTTTCCTGTTTCGCGCCGATGCCATGATCCAGGCATTCGAGACGCATGCGCCGGATATTCTGGCGCACTGCCGCAACGCGCTCGGCGCTGCGTCCCGCACAGGTATCATGACGCGGCTGAACGCGGCCGCCTTCGAGCATTGCCCCTCCGAACCGGTGGATATCGCCATCATGGAAAAGGCCGGACGGGTCGCTGTCGTGGCCCCCGTGAAGGCGGGCTG
The DNA here is from genome assembly GCA_027485145.1 of Hyphomonadaceae bacterium. Classification (GTDB taxonomy): domain Bacteria; phylum Pseudomonadota; class Alphaproteobacteria; order Caulobacterales; family Hyphomonadaceae; genus Hyphomonas. The sequence goes on along the minus strand of JAIXRO010000157.1, from coordinate 5,616 downwards.
GAACGATGTGGGCTCCTGGGACGCCATCGCGGACCTCAAGTTCGCGGGCGAGGGGGCCGGTGCAGCGGCGCCGAATGTCCTGGCGCTCAACTGCAACAACTGCCTGATCGAATCCGACGGCCCGCTGGTGGCGGCCATCGGCCTCGAAGATCTGGTGATCGTGGCCACGGCCGACGCGATCCTGATCAGCCGCCGCGGCGCGACGCAGGACGTCAAGACCATCGTCAACACACTGAAAGCCAACGGCCGCAAGGACCTGCTTTGAGGACGCGCGCTGCGTCCCGGCCTTAAAGGAGACTTCGATTGCGCAAGGTCATCGTCACGGGCGGCGCAGGGTTCATCGGGTCCGCGCTGGTGCGGCAGCTGGTTGCGGACACGGCGGCGGACATCGTGGTCATCGACAGCCTGACCTATGCGGCGAGCCGCGCCACACTTGTGCCGCTCGAGGCGACGGGCCGGGTCCGGTTGATTGTGGAAGACATCCGGAACGGCGCCGCCATGCAGCAGATTTTTGCGCAGCAACAGCCGGACCACGTTTTTCATCTGGCGGCCGAGACCCATGTGGACCGCTCCATTGGTGATCCGTCATCCTTCCTCACGACCAATGTCATGGGCACGTTCAACCTGCTCGAAGCGGCGCGAACCTATTGGGACGGCCTGAACGGCGAGGCGAGGGATGCATTCCGCTTCGTGCACGTCTCAACCGATGAAGTGTACGGATCGCTGGGTGAAGACGGTTACTTCAGTGAACGGACGGCCTACGATCCATCGTCGCCCTATTCAGCGTCGAAGGCGGCGTCCGATCATCTCGCGAAGGCCTGGCAGCGCACCTACGGCCTGCCCGTCGTCATCTCGAACTGTTCCAACAATTACGGGCCTTTCCAGTTCCCGGAAAAACTTATCCCGTTGATCACGCTCAACGCCATGGAGGGAAAGCCGCTGCCGGTATACGGCAAGGGCGACAATGTACGCGACTGGTTGTATGTTGAAGATCACGCGCGCGCTCTGCTGCTGATCGCCCGGAAAGGCGCGCTGGGTGAAACCTATGTGGTGGGCGGACGGAATGAGCGGACGAACCTGCACGTTGTTCAGACGATCTGCGAGATTCTCGATCGGCTGCTGCCGGGCGCGAATCCTCGGTGCGACCAGATCACTTTCGTCAATGACCGGCCTGGCCACGACCATCGCTACGCGATCGATGCAAGCCGGTTGGAGTCTGAGCTCGGCTGGAAGGCGGCCGCCACATTCGAAACGGGCTTGGAGCAGACCGTCCTATGGTATCTGAACAACCGCGAATGGTGGCAACCGCTGCGCAAATCGGTTTATGCCGGTGAGCGCCTCGGACTTTTGAACAAGACGGATTCCTGAGCCGTCGGTTTTCCGAAGCGGCAACACAAGGCGGTAAGGCATGAAGGGCATCATTCTGGCCGGCGGGACCGGGTCGCGTCTGTTTCCATTGACGCGGGTTGTCAGCAAACAGTTGCTGCCGGTCTTCGACAAGCCGATGCTGTACTATCCGCTATCCACGCTCATGCTCGCCGGCATCAGGGACATCCTCGTGATCTCCACGCCGGTTGACCTGCCGCGGATGGAGCAACTGCTGGGCGATGGACGTTCGCTCGGCATGAACTTTCAATATGCCGTCCAGGATGCACCGCGCGGCCTGGCCGAGGCATTCCTGATCGGTGAGGCCTTCCTTGAAGGCGGGCCGGCTGCGCTCATCCTGGGCGACAATCTCTTCTTCGGGGAAGCGCTCGGCGATATTCTGGAAGCCCGCTGCGCGGCCGCATCGGGCGCCACGATCTTTGCAACGCGGGTTCAGGATCCCACGGCTTACGGCGTTGTGGAGATTGCTCCGGACGGGCAGGCTGTCTCGATCGAGGAGAAGCCGCGTGAGCCGAAATCGGACTGGGCTGTCACCGGTCTGTACATCTACGATTCGAAAGTCACCCAGCTCGCCCGCAAGATCAAGCCGTCCGGGCGCAAGGAGCTGGAGATTACCGATCTCAACCGGCTCTATCTCGAAGCCGGCGAGCTGTCCGTCGAGCGTCTCGGGCGCGGCTATGCCTGGTTTGACACCGGCACACCGGAATCGCTCATGGAGGCTGGTGAGTTCATCCGTACCCTGCAGAAGCGTCAGGGGTTGAAAATCGCCTGCATCGAGGAGATCGCCTGTGAGCGCGGATACATTACCGCTGTTCAGGTCGAGGCACTCGCGAAGAACTATGCGTCAACCGAATACGCCAGCTACCTGCTGAATCTCGCGAGATCCAAGACGGGATTCTGATCTGCCGGACGGCTCACGGCGCCGGGCGCACGTGCACGCGGCGCTGGCTCATCCGCCAGGGATTCCAGGCCATCGTGCGGATGACATGCCCCATCACGCCGCGGCGGCGTACGGCGCGCCAGTCCGGTGAAGTCCGCATACGGATCGAACCGGCGAGCCCGTCGCGGATACCTCTCAGCATGGGAATGAAACGCGGCGTGAAGCTGTTGCGGGCCAGCACGTACAAGGTCAGCGCCACATGGCCCGGCAGGGTCAGTGCCATCAGGCCAAGCGGCATGTTCTTCACGTAGGTCCAGATCCGGTTGCGGGTGCCGTGATAGGTGGAAAAGGGGCTGGCGCGCCCGGAAATGGCGCTGCCGGCGTGGTCGATCACGGCGTCGGGCACGAAGCGGCAATCCTCACCCAGCAGCTGCAGGCGAAAGCCGAGATCGACGTCCTCGCAATAACAGAAGAAGCGTTCGTCATAGCCGCCGGCGGCGCGGAACAGGGCGGCATCATAGATGGCGCTCGCGCCGCACGCGCTGAAACAGAAGCCAGGTCCCGGCAGTTCGCGCGCGGCCCGGCCGAACCCGCCCCGCCAGGGAAAGCCGAACAGCAGGTAAGCGTCGCCCGCGCCGTCCAGCACGTTGCGGTCGCTGAGATCGAATTGGGCGCAGGCGAAGGTCCGGCAACCCGGATACTTGCTCATCGCCCGGTTCAGCGCTTCCAGCCAGTCCGGCGCAGCGCGGGCATCGGGGTTGAGCAGGGCCAGCCACTGGCCGTTCGCCAGCTTCGCCGCCTGGTTGTTCGCCTCGGCGAAACCGAGATTGCGGCTGTTGCGGACAAGCTGCGCCCGCGGCATGGCCGAAAGGTCGAGCCGATCGGCAGACCCGTCGTGCGAGGCGTTGTCGATGACGATCAGCTCGAAATCCTGGACGGTTTGCTGCGCCAGGGAATCAACCGCCTGCTGAAGGTAGTCAGCGGCATTGTAATTGACGATGATGACGCTGAACTTGGGCGTCCCGGTCGGGGAAGGATCGGTCGTCATGGCCATTCTGGTGATCCCCGCATGCGTTCCCCGGCGCTTGGTCTAGGCTCGCCCGGCCAAGGGTTCAACCCTTGGCCGGCACCCCGTCCGGTCAATCTGCCAGTCGATGCGAAGGTCAGCGAATTGTGACCCGACCCGCCTCAAATCTTTACATACCGCGCCTTTACGGCCTGCGTTTTGCAATGCAATAAAACCTTGAACGCAAATATCGCAGCCCCCATATTCTCAACGTGAGCAAAACTGCTCATGCCAGACTCCGGAGTTTGCCTCCCTTGTTGCTTACGATGCTGAAGGCCAAGCTGCACGCGGCCACCGTCACCCAGTGCGATCTTTACTACGAAGGTTCGGTCTCCATCGACCAGGACCTGCTGGACGCATCCGGCATCCTGCCGAACGAGCAGGTGGATATCTGGAACGTCACCAACGGCAACCGGATCCAGACTTACGCGCTGGAAGCCCCGCGCGGTTCGCGCACCATCGGCATCAACGGCGCAGCGGCCCGCCACTTTGCCGTCGGCGACAACGTGATCATCGCCGCCTTCTGCGGTGTCGACGCCGCCGAAGCGCGCCAGCATGCGCCGACTGTTGTGCTGCTCGGCGCCGGCAACGAGATCAAGCGTCCCGTCTGAACGGGGCGCGCCGGGATCGGTTCGTCTTACAGAGGTTCCGTGGCCGCCGGCTCGGGCTCGTGCAGCGCCAGCCAGTCGCGCGGCGGCAGGCCCAGAGACAGATCCAGATACATGGATGTGATCGACCAGAATCGCTTTGACCTTGCGTTGGCGAGGACAACGATCCCCGCATTGCGTTCGGGCACGAGGATGATCTGCGCGCCATAGCCGTCCACCGAGCCGCCATGGGCGACCACGGTATGACCGGCATAGTCATAGACCCGCCACCCATAGGCATATTGCGACGCGCGAAGTTCCGGCAGGGCGCTGCGCATCCGCTGGGTCTCGGTCGGCGTGCTTACCTGCGGCGCGTGGATCAGCTCCAGCACGTCGGGCGGCAGCACGTCCGGCACGTTGCCGAGCTGGGCTTTCAGCCATAGCGACATGTCGGTGATGGAGGCATTCACCCCTCCCGCGGCCGGCGTCGCATAATAGGGCAGCTTCACCTCGATCCGGGTCCAGGGATTGGGCGGCAATGCGGGATCGGCCTGGCGCGTGCGGTTGTGCGGGCGCGCCCAGTTGCCGCTCTGGACCAGCGCGTCCAGGCCATAGGCCGCCGTCTTCATGCCGAGCGGCTTGAACAGGCGCGCGTCGACCAGTTCGGGAAATGACCCCTCATACGCCGCCGCCAGCGCCCGGCCGCTGAGATCGTAGGTGACATTCTGATAGGCATAGCAATCGGACACCGCGCAGGTCGGCTTCACCTTGCGATACTCGGGCAGGATGTCCTCGGGCAGCGTGCCGGCTTCCAGCAGGTTGTCATAGGCATTCGGCGGCAGGCCCGTCCGGTGGCTCAGGATGTCGGAAAGCGACAGCGACTTTTCTCCCCCGCGCGGCAAGGCGAGTTCCGGTGCAAAGCCGGAAACCGGCGCGTCCAGCGAGAGTTTGCCCTCGGATACGGCGAGGCCCACCAGACTGGAGGCGAAGCCTTTGGACAGCGACGCGATCCGGAACAGCGTATCCGGATCCACAGGTTCACCGCTGCCGGCTTCCGTCTCGCCATAGGTGCGCACGAACGTGACCTCGCCATTGCGTACCACCGCCACGGCGAGCCCGACGAAATCCCCGGTTTGCATGGCCTTCCGGAGGTTTACCTCAAGCCGCAACGGCTGCACCTCGGCGATGATCACAGGTGTCGCAATCTGCGCCAGCGCCGCCCGCTGAAGTCCGCCTGCCTGCGCAGGGACGGGAAGAAAACCGAGAAGTCCGGCGGCCAGGAGGCGGGTCAGGGCTTTGTGCATTCGAACGACCGGCTCCCGTTTACAGTCCCGGATACCGGTTAGAATCGAGTGCGGCGGTTCTGTCCAGCTGGCTGATCCGCGTACCGTTCTCGCCCAGGTCCGCCGCCTTTCGGGTTTCGTGAACTTTGAGGGTGATTTTCCTCAAGCAACGCTTTATGTGCCTGTCAAAGCTCCCTTTGCCTGCGTTTATGGATCCCTGAAATGCGTGTCGCGATTATCGGAACGGGCTATGTCGGCCTGGTGTCTGGCGCCTGTTTTGCCGATTTCGGCCATGTCGTCACGTGCGTGGACAAGGATGCCTCGAAGATCGACAAGCTGCACGCGGGCATCATGCCGATCTACGAGCCGGGGCTCGACACGCTGGTGGCCAAGAACGTCAAGGAAGAGCGCCTG
>JAIXRO010000039.1 GCA_027485145.1 Hyphomonadaceae bacterium | reverse complement strand
TCTTCTTCCTGTGCCTGCGCGACCATGGCGCCGGACAGCGCAATGGCGGACGCATAGAACAGCATTCCCTTGAGTTTATTCATGTCGTTTCCTCCCGAAACTATGTGGTTTGGCGCAAGCGTTTGCCGCTTGTCATGAATTTGACCAATTCCCATCTTTGAGGGTCTGCGAAGGTCCGCAAGAGGCGACCTGTGCTGCACCGCTGCATTCAAAAACGGAACTTGCGATGGGCGCCCGACTGACGAGGGCGGGTTGTTTACCTCGGGTTATGCTGGAAATACTGATGCGTTCAAAAAAGGAACTTACTTGATTCCCTTCATGCCGCTCGCCGCGCATCTCGCAGACCCTGTCGCTGCGGCAAACTTTCCACGTACAGTGTTGCGCTGGCGCAACCAGCGCTGGGCCGATGCCGTCGGGCTCGGCGGGCTCGATGCGTCGGCATGGACGCGCCATTTCGGCCGATTCGAACCCTTGCCGGGCAACCTGCCGCAGCCTCTGGCGATGCGCTATCACGGCCACCAGTTCGGCACCTACAATCCGGACCTCGGCGATGGCCGCGGCTTCCTCTTTGCGCAACTGCGAGACGAGGCCGGCCGCCTCCTCGATCTCGGCACCAAGGGCTCGGGCCAGACCCCCTGGTCCCGGCGCGGCGATGGCCGGTTGACGCTGAAAGGCGGGGTCCGAGAGATCCTCGCCGCCAGCTACCTCGAAGCCCTTGGCGTCAACACGTCGAAAGCCTTCAGCCTGATCGAGACCGGCGAATCGCTGGAACGCAATGACGAGCCCTCGCCGACGCGCGGCTCGGTCCTCGTCCGCCTCTCCCACAGCCATGTCCGTTTCGGCACCTTCCAGCGCTGCGCCTACCTGGAAGACCGCGCAGCGATGGCAGCGCTGGTCGATTACTGTGTCGCCGAATTTCATCCGGACGCCGATGACCCGGACATGGCCCGCAAGACCTGCGCCCTGCTGGAGCGCGTCGCCATCGCCACCGGCCGCATGATCGGCCAATGGATGGCCGCCGGATTCGTCCATGGCGTCATGAACACCGACAATTTCAATATCACCGGCGAGACCTTCGATTTCGGCCCCTGGCGCTTCCTGCCCCAGTCCGATCCGAACTTCACCGCCGCCTATTTCGACCAGAACGGCCTCTACCGCTTCGGCCGCCAGCCGGTGCAGGGGGGCTGGGCGTTGCAACAACTCGCCTCGGCGCTTCTGCTGCTGGCGGAAGCCGAAGACCTCGCCCCGTCGCTGGCCCCTTACGAGGCCGCCTATCGCGACAGCTTTGCCGCCCATACCCATGCCCTGCTCGGCCTCGCGCCTTTGGGCGATCCGGCAAGGGACATCGGCCTGCTGCAGGCCTTCTACGGCTGGATGACCGAGTCCGGCGCGAACTGGCCGCAAACCTTCTTCGACTGGTTCTGCGCCAGCGAAGCGCGCGCCGCCGCCTCCCCGCAGGCAGCCCTCTACGCACAGCCCGCCTTCGCGCCGGTCCGGGCCGCGCTGCTCGCCCGCGCCCCCTTCCGCCCCGAACGCCTCGCCGCGCCTTACTTCCAGAAGCCGGCGCCCGTCAGCCTGCTGATCGACGAGGTCGAAGCCCTCTGGGATCCGATCGCGGCCACCGACGACTGGTCCGCCTTCAAGGCCAGGACCGACCATATCGAGGAAGCCCGCCTGGCGCTGGATCTGGGCGCTTGATCTCGGCCCGGGCGCTCTGACGCCGCGATAGTCCTTGATCCTGGCCGCGCCTCCGGGGCACTAACGGCGCATCGCTTGAGGAGCCCCGCGCATGTCCGACACGTCCCGTCCCGGTCCGCTCTCCGGCATTCGCATCATCGACATGAGCACCGTCGTGCTCGGCCCGTTCGCGACGCTCATCCTTGCCGACCTTGGCGCCGAAGTGATCAAGATCGAGCCGCCCGGCCGGGGCGACATGATGCGCGGCGCGGGCCCCACCCCCGTCGAAGGCGTCGGCCCGATCTACATGGCGCTGAACCGCAACAAGCGCTCCATGGAGCTTGACGCCAAGACGCCCGAAGGCAAGCAGGCGCTGACGGAGCTTCTGAAAACCGCGGACGTCTTCTTCCACAATGTCCGCCTCGCCGGCATGGAGCGTCTCGGATTCGGCTACGAGCAGGTCAAGGCGCTGCGCCCCGGCATCGTCTATGTCCATTGCGCCGGCTTCGGCCAGGGCGGGCCTTACGAATTCCGGCAAGCCTATGACGACCTCATCCAGGGCGCCTCCGGTTTTGCCGACCTCAACGCCATCCGCTCCGGCGGGCGTCCCGAATACGCGCCGTCCCTTGTCGCCGACAAGACCGTCGGCCTGTTCGCCACCTATGCGACGCTCGCCGCCCTCGTCCACAAGGCGAAGACCGGCGACGGCCAGTTCGTGCAGGTGCCGATGCTGGAATGCTTCACCTTCTTCAACATGGTCGAGAACCTCTACGGCGAGACCTTCGTCCCCGCCCGCGGCAAGCTCGCCTATACCCGCTCCGTCAATCCCAACCGGCGCCCTTACCCGACGCTCGATGGCTATATCGGGCTCGTTCCGTACTCGGACGAACAATGGGAGAAATTCTTCGAGATCGGCGGCAAGCCGGACGTGTTCAAGGACCCGCGCTTCAGCACGTACAAGGCGCGCACGGAGAATACCGGCGCGCTCTACGCCCTGATCGAGGAAGTCGCCGCCACGCGCACCACGGGCGAATGGCTCGTCCTGCTCGACGCGGCGAACATCCCCGCCATGCGCTATAACACCCTCGCCGAAGTCCTCACCGACGTACACCTCGTCGCCACCGATTTCTTCCAGCACGTCACCGCTCCGGGCCTCGGCACCTACCGCGCCATGCGCCACCCGGTCGCCTTCTCCGAAACCCCCGCGAACAGCCAGCGCCTCCCCCCGCCTGAGCTCGGCGCCGACACGGAGACGATCCTCGAGAGCCTGGGATTGGGCGCCTGACGCACCCGCAACACTCCAGCCCGCTTAACCTTCGGGCTTGGCGTAGCGGGCGGCCCGGATCACTTCCATCAGCCGCTGGGGCTCCTTGACCGGGCCAAACCCAAGCCCGGCATACACGCCATGCGCGTCCAGCGTCCCGAGCATCCAGCGGCGAACCGTTCGGGTGTCCGGATGCTCCATCAGGGTACGGACAAGACCGCGCCCGAGACCCTCGCCGCGATGCGCAGGCGCAACGATGACGTCACAGATCCATGCAAACACCGCGCGGTCCGTCACCGCGCGGGCAAAGCCGATCAGCACGCCCGCCTCGTTTCTCGCGATCGCGCAGAATGAGAGGGCGCAGGCGCGCTCCACCGTGTCACGCGGAATACCGGGCGACCAGTAGCTCTCGCGCAACATCGGATGCAGCACGTCGATATCGGCCTCTGCAGGTTGCTCAATGGCGATCAGGACACGTCTCCCTCAGCTCTGCGATCCGGGCGGATGCCCCAGCTTGCTCACGCGCGGCGCATGGCGCCCGCCGCCAAACTCGGTGGCCAGGAATGCGGTTAGACAGGCCTTGGCCATCTCTATACCGATGATCCGCGCGCCCATCGCAATCACGTTGGCATCATTGTGCTCGCGCGCCAGCGCCGCCGATAGCGGCTCCGAGACAAGCGCGCAGCGCATCCCGGGATGGCGGTTCACCGCGATGGAAATGCCGATCCCCGTCCCGCACAGCGCAACGCCCCGCTCGGCACGCCCCGCCGCAAGATGCGCCGCCAGCTTGTAACCGAAATCGGGATAATCGACGCTTACATCACCATCCGTGCCCAGATCATCGACCTGATGGCCCGATGCGCGCAGCCACTCGCCAAGCGCGGCTTTCAGCGCGCGTGCGGCATGATCGGATGCAATGGCAATATGCACGTCTACGTCCTCTTCCAGCCCAGTGTCCGACCCGTCGTGGCGGCGCCTAATCCCTCAAGGCTTGGGAGCCGGCGGCGAGCGAGCGCCAGAGTGTAGGTGGTCTGATCATTCCCGGCCCCCAACCGCGCTTCAGCGATGCGAGCATTCACCCGTGAAATGCCCGGCCTGTCAACGTGCCCCGCCCGCGCGATCAGACCGGTTTGGCAATCATCAGCCAGGTCGCAATCACCAGTGGCACGGTGCTCACCAGCCCCCAGGCCAGCCAGCGCCGGGAGAGCGCCCGGTAGGCATCGCCCACATCGCCGGCCGGAAACGCCTTCGCCAGCCGTGCCTGCTTCACCTGGATCGGCACGATCGCCAGCAGCCAGATGAACCCCGACAGGAAGAACAGGACCTGGCTCCAGAGCAGCCACCCTTCCCCCAGCGGATAGCCGGCCGAAATCGCCATTCCATACCCGCCGATGATGATCAGCGCCGCGCCCCAGGCGGTCATCGACCAGTCCGTGTACGTCACAAGCTTCTGCGCAAAGCCGAGCACCTCGGGGCGCCCGTCGCGGTCCGCGAAGAACTTCCAGATTGCGGTGACGGTGATGTTCCCCATCAGCATCGCAACGCCGGTAATGTGCAGGAACTTCGCCGCCTCATAAATCATGGAACGCGCCCTCGGCGAACGGGCGCCTCATCCCGCGAGCCGCGCCATTTCCTCTTCGGACAATTCCGAATTGTCATAGACGTTCTGCACGTCATCGAGCTCGTCGAGCACATCGAGCAGCTTCATCAGCAGGTCGGCATTGTCGCCGGACACCGCCACATTCACCTTCGGCTTCCAGATGATCTTCGCCGAGACCGGCTCCACCTTTCCGCCGAACGCGTCCGCCAGCGCCGTCGTCACCGCCGCAAAGTCTTCCCGCGCCGTATAGATCCAGTGGCCGTCCTCGTCCGATTCCACATCCTGCGCGCCGGCCATGATCGCGGCTTCCATCACCTGGTCCGCCGTGCCCGCGCTCACCGGATACTCGATCTCGCCGAGCTGGTCGAAATTGAACGACACCGACCCCGTCGTGCCGAGCGCGCCGCCATTCTTGGAAAAGGCCGAGCGGATATCGGTCGCTGACCGGTTCTTGTTGTCGGTCGAAGCCTCGACGATGATGCCCACGCCGCCCGGTCCGACGCCTTCATACCGGATGTCGGCATAGTCTGCCCCGCCGGCGCTCTGGCCCTTGTCGATGGCGCGCTGGATATTGTCCTTCGGCACCGAGACGCCCTTGGCGTTCTGCACGGCGAGGCGCAGGCGCGGGTTCATCGCCGGGTCCGGCCCGCCCATCTTCGAGGCGACCGTGATCTCCTTCGCAAGGCGCGCGAACAGCACGGCGCGCTTCTTGTCTTGCTTGCCCTTGCGGTGCTGGATGTTTGCCCATTTGCTATGGCCGGCCATGGATAACTCTCTTGGTTTTGTTCGGTTTCCGGTGCGGGCCGCTCTCTAACGCAGCGCCCCGCCGATGGAAAGCGCCGCGCTGCCCGCCCGCCCCGGGCAGGGTCCCGACCCGAAAGCGCGAGAACCGCCCCGAATTTCGGCGCACAAGCTTTGACTTGTGCCTACGAAATCGAATCGTTTGCGGTCTTTCCGAACACTTTTTCCTTGTCACCCCGGCGAAAGCCGGGGCCCAGACTTCCCTGTAATTCCTCAGTTTCTGGGTCCCGGCTTCCGCCGGGATGACAGCAAACTGAAGAATCAACACGTCCACGAATCCGGCCGCACATCCAACGGGGTTAGTCTCTCCCCCGATGACCTACACGCTGCATCAGCCCCCCGCCGGCCTGACCGGCTGGCCGCGCCTCATCTGGCCGCTGGTCTATGTGCAGCTGATTGCGCTGAAGGCCTGGGTCCGCAAACACTATGGCCCCGGCGTGCCCTACTGGTACGAGATCAGCCGCTGGGGCATCGTCTCCCTGAAGCACATGCCGATCGACTTCACCTGGAGCTACTCCGCGAACGGCACCCTGCAGACCACGACTTTTGATTTCACCCTCGCCATCACCTCGCCGCGCCCCGCGTCAGCGCTCGCAGTCGAGGCTGTCACCGAGCCGCCTGCGCCCGAACAGGACGCCCGCGCATACTCCGTACACGCGCTTTCATCCATCGCGCATCACGATACATCCTAGACAGGCCCCACCCGCATGAATCTCAGAAACCACCGCACGGCCCCCGCCGCTGCGGCCGCCCGTGCTGGAAAACTCAAAGGTTCAGTTGCGACTGCGTTGTCAGCGCTACCAGCTTGCTCTCGGCGGTCTCGATCCGCGTCTGCCACACCTGCAAACGGCGACCGATACTGACGGGCTCTGCCGTCGCTGTAAGTACCGTGCCCACGGGCGCCGCGGCAATCAGGTTGGTCTTGCTCTCGGTCGTCGTGGTGCCTTGGGCGCCGTCCGGCAGATTCAGGAACGCACCGATGGCGCCCACACAATCGGCCATCGTCATGAGGAAGCCGCCATGCGCAATGCCGCCCGCCGTGCAATGATCCGCGCCAACCGTCGCGACCGCGCAGACGCAATCTTTTTCCGCCCGCGTGAACTTGAGCCCGGCAAGACGGGCAAAAGGCATGGAAGCCGAAAGCGCCTCGAGTCTTGCGTCGCTCATCTCTGCTCCGTTTCCTTCAGCAGGCTGAGGTCATAGCCCGCCGCCACCGCCGCCGCATCAAGCTGCGCCCGCACCTCAGCCGGGATCACCGGCGTGCGCGACAGGTACCAGAGGAAGCGGCCCGACGGTTCGCCAACCACCGCATGCGTATACCCGTCATCAAGATAGAGGATCCAGTAATTGCCATCCCCCGCCAGCAACGGGATCGGGGCAAAGTTCACAAAGATGCGCGCGCCGTTCGATCCCTCCATGACCCGCGCCACCGCCTCGGCGGAGCGCGGCTTGCCGTCCTTCGTACCGAACCGGCAAGTATTGAGCACATCGACCCGGCCATCGTCGCGCAGCGTGTACTCGGCGGTCGTGCCTTCGCAGTCCTTCTGGAAGCTCGTCGGGTAGCGCGCGATCTCATACCAGAGACCCATATACCGCGCGACATCCACCGAAGGCACTGCTTCCAGCGGCGGCGCATCGGCCCCGCGCCCGGACGGCCCCGCCACGCAGGCAGACAAGGCGAGCGCGGCGAGGGTAATCATCAGGGAACGGAACATCAGGCGGGATTCCTCTTGATCAGCTGCTTGGCGATGATCATCCGCTGCAACTCGTTCGTGCCTTCGCCGATGCACAGCAGCGGCGCGTCACGGTACAGACGTTCCAGCACGTATTCGGTCGAATAACCGTAACCGCCATGAATCCGCATCGCTTCCGTCGCCACTTCCAGCGCCGTCTCCGAGGCAAACCATTTCGCCATGCCGGCTTCCATGTCCACCCGCTCGCCGGAATCATACGCGCGCGCGGCGTCTTCGGTCAGCAATTCCGCCGCGCGGGTCTTCGCCGCCATCTCGCCCAGCTTCAGCTGGATCGCCTGATGCTCGCAAATGGGCTTGCCCATCGTCTTGCGAATTTGCGAATAGGCGACCGACTCGCGCAGCGCCCGGCGCGCAATGCCGACCCCGCGCGCGGCGATGTTGATCCGGCCAAGCTCCAGCCCGCCGGTCGCCATGTAGAAGCCCTCGCCTTCCTTGCCGCCGACAAGGCAGAGGCCCGCATCGCACTCATAATCCTCGAAGAGGAACTCACCCGAATCGATGCCCTTGTAGCCGAGCTTGCCGAGCTTCTTGCCGTTGCGCACACCTTTCAACGGCAGCCTCGTC